>DXVZ01000125.1:3657-13073 GCA_019417125.1 Phascolarctobacterium sp.
TTGACAAGCTAAAGCAAAAAATTTTCATCATCGTAAACGTTAAAACCGATAACCCGGAAGTTAATTACGCCAAAGCGGAGCGTGAAATTGAGGCTATCGAAAAAATGCTGAACCAGCCGGTAACGCCGCAAAGTTTTAACAAAGCAAAGCTTGGCGAAATCAAATCCAACCAAACGCGAGACTTTTACGACAGCGCCGTTGCCAAATGCAAGGAATACATTAAAAACGGCGATGCTTTTCAGATAGTTTACTCGCAGAAGTTTACGGCGGAATACGACAGCGACCTGTTTAACGCCTACCGCATTTTAAGGGTTACCAACCCCTCGCAGTACATGGTGCTGATGAAAAACGGCGGTGTGGAAATTGCAGGCAGTTCCCCGGAAACGCTGGTAAAAGTGCAGGGGCAAAACGTAACGGTAATGCCGATAGCCGGCACAAGGCCGCGCGGCACCACTGAAGCGCAGGACCTGGAATTGGAAAAAGCGCTGCTTGCCGACGAAAAAGAAATTGCCGAGCACAACATGTTGGTAGACTTGGGCAGAAATGATTTAGGCCGTGTTTGCGAATTTGGCAGTGTAAGGGTGCTGGATTACAAATTCGTTAAAAAATTCTCACACGTTATGCATATTACTACCCGCATTACCGGCGAACTTAAACAGGGCTGCGGCTGCCTGGACGCGCTGAAAGCGGTTTTCCCTGCTGGCACGTTAAGCGGAGCGCCGAAAATACGCGCCTGCCAGATTATAGATGAACTGGAACCGCAGCGCCGCGGGATTTACGGCGGTGGTATGGGCTACATAGATTTCGGCGGCAACATGGATATTTGCATTACCATCCGCACCATCGTCAAAAAAGACGGCAGGGTGTATGTACAGGCTGGCGGGGGCATCGTGGCAGACAGCAAGCCCGATTACGAATTTGCCGAAACAGTCAACAAAGCCGGCGCCTGCATAAGCTCACTGCGCAAAACCGCAGAGGAGGGGCTGCAATGATATTGATTATAGATAATTACGACAGCTTTACTTTTAACCTGTACCAATACGTCGGCACGCTTAACGCGGATGTAAAGGTTTACCGCAACGACGCGCTGACGCTTGATGAGATAAAACAAATGCGGCCGCAGCGCATCATTCTTTCGCCGGGGCCGGGTTACCCCAAAGATGCAGGTATTTGCGAAAGCCTGCTGCAAGAACTGCCGGGCCTTTGTCCGGTATTGGGAGTGTGCTTGGGCCACCAGGCGATAGGCGAAGTTTTTGGCGGCAAAGTAGTGCCCGCGCCGCAGCTAGTGCACGGCAAGCAAAGCCAAATTAAAATTGATACCGGCGATAAGCTTTTTTACGGGCTGCCGGGCAAGATTGAAGCGGCGCGCTACCATTCGCTGATTGTAGAAAGAAAAAGCCTGCCGGACTGCTTAAAAATAACAGCCGAAACAGCAGATGGCGAAATAATGGCTTTAAAACATAAAGATTACGAAATTTACGGCGTACAGTTTCACCCGGAATCGGTGATGACGCCGGACGGCATGAAAATACTTGCAAATTTTTTGAATGACTGAATTGAAAGATTAAGGAGGAACCAACCATGATTAATACAGCTATTGCCAAACTTGCAGCAGGCCAGAATTTACAAAGTAGCGAAACGCGCGAAGCTTTCGGCGAGATTATGAGCGGCGGCGCAACCAACGCCCAGATTGCGGCTTTTATTACCGCGATGCGCATGAAAGGCGAAACGATTGACGAAATTACCGCCTGCGCCCAGGTGCTGCGCGAAAAATGCAGCCGCATCCGCACCAACGGCGATGTGCTCGATATAGTCGGTACCGGCGGCGACTGTGCGAATACCTTTAACATTTCTACTACCAGTTCGTTTGTAATCAGTGCGGCTGGGCTGCCAGTGGCAAAACACGGCAACCGCAGCGTATCCAGCAAAAGCGGCGCGGCAGATGTTTTAGAAGCGCTGGGAGTTAAAATAGACCTGCCGGCAGAAAAAAACGAAGAATTGCTGGAGAAAATCAACCTTTGCTTCCTGTTTGCGCAGTCCTGCCACGCTTCCATGCGTTATGCAGGCCCGGTCCGCAAGGAAATCGGCATCCGCACGATTTTTAACATCATCGGGCCGCTGGCAAACCCGGCTTTTGCAAGTTTGCAGCTTTTGGGCGTTTACCAAAAAGAGCTGGTGCTGCCGCTGGCGCGTGTGCTTGCTAACCTGGGCGTTAAACGCGGCATAGTGGTGTACGGTAACGACGGGCTGGACGAAGTAACGGTTTCGGCAACCAATACTATGGCGGAGATTAACAACGGCAAAGTTACCGAATACATTTTTGACCCTGCGGAACTTGGCTTTAAACGCTGCAGTAAGGCAGACCTGGTTGGCGGCGGCGCGCAGGAGAACGCGCAGATTACTACGGAAATTTTAAACGGCAAAGAGCGCGGCAGCAAACGCGACGCAGTAGTTTTAAACAGCGCCGTAAGCCTGTACCTGGGCGGCAAAGGCAGCTTGCCGGAATGTGTAAAACTGGCGCAGGACACCATTGACAGCGGCATGGCATACCAAAAATTGCAGCAGCTGATTAAATTAAGCAATATGTGAGGGCATAATGATACTGGATACTTTAGCGTCGGCTTCTAAGGAGCGCGCGGATAGACTGATAAAAAAATACGGTTTAAATGCCCTGCGGCGCGAGGCGGAGTCGCTGCCAAAAGCAAACAAAGGTTTTGCCGAAGCGCTGCAAAAAGATGGGCTCTCCTTCATCTGCGAGGTAAAAAAAGCGTCGCCTTCCAAAGGGCTGATAGCGGCAGATTTTAACCCGGTGCAGCAGGCGCAGCTTTACGAAGCAGCCGGCGCGGCGGCAATATCCTGCTTAACAGAGCCGCAGTATTTTTTGGGCAGCAACGCATACTTAACGGCGATCAGCCAAAGCGTAAAACTGCCAGTACTGCGCAAGGATTTTACAGTACACGAAGCGCAGATTTACGAAGCCAAAATCATTGGCGCGGACGCGGTGCTTTTAATAACCTCGCTGCTGGATGAAACGGCGCTGCGCGAATACCTTGCCGCGGCAAACAGCGTGGGGCTAGACACTTTAACCGAAGTACATGATGAAATGGAGCTGGAAACGGCGCTGAACGCCGGTGCGGAAATTATCGGTGTAAACAACCGCAACCTGCGCGATTTTACGGTAGATTTAAATAACAGCCTGCGCCTAAAAAAACTGCTGCCGCCTGGTATAACCTTTGTGGCGGAAAGCGGCATTAAAACCCGCACCGACGTTGCCAAACTACAGGCGGCAGGTACGGATGCGGTACTGATAGGCGAAACGCTGATGCGCAGCGGCGATGTAAAAGCAACGCTTAAACAACTGGCAGGTGAATAGTAATGGTAAAGGTAAAAATCTGCGGCATTAAAACCTTACAGGACGTTGAAGCAGTTAACCGGCAAAAGCCGGATATGGCGGGTTTTGTGTTTTACCCGCTCAGTAAGCGCTACGTTAGTTTAATAACGGCGCGCCAGCTAAAGGCAAAGCTGAACAAAAAAATTAAAAGCATCGGCGTTTTCGTTAACGCGCCGGTTGAAGAAATTGCCGCCGCTGCGGAACTTGGCATTATAAATTTAGTGCAGCTGCACGGCGACGAAACCAACGCCTATATTGCAGAACTGCGCAAAATCTGCAAACTGCCCATCATCAAAGCAGTGCGCGTGCAGGACGAAACGGATATCAAACGCGCCGGCTTTTACAACTGCGATTACCTGCTGTTCGACACTTACAGCAAATCCGCTTACGGCGGCACTGGTAAACAGTTTAATACGCAGCTGCTGGCGGGCGTTAAAATACATAAGCCTTACTTTGTGGCAGGCGGGTTGACGGCGGATAATGTAAAGGACGCCGTTAAAGGTTTAAAGCCCTATGCCGTTGACGTAAGCGGCGGCGTAGAAACCTGCGGCAGTAAGGATGAAGCAAAAATAAAAGCATTTATAAAACAGCTGAAAGGATGAAAATAATGAGCAACGGAAGATACGGTATCCACGGCGGGCAGTACATACCCGAAACTTTAATGAACGCAGTAATAGAATTGGAAAAAGCTTATGAATATTATAAAAACGACCCGCAGTTTAACAAAGAATTGCAGGAACTGTTTCATGATTATGCCAACCGCCCTTCGCTTTTATACTATGCAGAAAAAATGACGAAAGACCTGGGCGGCGCAAAAATTTATTTAAAGCGTGAGGATTTAAACCATACCGGTTCGCACAAAATAAACAACGTGCTGGGGCAGGTGCTGCTGGCTAAAAAAATGGGCAAAAAGCGCGTGCTTGCCGAAACCGGCGCAGGACAGCACGGCGTAGCAACCGCAACGGCGGCGGCGCTGATGGATATGGACTGCACCGTTTACATGGGCAAAGAAGACACCGAGCGCCAGGCGCTGAACGTGTTCCGTATGGAACTTTTGGGTGCGAAAGTAGTGGCGGTGGAAAGCGGCACTAAAACCTTAAAAGACGCCGTTAACGAAGCGCTGCGCCAGTGGACTGCCCATGTTGACGATACTTTTTACGTGCTCGGCTCCGTAATGGGCCCGCACCCGTACCCGGCAATGGTGCGCGACTTCCAAAGCGTCATCGGCAAAGAAGTAAAAGCGCAGATGCTGGAAAAAGAAGGCCGCCTGCCTGATATTTTGATGGCGTGTGTCGGCGGCGGCAGCAACGCCATGGGCCTGTTTTACGACTTTATCCCCGATAAAGAAGTGCAGCTTATCGGCGTAGAAGCGGCAGGGCGCGGCATTAATACTGCGCAGACGGCGGCAACCATCGCTCGCGGCAGCGTCGGCATCTTCCACGGCATGAAATCCTACTTTTTGCAGGACGAATACGGCCAGATTGCCCCGGTTTACAGCATTTCCGCCGGGCTGGATTACCCCGGCATCGGACCTGAGCACGCCGCGCTTTACGACAGCGGCCGCGCGCAGTACGTATCGGCAACGGATGACGAAGCGGTAGCGGCTTTCAGCTATCTTTCCAAAACCGAAGGCATTATTCCGGCGATTGAAAGCGCCCACGCCATTGCCTATGCGCAAAAACTGGCGCCAACCTTGCAAAAAGATAAAATTATCGTTGTAAACGTTTCTGGCCGCGGCGATAAAGACGTAGCGGCGATTGCAAGATACATGGGGGTAGATTTACATGAGTAAAATAGCAGCAGCCTTTAAAAAACACAACAAATGCTTCATCCCGTTCGTAACGGCGGGCGACCCTAACCTTGATGTAACGGCAGAACTTATCCTTGCTATGGCAAATGCCGGTGCGGATATCGTCGAACTCGGCATACCTTTTTCCGACCCGGTGGCGGAGGGCGAAGTTATCCAGCAGGCAAACATCCGCGCTTTAAGCGCAGGCACAACCACCGATAAAATTTTTGCCATGCTGAAAGAAGTGCGCCAAAAAATGGACGTGCCGCTGGTATTTTTAACCTACATTAACCCCATTTTTATTTACGGCACCGAAAAATTTTTAGCGGCCTGCCAAAGTGTTGGATTGGACGGCATCATCGTGCCGGACGTGCCTTACGAAGAAAAAGCACCGCTGGCAGAACTGTGCCATAAGTACGGCGTAGATTTAATTCCGCTGATTGCGCCGACCTCTGACGAGCGCATTAAAATGATAGCGCGCGAGGCAGAAGGATATGTGTATATCGTATCATCGCTGGGCGTAACCGGCGTTCGCCAAAACATAACCACCAATATCGCCGCCATTGTCCAAAAAGTGCGCGAAGCCACAAAAGTGCCTGCCGCAGTAGGTTTTGGCATTGCTACACCACAGCAGGCAGAAGATATGGCTAAAGTAAGCGACGGCGCGATAGTAGGCAGCGCGGTTGTAAAAATTGTCGGAAAATACGGCATAGACTGCGTGCAGCCCGTTACCGATTACGTAAAAGAAATGGCGGCAGCAGTGCACGGGCTGGAATAACACCGAAACAAAAAACGCATCGTACAAAAGTATGATGCGTTTTGCTTTATATATGAACGATATATTACAGGTATAGTTAAAATTTTATAATAATCTGCTTTCGCACAGGCGGCAGCTTAGCGGCACAAGGTTAAACTGTCGTAAATATAGGGCGGTGTTACCATTTTATCGGCTTGCCCATCGTAGCGGAACATATAGGTGGAGAAGTTCATGGTATCACCGTCCACGTTAATCAGGGTGTATGTTTGCTCACGTGTTTTGCTGGTATCCGTGCCCCAAGGGTTTTGTGCAGGCACAGCCGAATTTACATCTAGAAAACTGTAATTAGGCGTTAAAGGGTCGCCTGTGGAAACCTGGTAGCTGCGGGCGGCATACCATTTAACTGCGCCGGATTCACCGCCGGTTATGTAAAGCGGAGCCCCGGAATTTGCCGGATAGGTGCTGCCAGCCATGGCAAGGTTTGCATTTGTTCCTGCAGCGGTTATAAAGCCTCTAGTATAAACGTGGTCGTGCCCTTGCAAAACCACATCTACTCCCAGTTCCGCCAGCAGCGGCGACCAGAATTTACGGGCGGAGATGAGCAGCGAATCAACAATATGCGCGGCGCCGGAATATAGCGACTGGTGGAAACCTACCACAAGCCACTTGCCGTTATTTTTGGCATCGGCAGCTTCACAGCGTAAAAAAGCAGCCTGTGCAGCCCAAGTGTCCGGGTTGTTCATGTTTAAAACCACAAATTTAACATTACTGTAATCAAAAGAATAAACGGCAGGGCCAACATAGCTGTTGGCGCAGGGGGCGGTAATGTGCCCGCTGAAACTGCTGTTATCATGGTTGCCTTGGGCAACGGCAATTATGTTGTTGCCCAAAAATGTTTGCCCAGCAGCGGAATTTACGCCGCCGCTTTGGAACAGCATTTCCCATTGCCGCTCATTGCGGGAGGTGTCCGTTATATCTCCGGCAATATAGGCAAAAGCCAAATCATCATAGCTGTTCAGCAAGGAGAACAGCGCTCCTGTTGCTTTAGCGTCAGAAGCAAAACCAATCTGCGTATCGGTTATAAAGGCGAAGGTAAAAGATCCGGCTTTGGCGGGAGTTTTAAACGTGCCAAAATACGCGCCTGCAATATTATAGGTATAGGAAGTGTTGGGGGTAAGGCCATCAATCTTAGCGGAATAAAGGTATTTTCCCGCTGAATCTGACCAAGCAGGAGCTGCGGTATAGGCAGTTGTTCCGTCCGTACATGTGACGGAAACTGCTGTTTGCGCCGCATCAGGAGCGGAATAGGTAAGGTAAACTGCATCCGGCGTTTGACCGATATGTAAGTTAACCTGGCTGACAGTATCAGCCGCTAAACAGTTTAATACACAAAGCAGGTTTAAAAGAATACCAACGAGCAGGGCAGCGCTCCATTTACCGCTGCGGAAGTTCATAGTTAACCACACTCCTTATTTAGATGTATTAATTTTAACGTTTAAAAATGATAAACAAATGAAAACTTATTTTACTGCTGTTTTTTTATGATAGCAAATAAAAAGTAAAAAGGCAAAACAAAAGCACTTGCATCTGGCTAAGCCTGAATACAAGTGCTTTTGCTTAATTTAATAAAGTTTATTACAGTTTGCCGCTGCTGTTCAGTACGTCGCGCATTTTGTGGATTACCATTTGTTTAATGGCTTCGCGCGCAGGTTTTAAGTATTGGCGCGGGTCGAAATCTGCGGGGTGTTCGTACATATATTTGCGGATAGAAGCGGTCATGGCAAGGCGCAGGTCGGTATCAATGTTAATTTTGCAAACGCCAAATTTGCCTGCTTTTAAAAGCATATCTTCGGGCACTCCCTGTGCGCCGTCCAGTTTGCCGCCATATTTGTTGCATTCTTCAACAAACTGGGGGATAACGGTGGAAGCGCCATGCAGTACTAGTGGGAAGCCCGGCAGCATATTGGTGATTTTTTCCAAACGTGCAAAATCAAGTTCCGGTTTGCCTTTAAATTTATAAGCGCCGTGGCTGGTGCCGATGGCGATAGCCAGGGAATCGACGCCGGTGCGTTCTACAAATTCCACCGCCTGGTCCGGGTCGGTGTAGGTAGCGTCTTTAGTATTTACCTTAACGGCGTCTTCAACACCGGCAAGGCGGCCGAGTTCAGCTTCTACAACGACGCCTTTGTTGTGTGCGTAGTCAACAACACGTTTGGTCAGTTCAATGTTTTCTTCAAACGGGTGCTTGCTGCCGTCAATCATAACGGAGGTAAAACCGCCGTCGACGCAGGCTTTGCAAATTTCAAAATCTTCGCCGTGGTCAAGGTGCAGGCAGATAGGCAGGCCGGTGTCTTCAACGGCTGCTTCAACAAGTTTCATTAAATAAATGTGGCTGGCGTATTTGCGTGCGCCTGCGGAAACCTGCAAAATCAAAGGCGATTGCTCCTCTTTGGCGGCAGATACGATGCCCTGTATAATTTCCATATTATTGACATTAAATGCGCCAACAGCGTAATGTCCTTCGTAGGCTTTTTTAAACATTTCGGTAGATGTTACTAATGGCATTTGCTACAACTCCTTTGCAAGAATTTTATAAGTTAATTATAGCATACTATATTGATATTTAGTATATAATTTTACGCAAATCATCGGGAAGCGCGGCGGAAATTTCTAAAATTTTGCCGGTAACAGGATGCGTAAATTTTAAAAACCAGGCGTGCAGGGCGTGGCGGCTTTGGGACCCGGGTGTGCCGTAAAGGTTATCGTTATACAGCGGGCAGCCGATGTGTGCAAGGTGTACGCGTATCTGGTGCGTGCGTCCGGTAAACAGCGTCAGTTCCAGCAGTGCTTTATTTTTGTTGGCATAAAGCACACGGTAATCAGTACGGGCGTATTTGCCGCTTTCACTTATACAGCGCTCGATAATGCTGCCTTCCTTGCGGGCGATGGGGGCTTCAATGCTGCCCTGCTGCGCAGGCGGCAGCGCGTTTGTGATGCCAAGGTATTTTTTTATCATTTGCTGTTGTGAAAGCAAAAATTGCAGGTGCGGCTGCTTGGCAAAGATGACAAGCCCGGAGGTGTTGCGGTCAAGCCGCGATACCGGGTGCAGGCCGCTATTGATGCCGTGTGCTTCGTAATAATTTTTAACGTAGTTGTACAGCGTGCCTTCGCCTTCTTTAACAGTTGGGTGCACCAGCATGCCCGCAGGTTTATTGATAATAAGCAGGTAAGCGTCTTCGTAATAAATGGTGCCGTTTCCTAAAGTAAACATTAGTGTTTTACCGTGTTTTCGCCAACAAAGGTTATGCTGTCCAGCTTTTGTTTTACCTGCGCGCGGATATTGCCAAGGTAAGCTTCGTAAAGTTCTTTCTGTTCAATCAGTTCGCCTTCGGTCAGCCCTTCGGTACGTTTTTTGGCTGCCAAAAAGTTAATGCGTGCAATCATTTCTTTCATTTCCATAAAAAATCGTCCTCCTGTAT
>DXVZ01000126.1 GCA_019417125.1 Phascolarctobacterium sp.
TTGTACTGTCGCCTGAAAGCCTGATGATTAACGCTACTCCGTTCGGAGTAATCTTCTCGTGCTGCACCGCTATTTTGGGCATGGTTGGCGTTGCTGCTGCTATGGGCGCTTACTTTACCCGTCACCTTAACTTCCTGCAGCGCTGCCTGTTCTTCTTCGGCGGCCTTGGCCTTATCGACCCGGGCCTGTACACCGATGTTGCAGGTGTTGCATTAATGGCAGTCGGCTATCTGTGGAGCCGCAATAACCCCAAATAATTTAATAGCACTTAAAAATTGCAAAGCCCGCCAGGTTTATTGGCGGGCTTTTGTAAAATATTTGCGGTAATTGTTAAAAGCACTTGAATATAATACACAAGTGTGATATAGTATACACTATATTAAGGGTGTAACCCTAAAAGTATATTATAAAGGAGTAACGGACATGAATAAGGAAAAAGAATTTCTTCTCTGGTTCGAGCAAATGGAAAGAGGAGACGTTGCCATTGTTGGCGGGAAATCTTCCTCTCTTGGCGAAATGACATCCAAAACGGATGTGCCGGTACCGTATGGTTTTGCAACTACTGCTTATGCTTATAGATATTTTATTGAAAAAAGCGGCCTGAAAGAAAAAATGCAGGCTATTTTGGCTGAACTGACTGACGTTGAAAACAGCGCGCTGCTGCGCGATGTAAGCGCACGCCTGCGTGAAGCCATTATGGCTGAAGAAATGCCGGACGATTTAAAGGCAGCCATTGCCGCAGCTTACGAAGAACTTGGCAAACGTGTAGGCGAAGCTGACCCATATGTTGCAGTACGCAGCAGCGCTACTGCCGAAGACTTACCGGACGCCAGCTTTGCAGGCCAGCAGGATACCTATCTTAACGTAAAAGGCGCCGAAAACATCATTGCCAAAGTTAAGGAATGTTATGCTTCCTGCTTTACTGACCGTGCCGTATACTACCGTGAAAAACAGGGCTTCGACCATATCGAAGTTGCACTCAGCGCCGTAATTCAAATGATGGTATTCAGTAAAGCCGCAGGCGTTATGTTTACCGTAAACGTAGCTACCGGCGACGATAGCAACATCCTTATCGAAGCTGCTTTCGGCTTGGGCGAATATGTTGTACAAGGCACAGTAACCCCGGATAACTACACCGTTTCTAAAGCTGAAAATAAAATTGTTGACCGCTGCGTAAACGAGCAGGATATTATGCTTGTGCGCAAAGAAGGCGGCGACTGCGAAGAACTGCCGGTGCCGGAAGAAGAACGCAACGTGCAGACCCTTACCGACGAACAGATTTTAGAGCTTGCCGGTTACGCTAAAAAAATTGAAGCGCATTACGGCTGCTATATGGATATGGAATGGGGCGTTGACGCCCGCGACGGCAAAATCTGGATTTTGCAGGCACGCCCGGAAACCGTTTGGAGCCGCCGCAATAAAGAAAAGAAACCGCAGGCTGAAACAAAAGCCACAACTACCGACCGCAAGGTTATCGTTAAAGGCCTTCCTGCCAGCCCGGGCCTTGTATCCGGCAAAACGCATGTTATTCTTGACCCGTCCCACATCGACGAGTTTAAAGAAGGTGAAATCCTTGTAACAGAAATGACTGCGCCTGACTGGGTACCGGCTATGAAGAAAGCCAAAGCCATTGTTACTGACAGCGGCGGCATGACCTGTCACGCTTCTATCGTCAGCCGCGAACTTGGCATTCCGTGTATTGTAGGCACTAAGAGCCGCGGCGAAGCCGCAACCACCACTGTGCCCAACGGCATCGACGTAACGGTTGACGCAACCCACGGCGTTGTTTACGAAGGCATTTTGGAAGAAAAGAAACCGGAAGCACAGGCGCAGGCTGCTGCACCTGTTGCTGAATACTTCCCTCCGACCGGTACCAAGATTTATATGAACCTGGGCGACCCGGATCTTGCCGAAAAATATTCCGCACTGCCTTGCGACGGCATTGGCCTGATGCGCGAAGAATTTATTTGGACTACTTATATTCATGAACATCCGCTGTATCTCATTAAAACCGGCCATCCGGAAAAAGTCGTTGACCAGCTTGCCGAAGGTATCCGCCAGGTATGCCAGGCAATGGCTCCGCGCCCGGTAACTCTGCGCTTCAGCGATTTTAAATCCAGCGAATACCGTGACCTTAAAGGCGGCGACGAATTTGAGCCGTATGAACCTTCCGCACTGCTCGGTTGGCGCGGTGCTTCCCGCTACTATGACCCGAAATACGTTGAAGCCTTTAAACTGGAATGCCAGGCTGTACGCAAAGTGCGCGAAGAATTTGGCTTAAAGAACCTTAATGTAATGATTCCGTTCTGCCGCAACGTTGAAGAATGTGAAAAAGTTACCGCCATTATGGCAGGCGAAGGCCTGGTACGCGGCAAAGACTTTAAAGTATGGCTGATGGCTGAAATTCCTTCCAACATCATCCTTGCCGACCAGTTTAACAAATATGTTGACGGTTATTCCATTGGTTCTAATGACCTGACGATGC
Source organism: Phascolarctobacterium sp. (assembly GCA_019417125.1). Lineage (GTDB taxonomy): Bacteria > Bacillota > Negativicutes > Acidaminococcales > Acidaminococcaceae > Fusicatenibacter_A. The sequence continues at coordinate 2,486 of DXVZ01000126.1, forward strand.
TGATTTTGGGCTGCGACCGCGACAACGATACCGTATCCCATATTTATGACGAACGTAATCTGGCAGTACGCCGCGCAATCCGCCACCTTATCGAAGTTGCGCATAAGGACGGTAAAACCGTTTCTATCTGCGGCCAGGCGCCGAGCGTATATCCGGAATTCTGCGAATTCCTTATCAAGAGCGGCATTGACAGCATGTCTGTAAACCCGGATACCGTTAAATTTACCAAAAAGCTGGCAGCACAGCTTGAACAGCGCATTATGCTGGATGCCCTTACCGGCAGAGGCCGCGCTGAAACCGAAAACCTTGACTGGTAATTCCCCGGCAAAATAAATTAATTTTCTGAACCCCGATGCCTTATGGTTTCGGGGTTTTTGGCATCTGTCATAATGCTATTTATAATTTCAGATTATATTATTAAGAAG
>DXVZ01000127.1 GCA_019417125.1 Phascolarctobacterium sp.
CAAAATAGGCCCTGCGATTTTCCGTTATTCCGAACTGATAGATAAAGAGGACACCACCGGCTTAAACCTGCGCGAAACACTGACCAAAAAAGCGCTGAAAAATAATTTGCCGGAAGCCGATTTAAACGACTGGCTGCAAAGACGCATTAAAAATTACAACGTCAATAAATCGCTGGCCGATATGACCAGCAGATACCGCTTTCATTATTTTGCCATCGGCAAGGACGACAACGCCCCGCTTTCAGCAACGCACATGGAAGCGCGCTATATCAGGCGCGAAGCCTTTGGTCTTTCGGACCAGATTTTTCAAATTATTCCCGGCGTAGACCAGCTGGGCATGCTGCTTTTAACACGCGCCGTTAACGAAAAAAACCGCGCTCACCCGCTTGTTTACACTTATTACGCCGAAGGCACCGGGCGCTTAACCGTACCGCAGTATTCGGACAGTACGCTAAGCGAATCCGTACCGCAGCAAATACTTGTGGCGGACGCGCACCCAACCACGAACCCCGCCGAAGCGGATTTTGTGCTTGCCGTCAACACTCCGCAGGACGGCGTAATGATGGATTCCACCGCGCCAAGCAACCAGTTTTTCGCTTCGCCGCGCGATAAAAAGTACATCAGCCAGCTGGAAAGCTTTTTAAATAGCGGCACATCTGTTTCGCTGGCGGACGTTACGTATTCCAACGGTGCGGACAACGGCTTTATGAACGAATTTGCCAAACGCGGCAATTTAGAGAAACTAACCGCCTACAACGGCTGGAACACCGCCGATAACACCATAGGCTTTGCCATTGCGCAGGGCATTTTAGCGCCGCAGATTAGTGATGAGGACAACGCTCTTTTGATGCGGCTGCGCCTTGTTGACGACTGGTTTTACCAATCTAACGCGCGGCGCGACGCCACGGAATTTTTGGAAAGCAGCGGCAAAAAAGATTCCGTGTACAAGCTTGGCGCTAGCCAAAAGCAGGTTTATGAGCTGGCGCAGGAAACCTGCAATACACTGGCTGACAGGTACGATTTTACCAAAGATTTTAAATTTAAAATCGGTTTTCCGTGGGACAGGTTGTTTGAAATCAGCGTAACGCCCAAGGATAAAAAGAAATAACTATATACAGCAAAACTCCCAAAGCAAAAGCCTTGGGAGTTTTTATTTTAGCCATATTATTTTACAAAATTCTTTTCTTTGTACGGGCATAAATCAAGCAACATACATTCGCTGCACAGCGGTTTGCGCGCTTTGCAGATTTTACGCCCATGCCAGATGAGCCAGTGGTGCGCGTCGCTCCACTTTTCCATCGGAATTGCCTTTTGCAATTCCTTTTCCGTCGCCAGCGGGTCGCCGCCTTTAGCAAGCCCCAGCCGGTGCGAAACGCGGAACACGTGCGTATCTACCGCAATGGCAGGAACGTTATAAATAATGCTGGCAATTACGTTAGCGGTTTTTTTGCCCACGCCTGGCAGCGTCATCAGCTTTTCAATCGTGTCGGGCACAGTGCTGTTATATTCCTGCACCAGCATGTGGCAGGTTGCCAGTAAATTTTTGGCTTTGGCACGGAACAGGCCGCAGTCGCGGATTTCGTTTTCCAGTTCTTCCTGAGTCAGCGCGCCCATTTTTTCCGGCGTGTTGTATTTTGGGAAAATCCTCGCCGTAATTTTATTAACGCGCTCGTCCGTACACTGAGCGGACATAATTACCGCTACCAAAAGCTCAAACGGAGAGTTATAGTTAAGCGCCGTTTTAGTATCTTTGTAAGTTTCTTCCAGAACTTTTAAAATTTCTTCACGCTGTTGTTTGCGCATCAGTTGGTCAGGCTCCTTACCGGCGCAGGAATTCTGCCGCCGCGGGCGATAAAAGCGTCCGGTTTAAATTTGCTGACGGCAATGATGGGCGCGTAACCCAAAAGTCCGCCAAATTCTACCCTGTCACCGACGGTTTTACCCGGTACAGGCACCAGGCGCACAGCAGTAGTTTTGTTATTAATCATTCCAATAGCTGCTTCGTCTGCGATAATTGCGGAAATGGTTTCTGCCGTAATATCGCCGGGCACAGCAATCATATCAAGGCCTACTGAACAAACGCAGGTCATAGCTTCCAGTTTTTCCAGCGTCAGGCTGCCTCGTTCTACGGCGGCAATCATGCCAGCGTCTTCACTGACGGGGATAAACGCGCCGCTTAACCCGCCAACATAGCTGGAAGCCATTAAGCCTCCTTTTTTAACGGCATCGTTAAGCATCGCCAGCGCCGCTGTCGTACCAGGGCCGCCAGTACTTTCCAGACCAATTTCTTCCAAAATGTGCGCTACACTATCGCCAACCGCCGGTGTAGGCGCTAAAGAAAGGTCAATAATTCCAAACTGCGTATTTAACCGGCGCGCCGCTTCCTGCGCTACCAGCTGGCCCACGCGGGTAATTTTAAACGCCGTCTTTTTAATGGTTTCAGCAACGGTGCCAACGTCAGCGCCGCGCACTGCTTCCAGCGCGTGCTTTACAACGCCAGGGCCGCTGACGCCGACGTTAATAACGCTTTCCGGTTCGGTAACGCCGTGAAAAGCGCCCGCCATAAACGGGTTATCTTGCACGGCATTGCAGAAGATAACCAATTTAGCACAGCCGATAGCATCGCGGTCGGCTGTTAAATCTGCCGTTTGTTTTACGATGCGCCCCATTTCAGCAACGGCATCCATATTGATGCCGCATTTGGTTGAACCAACGCTGACAGACGAGCAGACAATCTGCGTTTCAGCAAGTGCCTCAGGAATAGAAGCTATCAGTTTGCGGTCGCCATTAGTATAGCCTTTATCTACCAGTGCGGAAAAACCGCCCACAAAATCTACGCCGATAGTACGTCCTGCTTCGTCCAGTGCTTTTGCCAGCGGCACATAGCTTTTAGCGCCGCAGCTTTCGCCGACAATGGCGATTGGCGTTACGGAAACGCGCTTGTTAATAATGGGCACGCCCAGTTCAGTTTCCAGTTCCTGCCCTACTTTAACAAGGTTTTCGGCTTTTTTGGTAATTTTATCGTAAATTTTCTGCGCAGTTACCTTAATATCCGGGTGCGCGCAGTCACGCAGGCTAATGCCCATGGTGATGGTGCGCACGTCGAGATTATTTTCGGTAATCATGCGCGTGGTTTCAAGTACGTCTTTAATCTCAAACATGGCAGCCTCCTAAATGCGGTGCATAGCGGTAAAAATTTCTTCGCTCTGCACGCGGATATCCACGCCAAGTTCGCTGCCGAGCGCGGTAAACACGTCCTTCAGTTCAGCAAGCTGCAAATCGGCGTTTTCCATATTGGCAATTAAAACCATGTTAAAAAAGCCGTCCATAATATTTTGGTTGATATTTAAAATGTTGATATTATGCTCCGCCAGCACATTGCTGACGCGGGCTATAATACCGACTCTGTCTTTACCTACGATTGTTAAAACTATGCGCATTTTGCTTCCCCCTCTTTAGGTACTTTAAAATTATAAATATGTTATATTTTACCACAAAATGCGACGTAAATGTTTACTATTAAAAAAATATTGCTTATCTTTGCACGCTTGTACGCAGTTGTATGGCTTCGGCAATATGCACCGCAGTAATTTGTTCCGCACCGGCAAGGTCGGCAATAGTGCGCGCCACTTTAATAATGCGGTCGTGCGTACGCGCGCTTAACCCCAGCGCCGCAAAGTATTTGCCCAGCATAGCTTCCGCCTGCGGCTCTAATTTGCAGAATTTATTAAGCTGCTTTTTGTTCATCTGCGCGTTGCAGTGTACGCCGCTGCCAGCAAAACGCTTGTACTGTACCTCGCGTGCTTTTACAACGCGGCTGCGAATAACGGCTGATGTTTCACCGGCAGATTTATCCTTTAACTCATCATATTCCAAACGCGGCACGCTGACTTGTATATCAATGCGGTCCAAAAGCGGCCCGGAAATTTTGCGGTTATAGCGTTCTATCTCGTGCGGCTTGCAGACACATTCATGCACTTTGTCGCGCGTGCCGTTCCAACCGCAGGGGCATCAAGCACTTGAACAAGTAAGACCAAAAATTCGGCACTGTGGGCAATTAGTAAGATTTTACAGACTTCAAAAAGGATATACAATTAAACGTTTAAGTATTTTAACTGGTTTAAATGCTTCATCGTTAAGTTTGTTTGAACTCAAAACTAAAGATTGCCATTTAGCATTAAGGACCATACAAAAAATTGCTGCCGCTTTAAATATACCCAGCTATTATATTACCAATGCCGATAAATTGCCGGAAACTACTTTACAAGAAAAATTAGAAAAAGCACGTCTATTAAGTTGTCAAAGTATTAGAAAAGCTTGTGAGCTAATTAATATTGACAGCAAAACATACTATAACTTCAGAGATAACAAAAAAGTATCTGATGTAACCATTGAAAAAATCAAACAATATATACAAACCTATTTAAAATTTTAACTTATAGCTTCTAAAAACCATCTATTTATATCACAAAATAAATAAAACGTATATCCTTTTGCCTGGCATGTATACCGCATACCTTGTCCGCCGCATTTTAGCGATGCGCCCGGCCTTGCATCACACACTTTATCAATTTTAATAAGCCGCCCATCCCACATAAATGATACCGGTATAACTTTGCCCGTTCCGGCTTCAAACCTTGCAGTCACTTCTATGTATTTCATAGCTATCCCTCCACACCTATCTAAAAGCAGAGCCGGATTATATAAACATTCAACTGAAGCGTAAAAATTATTCAAGTCAACATGTAAAATAGTTCGCATAGCCAACACCCTTATTTTGTTACAAACTTATGTTTGTTTTTCTTATTGTAAACCGAACGTAAATTAAAAACAAGTATAAAAAACAGCCCCTATCGGAAATAAAATCCGATAAGGGCTATTTTTATTTTGTAATAACTGCGATACCGGTAGTCACAAGGCCAGCACAAAAGCCGTTTAGCCAGCCTTTCCAGTAAGCTTGTTCGCGTTCCTCAGCCGCTGCTTCCCGTTCCCGCTCTATTTGCTTTCTCAACTTCACTGTATATTCGTTGGCTGTCTGCAACGATTTCTCTGCATTCTCCAACGATGCGTTGGCAGTCGCTAATGCCTTCTGCGTTTTCTGTAACTCGTTCCTGGCTTCTGTCAATAAGTTCATCAGCTCGGTCGAGCGCTGCTCCTGCGCTGTCAAGCTGTCCTGTAACATTATCAAGTTCGCGTCCAACAGCTGCGTGTTCTGCTTCAATTCGTTCCACTGAGCTATCGGTACTTTTATATAGCCGGTCTGTTCCGGCATCGCTTCCGCAGCCGCGCACCGCGCAATAAGACACGGCGCAAAACAGTACAGCAGCGATAATAACGTAAATACGATTATGATTATCAGATTTTTTCTGCTCATTTTCCATTTTTTACTCCATTTTACTAATACGCCGCCATATTTGGCGCATACGCCGTTTTTACTTGGTTTGCATAAAAGTATAAGCATAGCCATTATAAATCAGCGCACACGCCGGCGTAAGCGGTGCTTATTTTTGGTTACAGTCCAAAATAATGATGCAATGCGCCAAGTGCAAAGCCTATTGCGCAGCCAAGCCAGAAGTTTTTATCAGTTACGATATTTTTAATAGTCTGCATATCATTCACCCCCTTCAAGTTGTAAAAATGCCAACTTTTGCAATTCAGTTCTGCCAACTTTGCAAAAACAGCTAATTTTGCAAAGTTAATGGTTTCTGTACCACTCGGCGTTACCGCGAATGGTATCAAGGCGCCTGTAAAGGTTATTGCCGGGGCACGCTGTCGCCATTAAATCGCGGTGCCCAACAACAACGTCGGCAGCGGCAATTAAACCGTATGCGTCACAGATGTCTGCAATTAACATCGGCAATGCGTTAAGCTGCGCTTCGGTAGGCTCGCCGATATTAAAGTTGCCGCAGACATGGATGCCTATGCTGCAATAGTTAAAACCTTCGGCGTGCGCGCCAACACATTCCGACGGGCGGCCAAGTTCTACCGTGCCGTCCTTGCGGATAACAAAGTGATACCCGATACCTGCCCAGCCTAAATTCTGATGGCTTCTATGCAGCTGTTTCGCCGATAAATCATCATCAACCGGATTGCCGGTGTGGTGTATTACAATTCGACTGGTATCATCACGCAGCGTTAAATCAGTAAATTGCAGGTTGTAGTCTTTAGGTTTTACACGTTTAAAATTCATTTTGTGCCATCTCCTGTATCATCAATAACATCCGGTACGCCGTCGCCATCCTTGTCAGCAAAGGCTTTCGCTACAAATGTCACGGCAGCAATAAACTGTGCTCCTACAAGTACCGTCAAAAAGTTAATCATCACCGGCACGTCGGCGCGTCCTGTATCATACCAGTTGTAAAGCCAACCGGCGTTAATAAGCAGTATTTCCAGCACCAGCAATGCGGCAAAAATAACTAATACCCACAGCGGCGCATCCGTGGGTATGTTGGCAGTAGTTTTTATAAGCAGGCCTTTTAACTTTTCAAGCATTTTGCACTTCTCCTTTGCCTGTTGCCACCGGATGCTGCTGCGCCTGTTCATACATTATCTTTATTGCGCCGTTACCACCCAGTACATGATATGCTTTGTACATATCGTTAAGATTTTCAAGGTTATATACTTCAATGTATCCTTTTTCATCTGCCCTGTGGCAGATATGGATAATTTCCGTACGCAGCAGGCTGCGGATAGCGTCATCACGAGCTTCCGCGCGGGCATCATATTTTTTATACAATCCCCACGCTACCTTAAAAATGCCAAGTTGTACAGCAAGGCTTAATAGTTCCGCCCAGTGCTCTGTTATAAATTCCAATTACTATCTCCCCTTATCTGCGTTTGCACCCATAAAAAACATAATTGCCAGCACGGTTATTACCATACCTGCAATATAACCAAGGATAAAATCAATCAATTTAACCACCTCCTTTAACAGAAAAGCTCCTATACTATTAGCATAGGAGCGTGAAAAAATGAAAAAACGTATGAAACTGCCTAATAATTTTGGAAGCATTATTAAGTTACCTGGCCGTAGGAGGAAGCCGTGGGCCGTGCGTAAAAAGATTGATGGTCATTATAGATACCTCGGTTATTTTGAAAACTACGAAAAAGCTCTGACATTTTTAGTCGAATACAATAAAGACCCGTCTGTATATGCGCCCAGCCTTATCACCTTTGCTGAAATCTACCAGCAGGAAATGACCGAACGCTGCAAAAAGATACAGCCCGTTACTGCGCGAAGCTACCGCACAGCATTTAATAATTGTACTGTTCTACACAACCGTAAATTTTTAAGCCTTAAAGTTGCAGACCTGCAAGGCGTAATAAATGCTTTGTCAGAACGTGGCGTAGGCCAGCCTGAACAGAAGAAGGTACGCCAGCTATTCCATAACCTTTATGCGTATGCGGTTAAATACCAACTTATCTCTCAAACTGCCGATATATCGCACTTTGTAGATGTTGACAAGTACAAGCCGAAAGTTATTAAAACGCCATTTAATACACGCCAGTTAAACCGTGTCAGAGCTTTAGCCAATACATCAGACCCACTTGCACCTTGGGCAACCGCTGTTCTGATGATGTGCTATGCCGGTACAAGGCCATCTGAATTTTTGCGTATCAAAAAATCTGACGTTAAGCTAAAATCCAGATTGTTTACCGTCGGCAAAAGCAAAACAGCAGCAGGCGAAAACAGGATTATTCCTATCAGCTTAAAAACATTACCTTATTTTGAGGCGTGGATGGCAAAGCCCGGCGCCATGCTTATCACCGATGATGACGGGAAGAGCGTAAGTTACAACCGCTTTGCAAGACGTTTTCGCAAGGTAATGATTGCCGCGAACTGCAAACATACGCCACACGAATGCCGTCATACAACAGCTACTAATTTTAATAACAAAGGTGCAAACCAAGTCGCTGTAAAACGCATTTTAGGCCACGCCGATAAAGATGTTACTACCGGCATTTACACGCACAAGGACATCCGACAACTAAAAAAGGCAGTAGACTTATTATAACAGCGTGTAACTAATTTGTAGCAAATAACATATTTTTAAATCCTGTTAACCTGCATAATAACCGGTTACATCGCGTAACCCTTTTGTCACCCTTTAGTTTTCATATAGCAAAATGCTGTAAGTGCAGTGTTTATGCGCTTTTTAAACATTTCCTGGTAATTCTGCTACCAAAAATTTGCAAAAACCGTTTACAGAGCATTTATGCGTATGATTTTGCAAACGCCCTGTTTATGCGATTTTACAGCCATAACATAAAAACCAGCGCAAAAATGCGTTGCTCTCCGTTTTTAACAATTTTTAAAGCTGATTTATTTGTGCAGCTATATCAATTTCAGTATCAAAGGTAACTGCTTCAACGGCTTCTTTATCAGTTAATCCTTCAATATAAACCTTTAATGCAGCATACTGCATGTGCAGGTTATTGCTGCGGTCTGCTGCTAAAGTGTCAATTTGGTCAATATCGGCAATGGTCAGCGCCTGTATCTCACTGTCCGCGTCTATCCACGGTTGATTATCCAGCTCTCTTACGGTAATGCGCGTGCGTGCTTTATCCAGTTTAAAGGCTGATTTTAAATCATAATCATAACTTGCACCGTTATATTCTATTGGCAACTGTTCGCGGCGGTCACGTTCAGCTTTCAGTTCAGCTATTTTTGCACTCTTAACATCCTCCATCGTTTGCTCCGGCGGAGTAAGTGTTGCACCTTCCGGTAACGGGCCGATTTCTTTTACCTCGCGTCCAGGAGTACCGTATGTATCACCCGGCAGCCAATATTCTTTTTTGCGGTAATCTTCTACCGCTACCCACGTCCCGCCTTGCCATTTATAAGCAATGTTTTCTTGCGGTGCAGGCGGAGCTACTTCTACGCAATCACTTGGGATATTCCATGCGCCGGATGCTGATTTATCGCTGACATCTAAAATCAAAGTCCCTTTATAAATTTTTTTGTCGTCAAATTGATATACTTTTTTAGTTTCCATTTTTATCTTCCTTTCTGTTTTTAATTAAAGGTGGAGATAACACTAACGTAAAGCAACCAGGATTACCAAATATTACTGGCAGGGTAACGTCAACCGATAATCCTGGGCAGGCTAATGGCGCATTTTACGGAGTTAGTGGTGGCTATTGCGCTACTGACGGTTGGGAAAATAGGTCGTCAATATCCATGGACGCAAGCCGTTCTTCCGCTATTTACGGCGCAAGTGATACGGTACAACCTCCTGCCATTTGCAGTATAATTCAATTAAAATTTTAAAATTTAAACTGAAATGTTTGCTGTAACGTTGGTGGTTGTACGGTATTACAATTCTCTTTATAAATAGAATTGCTTTTAGATGCATCAAACCTATAAATAAAATGAACACCGGAGGTACCGGTTTGTAAATTTCCACCGCTACCATAAGTTATACCCTGATAAACGCCTTTTCCTGCTACAAAGTTTGTAACCATATTGTTTTGCTCATATCGACCAACTATGTTAGGTATAGCCGGCGAAAGTATAGAAATATAATCCCCACCTTTGATGGACAGTTAAAATTTGATTTGATAGATTAGTTGTATAGCTGGTGGTTGAACCGTAGTAGAATTACCATACAAGAAATTATAAGCTGATGCATCTATTGACAAACCAGCATACCATCCTTCATGTTGGTCCCCATTATATGCAGTACCCTTTATTTTACCGGTAATAAAAGCTCCCGAATAAGAACCTCCTCGTACACTTTGATTCCAATAATCGCCCTGAATATTAGGTAGACCAGCGGCTAACAAACTCAAGCAATCTCCACCTTGGTGCGTTTGCCGTCAAAGGTGGAGATTTAACGGCAGTATTG
>DXVZ01000128.1 GCA_019417125.1 Phascolarctobacterium sp.
AAGAAAAAATCCTGGAATCTGAGTTTTATCTCAGACCCCAAGATTTGTTAAAGAAGCAAAATAAAATAATTAGTTTAAATAACGTCATCACGTTTGTGGTGGCGTTATTTTTTTAGCTGAGCGCCAATTAGTAATACAGCCCGGCAGATGCTGCTATTATTCAGCTTGCCAAAACGTCGCTCCTATTTGCGTGCGCAAACACGGCTCCGCAACGGTTTGCGCATGGGGGCTACAACAATGATTTAGCCGTCGCGATTTTGGCCTGCGCTTCATATTAGCAGCATCTGCCGGGCTGTTTGCTGTTTAGCAAAAAGCAAAAAAGTAGCTATACACGCACCACCGGGCGTGCGGGTTACCGCGGCCTGCGCCGCCGCGCTAACCTACCGGCAGGTACAAAGTTTCCACAAGACCAGAAAAAGTTTGACTCACTCTAACCAAAATGTCTTGCGGGGGGGTAAAGGTATGGTAAAATTATATTATTAAATTAAGCCTTACTTAAAATTAACAGAAAGAACGTGTACCCTTGGCGCAAATATTCCGTAAACTCCTCTTAATCTTTGGCGACCTCTGCTGCATCCAAATAGCAACCTTCTTAGCTATTCTCATCCAAAATACATCCATGCGCAGCATACAAATAGACTTCCATATCCGCTTAACCATACTGCTATCCGTATTCTTAATCTTCTTCTTCAACATCTACGGGCTTTTCAGCCTTATCCGTAAAAGGTTAAGCGAAATTTTCCTGAACCTCATCGTCGCCGTAGGCAACATCTTCATCGCCGCCATGGCAGTAACCTTCTTCCTGCGCGACTTTGAATACTCACGCATGGTAATAATCTACTCCGCAGTATTTGGCTTCATACTCCTCATGCTGTGGCAGTATGTAATGCACAAAATAGAACTAAAACACCTGCCCATACCGAAAGTATTTATAGCGGCAAGTGAAGAAGAACAGGCAAAACTGACAACCAAAATTCGCAAAACCTACGGCTTAGAAAAAAGCGGCCTTAAATTCATATCAACAGATAATAACAATAACGGTGAGCAGAATACAGGTTTTAACCAAACAATTACAACCGAAATAAAAACCATAGAGCAAATAGAAGCAAGCGACATCGTCCTCATCGGCGAAAGCCTGCCTTTAGAAATAAAAGAACACATCTTACGCCTTGCCAACGAAAAAAAGAAAATGGTAATACTCGTACCGACGCTGTACGAAATAAGCTGCAGCAAAATGTACCTGTGGCAGATAGACGACCTGCCGACGCAGAGAGTATCACGCATGCTGTTAACATTAGAACAGCGCATTTTAAAACGCACGCTGGATATTGTGGTGGCAGCAACAGCGTTAATATTACTGTCACCGGTAATGCTGATAACGGCAATAATAGTAAAACTGGATAGCCCAGGTCCGGCAATATACAGCCAGGTAAGAGTAGGGCGCTTTGGCAAAGAATTTAAAGTACACAAATTCAGAAGCATGAGGCAGGACGCCGAAGCCAAAACAGGGCCAGTCTTAGCAGGAGAAAACGACCCGCGCATCACAAAATTTGGGCACTTTATGCGGGCAACAAGGCTTGACGAACTGCCGCAGCTAATAAACGTACTCAAAGGCGAAATGAGCATCGTAGGGCCAAGGCCGGAACGTCCGTACTTTGTAGAACAATTCATCAAAGAAAAGCCGGAATACGCCTACCGGCACAACGTAAAGCCGGGCATAACAGGGCTTGCGCAAATAGCAGGCAAATACAACACAACCGCTTACGACAAGCTGGTGTATGACTTAATCTACATCCAAAACGTAAGCGTAATGTATGACCTAACACTAATGCTGCAAACATTAAAAGTGCTGATAACTAAAGAAAGCACCGAAGGGGTAAAGTAAAACGTGAAATTTACCGTACTGATGTCAGTCTACTACAAAGAAAAAGCAGAATACCTAAAACTGGCATTAGCAAGCATAATAAACCAAACAGTAAAACCAAATGAAATAGTGCTGGTACAGGACGGAAAACTGACAAACGAACTGCAAACAGTAATAACGGAATACTTGCAAAAATACCCCGATATATTTAAAACCTACGCCTTACAGCAAAACCAGGGTTTAGGCAAAGCACTAAACTTTGGTATGCAAAAATGCAGTAATGAGCTTATAGCCCGTATGGATACCGATGATATAGCAGAGCTGAACCGTTTTGAACTGCAAATAAAAGAATTTGAACAGGACAAAGAACTTACGCTTGGCGGCGGGCAGATAGCAGAATTTGCAGATAACACAAAAGAAATAACCGGCTACAGAAACGTACCGCAAAATTATGATGAAATATTAAACTTTGCCAAAAAGCGCAACCCATTTAACCATATGACGGTAATGTTTAAAAAGCAGGCAGTACAAAGCGTAGGCGGTTATATGGATATGCCGTATTTTGAAGATTACTGGCTATGGGCAAGAATGCTTAAAGCAGGTTACAAAGCAAAAAATGTAGACCGAGTGCTGGTAAAAGTACGGGCTGGGCAGGATATGATAGCACGGCGTGGTGGCTTAAACTATGTTAAATGCATAATAAGGTTTGAGAGAGCATTGTATAAAATTGGAATAATAAATTTGAAGGGTTACTTGGTTTATACGGTTTTGAGAAGTATAGTTGCGATAATACCTGAAAGTTTGAGGTTATATATTTATAAATGGAAATTGAGAAAGTGAGGATTTTATTTAATTTGAAAAGAGAATTAACTTTAAAAGAAATTCAAGAATGTGAATTAAAAATATTAGAACATATTGATAAATTTTGTAGAGAAAATAATATTGAATACTCCTTAACTGGTGGGAGCTTGCTTGGTGCAATACGTCATAAGGGATTTATACCTTGGGACGATGATATTGATATTGTAATGTTACGAGAAGATTATGAAAGGTTTTTAAAATTATATAAAGATAGCGAATTTGTACTTTTTACACCTTTTAAGCAAAATGATTATTATTTGTCTTACTCTAAAATAGTATATAACAAAACATTTCTTGAAAGAGATTTTTTAAAAGATATTTGTAATTATGGAGTTTCTATGGATATATTTCCGTTAGATAGTATTGATTATAAAAAATATTTGACAAAAATAAATTTAAAAATTTTAAAGTACATAATGAAATTACATGCATTGAGTAATTATAAATATTTTCCTAAATATAAAAT
>DXVZ01000129.1 GCA_019417125.1 Phascolarctobacterium sp.
CTCGGGACACCCTGATTAAAAGTCAGGTGCTCTACCGACTGAGCTAGTGGATCACTTTGTTTGGCTGGGGCGGCTGGACTCGAACCAACGCATGCGGGAGTCAAAGTCCCGTGCCTTACCGACTTGGCTACGCCCCAAAATATGGGGTGACTGGAGGGATTCGAACCCTCGCGTAACGGAGCCACAATCCGCCGTGTTAACCGCTTCACCACAGCCACCATGTTACCAAGATACGCTTGGCGACGAATGTTATTCTATCATAGCAGACAGTTTCTGTCAATATCTTTTTGGCAAAATATTAATATAAAACTGCAAAATATTTAACAAAACGCTTTTATTATTATTGATGCGCAAAATACTGCCGCGCCCACGCCAGTGCCGATGGTGTTTGCGCCAGCCCGCCGCCTGCGGTTTCGCGCAGGGCGCAGGGGAGTGCATCGCCGACGCTTTTCATGGCGTCGATGGCTTCGTCCGCCGGGATAAAGCTGCCGATGCCTGCCAGCGCCATTTCTGCCGCTAAAAGTGCCTGCACCGCCGCGCCGCCGTTGCGTTTAATGCAGGGAACTTCCACAAGCCCCGCCACAGGGTCGCAAACCAGCCCCAGCATGTTTTTAAACACTATGCTTACGGCAGCACCTGCCTGCGCAGGAGAGCCGCCCAAAACGTCCACGGCAGCGCCTGCCGCCATTGCTGCCGCACTGCCGCATTCTGCCTGGCAGCCGCCCACGGCACCCGCCAGCGAAGCACGGCTGGCAATTACAAGCCCGATGTTGCCGGCAACCACTAACGCCTTTGCTAAAGCTTCATCGCTTAAAGCACAGTGTTTTTTCAGCGCCAAAAGCACACCCGGCAGTACGCCCGCAGCGCCAGCTGTCGGTGCGGCAACAATGCGCCCCATAGCGGCGTTGCATTCGCTTACTGCCAGGGCATAGGTTACGGCGTCGGTAGCAAGGCTGCCCAGCAGCTTGTTAAACGCCGGGTTTTCTGCTGCCTGCGCAAGTTTCAGCGCGCTGCCGCCGGTAAGCCCGCTGTGCGAGCGCACGCCGGTTAAACCGTATTCCGCAGCTTCCTGCATTACTTTCAGCATAGCGCTCATTTTATCAAGCAGCTCCGCTTCCGTAATTTCAAGGTCTGCGGCGCTCAGCGGCAGCAAATAAGCGCTCAGGCTTAGCTTTGCTGTTTCTGCTTCATCTATCAATGCGTTTAATGAAATTTTATCGTTAGCCATAGTTCACCTCAAAGTACGCTGTCTACAAAGCGCACGCTGTCAATCGGCGGCAGCGAAGCTAAAAGCTGTACAATCGCGGGCTGCACTTTCTGGTCGCATTCCAGCACCATGGTGGCAAGCCCGCCTTTATTTTTGCGAAATACGCGCATGGTGGCGATGTTGACGGACGCACTTGCCAGCGTGCTGCTGACAAGCGCGATAACGCCGGGTTTGTCGGTATGCGTTACGAGCAGTGCCGGCAGTTTGCCGTCCAGCTCTACCTCGTTGCCGTCGATAGCGGACACCTTTACCTGCCCGCCGCCGATGGACGAGCCGATAACCTCGCAGCGTGCGCCATCTTTGTCTTCCAGCGTAAAGCGCACGGTGTTGGGATGCGTTAAATCGCCTAAATTAACTTTGTCGAAGCGGTAAACAAGCCCGGCTTCATCTGCGTATTTACGCGCCTGCGGTATGCGCGCGTCGTCCGTCAGCCAGCCCATCAGCCCCGCAAGCAGCGCCACGTCTGTGCCGTGCCCGCGGTAAGTCTGCGCAAAGCTGCCGTGCAAATCAATTTCCGCCTTAACGGGCGGCGCGCCCAAAATGCTGGCGGCAAGCAGCCCCAAACGTACTGCGCCCGCCGTATGCGAACTTGAAGGGCCTATCATTACCGGCCCGATAATATCAATAATGTTCATAATGCTCCTTATTCTTCACTCGCCAGCGAGCGGTGCCCCAAAGCGACGCACAGTTCATCCAGGTTCAGCACGCCCACTGCCATGTAAATGGCAACGCACAAATGCTCGCCGCTGCGGGCAATGCCGATTTTGCCGCCCACGTTAAAGCCAGCTGCCTTGGTTACCAGCTGCTCCAATGCCGCGTGGGCAGCGCCTGCTACAGCGCCAGCGCCGACGTGGGTTTCTGTAACGATGCCCTGGCGCTGCGCCGCAACCACCGCACGCTCCACAATTTTTACTACGCTTGGCATAAACTCGCCGCCAAAATCTACCGCCGTACTGCGGATGCCTTTAGCTGCCAGCGCTTCTTTAATGCGCTGCTCCTCCGCACGGTTTTCGGTAACGGCAATGCGCAGTGCCGCGCGCCCAATTTCGATACTCGTCAGTTTCTGCTCTGGCATAATCAATCTTCCTCCACCATTTCCGGTTTTTTAATAGGCGTTTTATCAAACACAGCTACAATAAGGAATACGGCAATGCACAAAAGCCATTCAAAATAAATTACGTGCTGCAAAACGTGCAGCGCCGGTGCAAACTCCCATACTACAAGGCCCAAAAGCCCGGCAAGGGTAGTCCAAAACGCGCTGCTGCGGCGGCACAAACCCGGCGCGAACACCGTAAATAAAAATACGCAGGTCAGCGCTGTCGTCATCGAAAGCCCTGCCACCATGGTTTTTAAAATGCCTGCCGCGTTAAATGCAAACCACAGGGTGATGATGCCTACAACAAAAATCGTCAGGCGGTTAATTTTAACAAAACGGTCGTCCGAAACGGACGGATTGATAAAGCGTTTGTAAATATCTTGGCTGAACAGCGTACCCGCACCCAAAAGAATTGTGCAGGCAGTGGATACGTCCGCCGCCCACAGGGCTGCCAGCGTTGTGCCGGAAGCAATCGGGTCCAGCGCCATAACAACTTTCGGCAGCGCCAGTGTTGCACTGATATCCGGGAACTGCACTTTGCCGATAATGCCCAAAAGCGCGCACAAAAAGCCAACCGGGAAAATTAACAGGCCGCCCAAAATAAAGCCGTTGCGTGCCGTTTTGGCGTCACGCGCGCCGCAGGCAATCTGCACCGGGCCCTGCGCCGTAATCGCCTGCGTAATCATAACAATAAACCAGCCGATGATAACCGCCAGCGGAATACCGGCAAACGGGTCAAACCAGTCCAAACCCGCCGGAAGCTGCGAGGCAATAGCGTCCAAGCCTCCGGTGTGGTCTACCGCCGCCACGCAGGAATACAAAATGCCGGCGTAAATTAAAACCACGCTGACGATGTTGGAAAGCCCGCTGGACCACAAGCCGCCAATCAGCGTAATGCCGATAAATACTACCGCGCTGACAATCATGCCGCCGCGGAAGCTGAAATAATCCGGCAAAAGGGAAGCCAAAATAGCGCCGCCAGCCAGATATTGCAGCGCCGTAATAACGGACATGATGATGACCAAACCTACCGCGCTGATAACACGGCCTTTGGTATCGTAGTATTTTTCAAAAAATTCCGGAATGGTTGAAACCTTCATCGCACGCAGCTTGCCAGCAGCGACAAGGCCCATAATAATTGCGCCGGCGCTCCACGCTGCGTTGTACCAGCCTGCTGCCATGCCGACTTTGTAAGCGTTTTCCGCAACGCCAACTGTTGAAGCTGCACCGACGGCAAGGCCAGTAATATTAACCGCAATCAGAACCGGGCCCAGCTTGCGCCCGGCAAACAAATACTCGGCAGAGCCTTTATCCGCCCTGCTTTTAACATAAAAACTTATTGCGAACAGCATCGCAATATACACAACGACAATAATTAACTGAATATTCACCTGCTGCACTACCTTTCTACATAAAAATCCGCACTAAGCCTACAACACTACCCTCCTGCTTTTAAAATTAGTTATATTATACCAACAAATTTCATTAAATGAAAGTAAAACATCTGCACGGCAGTTTAAAAATGTGTAAAAAAATTAACTGAACTGCGCCTTTAACAAGGATTTTGCACTTTTGTGCCGAATAATTAAAAGATTGCAAAGTGAATTAAATTTACAGCGCTGCGCTGCGGCTTTAATTCACAGTGCAAACGAAAGGAGGGACCGCCAATGTACAGAATTATGAAAAGCACCAACAACGGCATCGACGAACTTGAACTGGACAGCCTGGAAAAAGGCTGCTGGATTGATATCGTCAGTCCCTCGCCCGAAGAACTGCACGAAGTAGCGGACGCTACCGGCATCCAGATGGACTTTTTAAGCGCCGCGCTTGACGATGAAGAAAAATCGCGTATCGAAACCGAAGACGACCAGATACTGACCCTTATTGATATACCGGTACTGCGCAGCAACAAAGATTACGACACGCTGCCGCTGGGCATTATCGTATCGGCGGACTACATTGTTACCGTCTGCCTGGAACCTAACGCCGTTATCGCCGATTTTTCGGCATATAATTACAAACTATTCAGCACTTTTAAAAAGACGCGCTTTTTGTTTCAGATACTCTATAAATCGGCGACGCTGTACCTGAAGTACATCCGCATCATCATCAAACGCACGGATGAATTGGAGCAGCACTTGCGCAAGTCGATGGAAAACAGCGAGCTTTTTAACATGCTTGACTTGCAGAAATCGTTAACGTACTTTACAACCTCCCTGCGCAGCAACTACATTGTAACCGAAAAACTGCTGCGCCTGCGCTCTACCAACCAAAGCGCACACCTTATTAAGCTGTACGAAGAAGACGAAGACCTTTTGGAAGACGTAATTATCGAATACAAACAGGCAATCGAAATGGTTGAAATGTACAGCCACATTTTAAACAGCATGATGGAAGTATTTGCCTCCATCATCAGCAACAACCTCAACCTTGTTATGAAATTTTTAGCTTCTGTAACGATTATCCTTGCCATACCCACCACCATCGGCGGCTTGTGGGGTATGAACGTACCTGTACCGCTGACGGACAGCCCTTACGGATTTTTAGTTATTGGCGGCGGTTCGCTGCTTTTGGCAGGATTTATCGGCTATCTGTTTTGGAAGCGCCGTATGTTTTAAGGAGAAATAATGAGTAAAATTTTAGCGGAACAACTGCTTGCCGGCGTCATCCTTGCCGACAACGACAATGAAGAATACATTTACCTGCCTGGCGGCGAAGTGGGCAGCGATAACCCGCACTGCGTGTTTGAAAGGCACGGCGAGCGCGCCGGCGACCTGCCGCTTGACGAAGCGGTAGAACTTGCCAAACGCCTGCACCTTGCCCCCGGCAAACACCCGCAAATGGGCAGCAGGGCGTGGTGAGGAAGTTGAATGGCAGTAAATTTTCTGTCAGCGGAGCTTTTTGTTGTTATACTAATATTTATAAAAAGAAAAACAAGGCATAACTTACAGTTATGCCTTGTTTTTTTGCTAATGAAGGTTAAGCTTCAAGATTGGTTAAGGCAGGGCTTACTTCATAATCAAGTTCAGTTACGCTGCGGATATATTCAAGGTTGATTTCCGGGGCAATTTTTTCAAGAATTACTTTACCGTCTTTAAAACGGAACATGCCCAATTCTGTTACGGCTATATCGACTTCTCCGATACCAGTAATAGGAAGCGTGCATTTTTTTATTAATTTTGGCTTTCCTTTACTCGTATGTGTCATAGCGATAATTACTTGCTTTGCACCCGAAACGAGATCCATAGCGCCGCCAACGCCCAACATTTTACCATTTGGCACGATCCAGTTGGCGACATTAGCGTTTTGGTCAACTTCAAATGCACCCAAGACGGTTGCGTCTATATGCCCGCCTCTAATCATACCGAATGACGATGCGCTGTCAAAGAAAGAACAACCAGGAGTTTCTTTAACAGGCTGGCGGCTGGCGTTAATGCGCTGCGGGTGGATGTCATCACCTTCGGCAATGGCGCCAACACCAAGCATTCCATTTTCCGCTTGTACAAATATTCTGTCATTATTAATGTAATTGGTGACTAATGTAGGCATACCAACGCCAAGATTAATAATTAAAGGCTTTTCAGTGACGTTAAATAAAGCGGCGATATTTTTAGCAATGCGTGCATGAATTTCGTCTTTGGTTAAATTAAGCATTTTATTTTTCACCTCCGCGGACTACTGCGTTGACAAACAAATGTTGGGTAACAATGTTTTCGGGGTCAAGTTCTCCGGCTTCAACAATCTTATCAACCAGGGCAATAGTATATTTTGCAGCCATCGCCATAGCCGGGTTAAAATTGCGCGCGGATTTGCAGTAAATAAGATTTCCTAAAGTATCGGCTGTGTCGGCTTTAATAAGCGCCACGTCAGCAAAAATAGCGTGTTCCATAACGTATTCGCGTTCAACGCCATCAACGGTAAATTTGTGGGTTTCTTTGCCGATACCGAGTTCTGTCCCGGCTGAAGTTAATGTATAATATGCAGGAATACCGCATCCCGCTGCACGTATTGATTCAGCAAAACTGCCCTGCGGCACTAAAGTTACTTTTATACGGCCTGAGTTTTTGGCGGCTGCAACATCATAATTCCAGTTGTAAAAAGTGCCGATAAGTTCCTTTACGCAGTTTTCAGTTAGTAAACGACCGAGGCCGATATTAGGTGAACCAAGATCGTTGCTGATAATAGTAAGGTCTTTGCGTTTAGCTGCTACTAATGCGTCAATCAGAGCGTCAGGGCAGCCGCGCAGGCCAAAACCACCGACCATAATACGGTCGCCGTCTTTAACATGGGAGATTGCTTCTTCAATAGTAGTTACTTTGTTAACAGCCATTGCTTTTTCCTTCCCTTCATTCAATTTCGACTGCTGCAGCCATGCCAAGCCCGCCTGCAACACAAATTGCTGCAATACCGCGTTTGCTGCCGCGTTTAACCATTTCATGCACTAATGTAACGATAATACGGGTGCCGGAACATCCTAATGGGTGCCCAAGCGCGATAGCTCCGCCATTGACATTTAACCGGTTAAGCGGAAGATTAAGTTCTTTTGCACAGGCAACTGTTTGTGCGGCAAATGCTTCGTTAATTTCAAACAAGTCTATATCTTCTATTTCCCAGTTTACTTTTTTGAGAAGTTTTTTTACTGCCGGTACAGGGCCGATACCCATATATTTAGGGTCAACGCCAACTGCTGTGCAGGCTTTTATTATTGCCATGGGTTTAATACCCAATTCGGCAACTTTTTCTTTAGAAGCAATTACAACTGCGGCTGCGCCATCATTACGGCCGGAAGCGTTTCCTGCCGTTACCGTACCGTCTTTAAAAATGCTGCGCAGTTTTGCAAGTTTTTCGGCATTTGTGGTACGTTTTGGATATTCGTCAGTATCAAATATTATTGGATCGCCTTTTCTTTGCGGAATGGTTACGGGAATGATTTCGTCTTTAAAACGTCCGCTGTCAATTGCGGCAATAGCATTTTGCTGGCTGGTAAGCGCAAAATTATCTTGGTCTTGACGCGATACATCATATTTAACGGCGACATTATCAGCTGTTTGAATCATATTGAATGTGCCGTAAATATCACTTGGCTGCGAACGTGGCTGGCTTTCAATATTCGGGTCAAGTAAAAGCCCGTTGCCGCTGCCCACCCCGAAACGTGCGCCGCGGATATAAAAAGGTGCTGTGCTCATACTTTCTACACCGCCAGCAAGGACAATATCTGCGTCACCGCAGGCAATGGACTGCATGCCGTTCCAAATAGCCTGAAGCCCGGAAGCGCATTGGCGGTGCACCGTATAAGCGGGGATTTCTTCAGGAATTTTTGCCATTAATGACGCTACACGTGCAATATTGGGGGCGTCCGTAGATTGTTTGGTTTGCCCGGCAATAACTTCGCTTATATCGGCAGCGTTAATGCCCGCTTTTTCGATAGCTCCGGTAAAAACTGTTTCAAGAAGTTTTTCCGGCTGTACATTTTTTAATGTTCCTCCGATACTGCCGATAGGTGTCCTTACTGCTGAAAGAATTGCTATATTCTGCATCTTGTTATCCTCCAATCAACTTATTGCTATTTGAGAAATTTTCTACAATAAAAGAAGTGTTGCCGAAATAACTATACCGGACCATACGAGTACGAAGAAGCAGTAACCCATAATGTCGTTAACATCAAGGCCGGCAATAGCAAGCAGAGGCAAAGCCCAGAACGGCTGCAGCTGGCTTGTCCACGAATCGCCCCAGCCCATGCCAATCATAACCGCTGCCGGGTCTGCTGCGAGGTTCTTGGCTGCTTCCAGCATAATCGGCCCTTGGATTGCCCATAAGCCGCCGCCCGAAGGAATGAACAGGTTAATTAACCCGGCGGCATAGAACGCGTTAAGCGGCAAAGTATTTGCAGTAGAAATATTTACAAACCAACTAGCAAGTTGAGTTGAAAGGCCGGTTTCACTCAGCATATTCATGATAGCCGCGTAAAACGGAAATTGTAAAATCATGCCGTCGCAGGTGCTGCATGCATCTTTTACAGCTTTGGCATAAGCGCCAGGTGTTTTATAGGCGTAAAGGCCTGCAACCAAAAAGAGCAGTATCATCATATTGATGCTTAAGTTAAGCGACATTGTACGCATAGTATCAAGTACGATATAGATTAAAAGAATGGTTGCAACTATAAATTGCAATGACCAGTTTTCTTCCATGCGTTCGGCAAAAGAAAGTTCTTTAAGAGATTTTTTATTAGTTTTGGCAGCTTCTTCTTTTTCTCTAAGTTCCATTTCATGCTTTACAACTTCCGGGCTGATTTCTACAACGTCTTTTTCATCAGGCATCATAAACTTGAACATGTAAGGAATAGTAAAAAGAAGAATTAAAGTCATAATGACGTTATAAGGGTTATAAAGCGTATCTGCCAGCGGAATAACGCCTACTAAATCAACGGCAATATGATTAGGGTCAGTCGGGCCTAAAAATACTGATGACGACGGGCCGCGCAGCAGGTTGCCGCTGTAAGCCGCTGCAATCAGCAGGGCATAATGAATTTTTTTACCGTAGTTAACAATAGCAACTTCTTTTGCAACAAGCGCGCCGGCAACAAGGCCAAAACCCCAGTGGATGTACGTGCATACTGCAGCGATAAATGCTGTAAAGATAATAGCTTGAGTTGCATTTTTAGGTATGCGTGCCAGACGTTTTAAAAAACGGATAACTATCGGCGCTTTAGCAAGCGCATAGCCGGTAATTAAAATTAAAACCATCTGCATTGTAAAAGCCAACAGGCGGAACATACCCTTGCCGGTAATGCTGAACATCTTTTCCAGAGGGGTGTCTGTAAAAATGGCTGCATATAGAAAAACTATCAAAGTAAGAATAAGTGCCAGCCAGTAAGAACTGGGAAGATATTCTTTTAAAAAACGTACAACGATATCTGTGATTTTTCTAAACACGGTTCAGACCTCCTTTGAATTTTTTTGCAATTATAATTATTGCGGTAATTCAGATAATTTTTGCGCGCATAGAAATGTATATCTGATATTAGTTTTATTTTATAAATAAATAAGGCTTTTCGGTATGTAGAAAACTACAAAAATGTACGCTGATTTTTTGTATGCTGCAATATTTCAAAAGG
>DXVZ01000013.1:0-12297 GCA_019417125.1 Phascolarctobacterium sp.
CGCGCAGCAAAACGGGGATGCGCAGCTGGGAAGTAAAAATAAAAAACAAAAACGGAAGCAGGCGCGTAGTAGTAATCCGCGACAGCGGGATAAGCGTGGATAAATACGAAATAGCCTTAAAGCCGGTTGCAGAACGTACCGAGCGCAACGCGGAAATTTGCAGGCTGTATAACGAAGAACACCTTTCGCAGGTGTTTTTGGCAAATTTGTTTAACATTACGCAGCCTTCTGTTTCGATGATTATTAACGGTGGCAAAAGTAAGAAAGCATAAGCGAAGGCATAAAACAAAAGCGCATCCGCTACATAACGGGTGCGCTTTTAGTATCTTTACAGGTTTATATTTATCTGTTAAACTATCTAAGCAAATGTGCTGCCATAACGGTAGGCGGTTAGCCCTCCCCGGAGGGACTGTTACCCTCCGTTTACATAGAAATCCGCTTGCGGAAATACTATGGAGGAGGGGATAACAATGGATATATTATCGTTTCTTGCAATAGCAAGTTACACGATTGCAGTCTTTAGCCTTGGTTATTCCCTTGGCAAAGACATATCTAAAAAACAGTAACAACCGCCATGAGTCCTGACAAAACTTTGACGGTTGTTACTTAAATAACAATATCATTTTGTTTGGGCTGACCGTCTATCGGCAGCCTTTTGCGTTTCTATAATTATTATAGCAAATTGAAAGAGAAAGTCAAATACAGCATTAAAAAGCGGCGGTAATAAACAAGTAATACTGCCGCTTTTGCTTATACAGTTTCAGTTAGTAATCCTTAGCAGGTTCTGCCGGGGTAAACTTTTAACGCTTCACCCAAAATGTAAATGGCGCGTTTTAAATCTTCGCAGTTAAGTACATAGGCAAGGCGTGCTTCGTTAACGCCAAAGCCAGGAGTGCTGTAAAAGCCGTTGCCGGGGGCAAACATTACGGTTTCGCCGTCGATGTCAAAGTTTTCCAGCAGCCAAATCGCAAATTTTTCGGCGTCGTCAACCGGGAACTTAACCATAACATAAAAGGCACCTTTCGGGTCGCTGGCGGCAACGCCGGGCAGTGCTTTTAAGCCTTCGGCAATGGTGTCGCGGCGTTTCTGGTATTCCTTGTTAACTTCTTCCAAATAGCTTACCGGCGTGGTATAAAGCGCCGCTGCGCCAACCTGTTCCAAAATCGGGCTGCACAGCCTGCCCTGGCAGCATTTGTTAATCTGCTGGCAGAACTCTTTGTTTTTGCTGATGATGCAGCCAATGCGCGCGCCGCAGGCGCTGTAACGCTTGGAAACGCTGTCGATGATAATTAAATTGTTATCCAGCTCAGGCATGGTGCCGAAACTTTTATATTCACCGCCGTAAACAAATTCGCGGTAAACCTCGTCAGCAATTACGGCAAGGTCATGCTTAATGGCAAGGCTGGCAATGGTCTGCATTTCTTCGGCAGTGTAAACAACGCCGGTAGGGTTGCCGGGGTTAGTTAAAAGAATTGCCTTGGTTTTGGGCGTAATGTGTTTTTCAATTTCTGCTGCGTCCGGCAGGTGGTAGCCGTTTGCTACGCTGGTGGTTACGGCGTTAATTTTAGCGCCGAACTCGGTGGCAAAGGTGGTGTAGTTGGCGTAGTAAGGTTCAAATACTATAATTTCGTCGCCTGGGTCGCACAGCGCCATAACGGCAAAAATCAGTGCTTCGCTGCCGCCGTTGGTAATATAAATGTCGCCTGCTTCGTAGTTCATGCCTTTTTCGGCGTAATATTTCTGTATGGCTTCAACCAAAAACGGCTCGCCTTTACTTGCGCCGTAGGCGATAACTTTTTCGTCAAAATTTTTAATGGCGTCCATAAACTGTGCCGGTGTTTCAATATCCGGCTGGCCGATGTTAAGGTGGTAAACCTTTTTACCAGCCTTTTTGGCGGCGTCGGCATAAGGCGCCAGTTTTCTGATAGGTGATAATTTTAAGTTCTGTACACGCTGTGAAATTCTCATGCTGTTTACTCCTCACTTTAACAAATTTACAAAACAAAAAATTGTATGCCGCTATTATATCATAAAAAGGGCGGCAAGTTCACCCCTGCCGCATAAAAATACATGTATACAATTTTAAAATTATTTGTTCCATGGTATAGCGCGGTTTTCTGCCCACTGCAAAAGCAGGTTAAACACCAGGCCCAGCAGCGAAAGCACGATAACGCCTGCCATTAAACGGTCGGTAATCATCAAATCGCCGTAGTGCAGTATCAGCGCGCCGATGCCTTCCTGCGCGGCGATCATTTCGGCGGCAACCAAAAGCAAAAGCGATGTGCCCGCCGCTAAGCGCAGCCCGGCAAAAATCACCGGCAGGGCGGCTGGCAGCACAACTTTTTTCAGCGTCATCCAGCGGCTGGCGTTAAAGCTTACGGCAACCTTAATTAAAAGCGGGTCCACGTTTTTTACGCCGGAATACGTATTCATCGCCACGGGGAAGAATACTCCCAGCGCGATAATGGTTACTTTGCTTAATTCACCAATGCCGAGCCACAAAATAAACAGCGGCAAAAGCGCGATTTTAGGAATGGGGTACAGCGCGTTGACAATGGGCGAGCCGATGCGGTCAATCAGCGCCGAAGTACCGGTAAAAAGCCCTACGGCAAGCCCTATGATGCTGCCAAGCGCAAAGCCCAGCACAATACGGTATATACTGGCGGCAAGGCTTATAGCAATTTCGCCGCCTGCCAGCATATCTGCCAGCGCGCTTACAATATCGGTAGGCGAGGGCAAAAACAGCGAAGACACCGCGCCGCTGCGGCAGATAAGTTCCCACAAAACCAGCAGCGCCGCTACCGATACGGCAGAAACCCACGCCGGGTAAGTTTTTTGCCAGCGGTGCATTTTATCGGTAATTTTATATTCACTCATTGCCATCCACCTCCATTAAAGCGGCGCGCGCGTCTTTGCTGATATGCTCCCAGATAATGCGTACATATTCGGCAACTTCTTCGGTGTTTTGCGGCAATTCGCGTTCCGCACGCGGTATGCCGATAGTTAAAATGCGGTTAATTTTGCCTGGCCGGCGCGAAAGCAGCACCACGCGGTCGGCAAGCATTACTGCCTCCTGAATGTTATGCGTAACGTACAGCGTGCTCAGGCGTGTTTTGTCCCACAGGGTAACAAGTTCCTCCTGCATAATGGTGCGCGTCTGCGCATCCAGGGCGCTGAACGGTTCGTCCATTAAAAGCAAATCCGGGTTAATAACTAAGGCGCGGGCAATGCCTACGCGCTGGCGCATGCCGCCGCTTAAATGGTGGGGCAGCGCTTTTTCAAACCCTGTCAGCCCAACAAGGCTGATGTAGTGGGCTATGCGGTCCTTTTGCTCTGTTTTTGGCACGCCCATGGCTTCAAGCCCAAAGGCGATGTTATCGTACACGCTGCGCCACGGGAACAGACCAGTTTCCTGAAAAACAATGCCAGTGCGCGGCACATGCCCTTCCGGCAGGTGCGTAAAATAAGCGCTGCCGCTGGTCGGCGCAAGCAGCCCGGCGGTAATGTTTAACAGCGTTGATTTGCCGCAGCCCGATGGCCCAACCAGCGCTACGAATTCTTCTTCGTTTATGGTAAGGTTAATATCTTGCAAAACAGGCAGCGTTTGCCCACTGCGGGCGGTAAAACTTTTGCTTACGTTGTCGATAACGAGTTTCATACAATCCTCCAAATAAAAAGGGCGGAAGCTGTTTCCGCCCTTAAAAGCTTTATTTAGCCAGCGCCTTGTCCAGCAGGGTGGTGTTGGCAACTTTGGCAGGGTCTAACGTGCCCTGCATCATGCCGTGGCCGGCGTACCAGTCAATCTGCGTTTTAATGTCGTCAGCCATCAGCTTGCCGTCGCGGTCAATATACGGCAGCCCCAGTTTAATGTCCTCTGCCGGGGCTTTAACGTATTTAGCAATAATGCCTACAACTTCGTCCAGCTGTTTGGGGTCTTTTTTGGCAATAGCCGCGTCGTAATAATAATTGCAGGCTTTATTGTAGGCTTTTAAAAAGCGGATTCCCGCGTCCTCGTTCTTCATAAATTCGGGCGAAAAGAACAGCGCGGAGGTTTGATAAGGAATAATGTCGCCAACCTGCACAATGGTCTGCGCTGTGCCAGCCGTCTGCATTTTGGTAATGTTGGGCTCGTTTAAAATTGCGCCGTCAATCTGGCTGCTTTCAAGTGCCGCCATTACCGCGCTTACTTTGCCCAGCGGCACCAGTTCCACGTCATCAAGGCTCATGCCTTTTTCTTCCAGCATTCTGCCCAACATATAATGAAAGGTAGAACCGTTCTGCGTAATGCCGATGCGCCTGCCTTTAATGCTTTCTAAACTGGTAAAGCTGCTGTTATAGGCGTTTGCCGATGCCACCAGCGCTGAGGATGGAAAACCCTTTTCCTCGCGGCCTTTATCGGCGACGATGGCAAGCTGCTGGCCGCCCGCCGCCATATTAAACAGGCTGGCGGTAATACCCGTTGCGCCTACGTCTACTTTAGATGAAGCGGTAGCGACGGCAATCGGGTGCGCAGCGTCAAACCATTCCGGCTGAATTTCTATGTTCTGTTCCGCAAAATAACCTTTATCCATGGCAATAAACAGCGGTGCGGTGCTGGTAAGGCGCAGCATGCCTAATTTAACCGGCGTTTTTGCCGCCGGCGCTTGTTTTTCGCTGCCGCCGCAGCCGCTAAGCGCCAGTGCCAGGCACAGCGCCGTCAGTAAAAGCAGTAATTTTTTCATTCTCATCATCCTTTGCGTTTTTGTTAGTGTTTTGCATAACACAATGTAATGGTCTTACCAGATATTTTACATCAAAAGGCAAATAAATGCACTACTTTTGTAACAAAATACACTGTAAAACTTATTTTTGTTTACTATGCTGCTTTTGCTTTTGTTTGCCGATGTTGGTATAATATATACTGTAATTCTGCAAATTAATGGAGGATTTTTATGAAATGGAATAGATTTTTGGCTGTGGCGACAGCTGCCCTTACGCTTGGCGCCAATTCTGCGCTGGCGGCGGAACCGGTATGCCTGGCGCGCATCGAAGCCGACACAGATGGCAACGGCTCGCAGGAAACCGCCGAACTGTGGGGCACGCAGCTAACAGGAGGCAGCAGTTATTACGGTAATTTGCTGTTGATGATTAAAGACAGCGGCGGTAAACTGATAACCGCTTATACTCCCACGCTGGAGGGCGGCTACGCCAGCCTTTTGGAAAAAGGGCATTTTACCGGCAAGGGCGAACAAATAGTGTTGCGCTCGCTAAGCGGAGCGGCTTCTGCCATGCAGGTGCGCGTTATTGACGCGGCGCTGCCGAGCGCCGTGCGCGAAATTTACGATGGCAGCGATAACCTTGGCGTTAAAGTAAACGCAGCCTTGCAGCCGGATTTTAAAGTACGCTTTGAGTTTGACTCCTGGGCGGGCGGCGCAGGCGAAACAGAATACGGAGATTTGCCGCGTGACGATGATTATTACATTAACACTGGGCTGTACGGCGCGGACGGCGCGCTGCTTAAACCCTACCGCGTGCCGCAGAGTATGGTGGGCGGCGTAACGGTAGTGGGCGGAGATAAAGGCGAGTATGATAGGCTGCTGACCTTACAATCGGTTAACCTGCCGGGCAGCGACGATACGCTGGCAAAAATTGCCGCCGAATGGGAATACGATGATGGATGGCAGCTGAAAAAACGCCAGCTTTACACCATCGTTGTGCAGAACAACGAATTCCGCCGCAACCTGGTTTATGGCAACGGCATGCTGTACAAGCAGCAGGCGGTGCTTAACGGCAGCAGCATCACCTATCCGCTGATGGCGGCAGAGGGCAAGCCGGAGCTGCAAAACACCGTTAACGGCGAGCTGCGCAAAGTGTGGCAGCCTTATGCCCGCGCGCTGGGCGAAACTGCCTGTGAGCTGGATTACACCGTGCCCTTTGCCGGGCAGCACATGATGTCGCTGGTGTTTTTTGGCGTTATGGGCGAGGGGGATGAAGAAATGTTTGAACGCTTGCCGCTGAACATTGCTATTGCCACCGGTAAAATACTGGAAATAAGCGACGTTTTAAACACCAATGACCCAGATTTGCTGCCGGTGCTGGCGCTGCTGGGCGCAAAAGATAAAGTGGATTTCAGCAAAGAAGTGCCGTCATCATGGTATTATAATGGAAAGAACCTTGTGTTCTGCCAAAAAATGAAAGATGGCAGCGGCTGGAACGAAGCCGCGATACCGGCTGACGAATTGGGCAAGTTTATGCTTAACAAAGATTTGCTGAAAAAATAACAAAAATGACACAAAAGCAGCTGACTGGATAGTCTAAATAAGAAAAACAAAGAAAATAAAAGAATAAAAGAGAAAAACTAACAAAATCTTTTTAAATTGAGATTTGCGTTTCTGCTATTGGTGGAATATAATTATATTACTTTGGTTTAAGTATGCCCTTTGGCTTTTAGTGCTTGAAACTTAAGTTTGGAGGAGGAATAGATTTATGTTGAATTTTTTGCGTAAAAGCAGAAGCGGCAAAGCGGCTGTGGCGGCGCTGGCTGCCGTAACTGTATTTTCGCTTGCAGGCTGCGGCGGCACCAAAGAAGCCGCGCCGCAGGCTACGCTTGTAAAATCCATGCAGGTAATAAAACGCGACACGCCGCTGGTGTATGATTACACCGGCTTTGTACAGGCTCAGCAGGAAATGGAGCTGAAAGCACAAGTAAGCGGGCAGATTACCGGCAAGTTTTTTACTGGCGGCGATACCGTACAGGCCGGGCAGATTTTGTACACCATCGACCCGCGTACCTACCGTGCCAACCTTTTGCAGGCGCAGGCTAACCTTGCCAATGCAAGAGCTACCCTTGCCAATGCCGAAGTTGACGCAGAGCGCTACATAAAGCTGTATGAACAAAGCGCTGTATCTAAACAGACCATGGATAACGCCGTGCTGGCGCGCGACCAGGCAAGGGCTTCTGTAGAAGCTAACCAGGCGCTTTTGGAAAACGCTCAGATTGATATGACGGAAACCAACGTTACCGCTCCGTTTACTGGCCGCATTGACACCACTGCGCTGGAAGTAGGCAACTATGTAACCGATGGGCAGACCACAATGGCGACCATAAGCAATACCGACCCGGTATTTGTTGAGTTCAGCATTGCCGAGCCCGAATATTTAAAACTTGCCAATGCGGCAGTTGAAAGAGGCGAAGCCGCTCCGCTGGAAAATTTAAGCATTGTGCTTGCCGACGGCAGCACTTATGACCTGCCGGGACGCATTACCGAAGTAAACCGCGCGTTAAGCAACAACACCGGTACTTTAACGGTAAAAGCGCTGTTTGATAACCCGAACCGCGTACTGCTGCCGGGCATGTTTGCCCATGTGCAGGCAACGGCAGGCACTATTGACAACGCGCTCCTCATTCCGCAGCGTGCTGTTACCGAACTGATGTATAAAAAATTCGTTTACGTTATCGGCGCGGACAACAAAGTTGAAATGCGCGAAGTTACACTTGGACCGCGTGTTGGGCGTTTGTGGATGGTTGAAAGCGGCTTAAGCGGCGATGAAAACATCGTTGTTGAAGGCACTGGCAAAGTTACTGCCGGCGCGCTTGTAAACCCCGAACCGATGACGGAAGCAGAGCTTGATACTACCGCCGACAGGACAGCCGGGCAGGATGCGGCTGCCGGCGCAGCAAAATAAGGAGGTAAGCTGAATGGCACGTTTTTTTATTGACCGTCCGGTCTTTGCCATGGTGCTGGCCATACTGATTACGCTGCTGGGCGCTATCGCCGGTTTCAGCCTGCCTATTGCCCAGTACCCGGACATTACCAAACCGCGTATTTCTGTTAGCACCACGTATACCGGTGCAAGCTCTGATACAGTAGAAAAATCAGTAGCCCAGGCGATTGAGCAAAAGGTAATGGGCGTAGAAAACATGCTGGATATGACTTCTACCAGTACGGCAACCGGCCAGTACAGCCTTAACGTACAGTTCAACCTCGAAAAAGACGCCGACATCGCGTCCGTAGAGGTTCAGAACCGTGTATCCCAGGCTAACAGTTCTTTACCGGCAGAAGTAACGGCATACGGCATTACCACCACCAAGGAATCGGCGGAAACGATTATGTATTTCGCACTGCATTCTCCTGGCGGCACCTATGACTCTATGTTCCTTAGAACTTATGCCGACGTTAACTTTATCGACGCTGTAAAACGTGTAAAAGGCGTTTCTACCGTTGATGAATATGGCCCGGAATACGCAATGCGTATTTGGCTGAACCCGGAAAAAATGGCTCAGCTTGGCGTAACTACAACCGATGTTCAAACCGCCGTACAGGCGCAGAACATTCAGGCGGCAGTAGGTACGGTTGGCGCACGCCCGACTGCTGACCAGCAGGAATTCCAGTATTCCGCTAACGCTCAGGGCCGTCTTTCCACTCCGGAAGAATTTGGCAATATTATTGTTAGAAGTGAAAACGGGCACAACCTGTATTTAAAAGATATTGCGGAAATTAAAGAAGGCCCGCGTAGTGACCTTGTTGTTTCCAGCTTAAACGGCGGCGACAGCGTTGTATTCCCGGTATCCCTTACCAGTGACGCTAACGCTATCGAAACCGTAGGTAAAATCAGGGAAGTATTGGCAGACGCTGAAAAACGTTTCCCTGCCGATATGAAACTGACTATTATTCAGGATAATACCCAGTTCATCACCGAATCGCTTTACAAAGTAGCACATACTTTCGTTGAAGCTTTGGTGCTGGTTATTTTCGTAATCTTTATCTTCC
Organism: Phascolarctobacterium sp.; assembly: GCA_019417125.1. GTDB lineage: Bacteria > Bacillota > Negativicutes > Acidaminococcales > Acidaminococcaceae > Fusicatenibacter_A. The sequence continues at coordinate 8,751 of DXVZ01000013.1, forward strand.
TCGGAAGCTGGCGCGCAACGCTGATACCGCTCCTAGCGGTGCCGGTATCATTGGTCGGCACGTTCGCCTCCTTTGTACTGTTAGGCTTTACGATTAACACGTTGACTGCCTTCGCACTTATCTTGGCAATCGGTCTCGTAGTCGACGATGCTATCGTAGTAGTAGAAGCGGTAGAACATCACATTCAGGATAACGGCCTGTCGCCGAAGGAAGCTACCTACCGCGCCATGAGCGAAGTATCAGGCCCGGTAGTTGCAATCGCTTTCGTACTTGCCGCAGTATTTATCCCGACCGCGTTTATGGGCGGTACGGTTGGCGAACTTTATAAACAGTTTGCTATCACCATTTCCGTTTCTATGATGCTTTCCGCGCTTATCGCGCTGTCGCTGACCCCTGCACTGTGCGCATTGCTGTTAAAACCGAAAAGCGAAGAAAAGGAAATTAAAGGCCCTGTTGGCAAAGCAATCCATGCGTTTAACAACTGGTTTGCAAGAACCCTGGAAAAATATGTTGCCAATGTTGAAAAATGCATCCGCCATGCCAAGGTTGTTATGTGCTGCCTGCTGGTTGGTGTAGCCTTAATTGGCTTCCTGTTTAAAATTACTCCGTCCGGCTATGTACCTAACGAAGATATGGGCTTCAGCGTTGTATCCTTCAGCTTGCCGGAAGGCGCGTCCAGTAACCGTAACTTGCAGTTAATGGGCGAAATCAGTAAAGAAGTATTAAAATTCCCTGGTGTTCAATACATTATGGAAGTAAGCGGTGTGGACATTTTGAGCCAATCGGAAAAAGCTTCCGCCGGTTTGATTGTAGCTTCAATGAAGCCGTATGCAGAACGCGATACCACCATTCAGCAGATTATCCCGATGATTCAGGCTTTAGGGCCTAAATACCCGGATGCCAACGTAATGGCGTTCCAGCCGCCTTCCCTGCCGGGCGCATCCAGCACCGGTACCTTAAGCATGTACATCATGAACCTTGGCGGCGAGGATGTTGAAACCATGAATGAACGCGCGCAGGAGTTCCTCTCCAAAGCACGCCAGCGTCCGGAAGTCGGCATGATTTACACCACGCTGAATACTACGACCCCTATGTATAAATTCAACGTAGACCGCGATAAAGCGCAGAGCCTGAACGTACCTGTTTCCAGCGTATTCACCGCTTTGCAGACCTTCCTCGGCGGCTACGAAATCAATGACCTGAACAACTTCGGCCGTACCTGGAAAGTAGTTATGCAGGCAACGGACCAGTACCGCAGCAACGTTGACGATATGCGTTACTTCTTTGTACGCAGCAACGACGGCCAGATGATTCCGCTGAATACTCTGGTAAGCTACGAAAACACCAACAGCTCCGTTGTTATGACGCGCTTTAACGGCGCCAGTGCCATTAAGATTGCAGGCGACCCGGCAGAAGGATATTCTACCGGCCAGGCAATGGATGCTTTGGAAGAAGTTGCGGCGGAAACCCTGCCTGTAACTTATAGCTATGAATGGACCGACCAGAGCCGTGACCAGATTGAAGCAGGCAACCGCTCTACGCAGATATTCATTATTTCGCTTATCTTCGTATTCCTGTGCCTGGCAGCTTTGTACGAAAGCTGGACCATTCCTCTGGCAGTTCTGCTTTCCGTACCGACGGCGGTATTGGGCTGCATCCTCGGCCAGTACCTGCGCGGACAGCAAAACGACGTTTACATGCAGATTGGTTTGATTATGCTTATCGGCCTGGCTGCCAAGAACGCTATTTTGATTGTTGAATACGCTAAGATGAACATGGAACAGGGAATGACGGTATTTAAGGCTGCTGTTGAAGCCTGCCGCCTCCGTCTCCGCCCGATTTTGATGACGTCCTTCGCGTTCATCCTCGGCTGCTTGCCGCTGGCAATTGCAACCGGCCCGGGCGCAGGCGCGCGTGTATCCATGGGTAACGCCGTAGTTGCAGGTATGACCTTCAACACCTTGTTTGGTATCTTTGTAATTCCGGTTTGCTTTGTAGTTGTCGAAAAATTCTTTAACAGAAAAAAACACGCCGATGAACAGAAAGCCGAATAAAACAAAATAATTAACTAAAATGCCCTGCTTTACAGCGGGGCATTTTTTAACAGTTAATGTTCTGCTGATTATCGATAAAGTGCAGGAAGTTTTGAGAGCATTAGCATCGCTTTAAAGCATACGCGAAAGTAAACCTATTTATGCCATTGTAAAAATTACTGAAACAGCAGGTGAAAAATTTAAAAATTTTATACAGAAATGAGAATTTTAAATAATGAAATGCTGCTTTTAAAGTGATACAATAATATAAGTTAGGGTAAACAAACTTTTTGGAGACAGAGGGGAATGCGCTTGAACAGATTGAAAGAGCAAAGCCGCTTTTTGCGCAACGTGTGGTATTTAACCAAAAGCTACTGGCAGTCCGAAGAACGCATGAAAGCGTATATGCTGCTGGCTGTTATTATCGCGTTGACGCTGGCGGTGGTATATGTTATCGTTTTAATAAACGATTGGTTTAACGTTTTTTACGAGGCGCTGCAAAATTACAACACCGAAAAAATTTTTGACGAGCTGATACATTTTTCGTGGCTGGCAGCGCTGTACATTATTTTAATGGTGTATTCGTTTTATTTGCAGCAGGTGCTGATTATTAACTGGCGCCGCTGGCTGACTGACAGATACATTGACGAATGGCTGCGCAACAAAACTTATTACCGTTTGCAGGTTTTTGGTGCGGACACCGATAACCCTGACCAGCGTATTAGTGAGGACGTGCGCTTGTTTGTAGAGATGACGCTGACGTTCAGCATCGGCGTGTTAAAAGCGGTGTGTACATTTGTATCGTTTGTGTTTGTGCTGTACACTATTTCTGGGCCGCTTGATTTTACGCTGCTTGGGCACAACTTCCACATCGAAGGCTACATGGTGTGGGTGGCACTGGTTTATTCGGCGCTGGGCACCTGGGTTACGCATGTTGCCGGCAAAAAGCTGGTAGGGCTAAACTTTGTGCAGCAGCGTTACGAGGCGGATTTTCGCTTTAGCATGATGCGTATGCGCGAGAACGCTGAAAGCATTGCCTTTTACAACGGAGAAGGGCGCGAGGGCAGTATTTTTAAAAAGCGCTTTGCGTTGCTGCTGGATAATTTTTGGAAAATCATTCAAAAACGCAAGCAGCTGATTTGGATTAATTCCGGCTATTCGCAGATTGCCATTATTTTTCCGATGGTGGTGGCAATGCCGCGTTACCTTGCCCACCAGATTACGCTGGGCGGGCTGATGCAGGTGAGCAACGCCTTTGGCAAGGTGCAGGAATCGCTGTCATACTTTGTGGATATGTACGCCAGCATTGCCGAATGGCAGTCTGTTGTAAACCGTTTAACTGGCTTTGGGCTGCACATGCACGAGGTTAAGCAGGAAAAATTGCAGCCTGATTTGCAGCGCAGCGTGTCGGACGGCGGAATTACTGCTGACGCTCTGGACGTGGCGCTGCCTGACGGGCGCACGCTGATTGGCGGTGCGGCGTTTAGCCTGCGCCGCGGCGAAAACATTTTAAT
>DXVZ01000013.1:12307-13998 GCA_019417125.1 Phascolarctobacterium sp.
AATCAAGGGTGCGAGCGGCAGCGGCAAAAGTACCCTGCTGCGTGTACTGGCAGGAATTTGGCCCTATGTAAAGGGCCGCCTTGCCATGCCGGAAGCTGAAAAAACAATGTTCATTCCGCAAAAGCCGTATCTGCCTTTGGGCACCATGCGCGAAGCGCTGCTGTACCCCGGCAGCCGTACCTGTACTGATGAAGAACTGCAAAGCGTGCTGCAAAAATGCAGTATCGGCTATTTAGCAGAGAATTTGTATGTGGAAGCGGACTGGTCGCACGTTTTAAGCGGCGGCGAGCAGCAGCGTGTGGCGTTTGCGCGCGCCCTGCTTTATAAGCCGGACTGGCTGTTTTTGGACGAGGCGACATCGGCGCTGGACGAAGCTACTGAAAAAGCTATGTACGCTTTGGTTGCCGCTGAAATGCCGCAGACAACGGTTATCAGTATCGGCCACAGAAGCACTTTAAACAGCTTCCACCAAGCGGAGCTGTTTTTGGATAAAAACCTTAAAACTTTATCTTTTGGCTATCTTTAATTTTTATAAGCATAAAGGAGGAATAAGCAAATGCTGCCAATGCAAATAGCGCCCAATATTTACGACGTGGGCGTAACGGACTGGACCGTAAGGGATTTTCACGGGTATAAAACGGAGCGCGGTGCTTCGTACAACAGTTATCTCATCGTCGATGAAAAAATTTGCCTGATTGACACAGTTAAGGCGTGCTATGCTGATGAGCTGCTGGAGAAAATCAGCCGCGTGGTTGACCCTGCTAAAATTGATTACGTTGTGGTAAACCATGTGGAGCCCGACCACGCCGGTGCGCTGCCGGAGGTGTTAAAGGCTGCGCCTAACGCCAAGTTCATTATTACAGCGCAGGGAAAAAACGAGGCGCTGCGCCATTACGGCGATGGTTTTAATTTTGACGTTGTTAAAGATGGTGACAAAATCAGCCTTGGCGGACGCACCCTGGTGTTTGTGCCCGTGCCGATGCTGCACTGGCCGGACAACATGGTTACTTACTGCCCGCAGGACGGAATTCTGTTCAGCAACGATGCTTTTGGGCAGCACTATGCTTCTTCCAAGCGTTTTGATGACCAGGTGGACGAAGGCATTTTGTTTTACGAGGCGAAAAAGTATTTTGCCAATATTTTGTGGCCGTATGCGCGTTTAATCGGCGGTGCATTGAAAAAACTGGACGCACTGGATATTAAAATGATTGCCCCGGCGCACGGCGTTATCTGGCGCAGCATGATTGATAAAATTTTGGAGCGTTACGCAGCGTGGGGCAGCGGCGTAAACGACGGCAGCCTGGTAATTGCCTACGATACCATGTGGGGCGGCACAGAAGCGTTGGCGCGCGCGATGACGGAAGGCGCGGCGGCGGCAGGCGTAAAGGTGCAGCTTATGCGTGTTGACAGGACGCCGTGCAGCACTGTAGCGGTTGATTTATTTGAAGCAAGCGGGCTTTTGGTTGGCTCGCCAACATTAAACAGCGGTATGATGCCCTCCGTTGGCGGGATGCTGGTTTACCTTAAAGGCTTGCAGCCCAAGGGCAAAAAAGCGGCGGCGTTTGGCACCTGCGGCTGGGCAGGCGGCGCGCAGAAAGACATGGAAGCCATGCTTACAGCTGGCGGCTTTGATTTGCAGCCGGGTTACAACTGTAAGTGGCGTGCCAGCGGCGATGAGGTGGCGGCTGCTC
>DXVZ01000130.1:0-3085 GCA_019417125.1 Phascolarctobacterium sp.
TTTTCACCTCGTATGTCAGCGTTTATAATCCTGGTAGGGGAATTTTTATAATTACTTGCTAATTTATTTTAGCATAGCTTATGCTAAAAGTGCAAACTGGTTTACAAAATATATAAAAATAAAATCTTATTTGTGAATTTTTTAGAAAAGGTATTATAAAAATAAAGTATTTGTGTTATAATTTTATTACATTTTATTTCAAAACAGTAAAGGAGCGGGACAAAAATGGATAAATCTGAATTGAAAATAAAAGTCTGCGCCGCTATTGATGCTTACCGCGGGCAGATTGCCGCACTTGCAGACGATATTGCTTCAGAGCCGGAACTTGGTTTTAAGGAAGTTAAAACCGCGGCTAAGGTAGAACGCTTTATGCGTGATTTGGGGCTTGAGCCGGAAACGGGGCTGGCGCTTACCGGCGTTAAGGCGCGCGTTAAGGGCGCTGCCGCTGGGCCGACGGCGGCGGTGCTGGGCGAACTGGACGCCATAAGCTGCCCGGACAGCTGCAAAGCTGACCCTTTGACGGGCGCTGCGCACGCCTGCGGGCACAATTTGCAGATTGCCACTATGCTGGCGGCGTGCTGCGGCATCGTTAAATCCGGCGCGGCGGAATATTTTGGCGGCGACGCTGTATTTTTTGCCGTACCGGCAGAAGAATACGTGGAGCTGGAATACCGCAAACGCCTGGTGCAGGAAGGCAAGCTGCACTTTTTAAGCGGCAAGGGGCAGCTTATTTATGAAGGCGCTTTTGACGATATCGACATGGCGATGCAGATGCACGCCGATAAAAACATGCCGGAACCAACCGTTTCCGTTGGTGAAACCAGCAACGGCTTTATCGGCAAAACCATTCAGTATATCGGCAAAGCATCGCACGCTGCGGATGCGCCGGACCAGGGCATTAACGCGCTGAACGCGGCGATTTTGGGGCTGATGGGCATTAACGCCCTGCGCGAAACTTTCCGCGAGCAGGACGTGGTGCGCGTACACCCGATTATCACTAAAGGCGGCGACCTTGTCAATAACGTGCCGTCGGACGTGCGCATTGAAACCTACGTGCGCGCCAAAACCATGGCAGCTATCGAGGCAACGCACCAGAAAGTAGATGCTGCCTTAAAAGCCGGGGGCTACGCTATCGGCGCAGAAGTAAAAATAAACACCCTGCCAGGTATGCTGCCGCTTTCGTGCAATAAAACAATGAACGATTTATTTGTTAAAAACGCGCTATTAGCAAATCCCGGCGTTACCGTAAGAGACGCAGGGCATTTCAGCGCTTCGACAGATATGGGCGACGTATCGCATTTAATGCCGGTTATCCATCCGTTTATCGGCGGCGTGGATGGCTTTTTGCACACGGCGGGCTTTCATGTGGTAGATTTTGATGCGGCGGTCATTCTGCCTGCCAAGGCTTTTGCCATGATGCTGGTAGACCTTTTGGCGGACGGTGCGGCAGAAGGCAAAAAAATTGTGGCTGAGCACAAACCGCTGATGACCAAAGCTGAATATATAGCCAAGCTGGAAAGCTACTTTGGCTGCTAAATTTTAACGGGGAGGGATTACCGTGTTCAATTTTAAACTGCACGGCATCGTGCTGGTGCTAATTATCGCGGCCGAACTTATCGGCAACATTTCGTTTAAAATCGGCGTGGGCACAATTGTGCTGCTGCCGATGCTGTACGCCCTGATTATGGGTATTTTTACGACGCCTAAATTTTTAAAAATCGTTAATTTTAAAGATATGGGCGACGCCAGCAGCCTTATCGGCATAACGCTGATGCTTTTAATGGCGCGTTACGGCACGCTGGTAGGGCCGACGCTGCCGGAAATTATTAAAGCGTCGCCGGCGCTGATTTTGCAGGAATTTGGCAACATTGGCACAGTCTTTTTGGGTATTCCGGTGGCAATGTACTTTGGCTTAAAACGCGAATCCATCGGCGCGGCACATTCCATTGCCCGCGAGCCTAACGTAGCGCTGATAGGTGAACGCTACGGGCTGGACAGCGCTGAAGGCCGCGGCGTTATGGGCGTGTACATCAGCGGCACTGTTTTTGGTACTATTTTCTTTGGGCTTTTGGCAAGCTTCGCGGCGGCATACCTGCCGTTCCATCCGTATGCGCTTGCCATGGCGGCGGGCGTCGGTTCCGCCAGTATGATGACGGCTGCCGTCGGCTCGCTGACGGTTATGTATCCCGAAATGGCAGAGCAGATTGCAGCTTTCGGCGCGGCAAGCAATATGCTGTCCGGCTTGGACGGCGTATATATGTCCATCTGGATGGCGCTGCCGCTGAGCGAATGGCTGTACAGAAAAATTTACAAATTTAAATATGGCGTAGAACCCGCCGGAGAGGATGCTGCGAAATGACTTTAAAAGATTCTTTGATTGTACTTTTTATTGTGGGAGCCATGTCGCTTGTAGCTAATGTTATCGGTACTCCTTACGGCGTTATCGAGTCCATTCCCGGTCTTTTAATGCTGATTGGCATGGCGATAGCCGGTATGGCGATGGCTAAATTTCTGCCGGGCAATATTCCCGCCGTTGCCTATGTGGTAACGCTGGCGTGCCTGTTATCATATCCGGGCGTGCCGTGCAGCGAATACGTTAACGAATACGTTAAAAAAGTCGGTTTTTTGCAGCTTTGCACTCCGATACTCGCTTATGCCGGCGTTGCCATCGGCAAGGATTTGGACGCTTTTGCCAAAAGCGGCTGGCGTATTGCCGTTATCAGCTGCTTTGTATTTGTCGGCACTTATATCGGCTCTGCCATTATCGCGCAGTTTATTTTAAAATGGCTGGGGCAAATTTAACTTGCTTTTTGTTATGAATAATTTGAAATTATAAGCGATATAAAGTAAAATATAGTATAGAATTTTAAGTTGGAGGTAAAAACTATGTCCGAAGTTTTGGCGACTGCTGAATTTTCCAGCGTTATTCATAACAACGAAGTCTGCGATGAAATTGTAAAGTGGGGCAACAAAAACGGCTATCCGCTTACCAAAGCGAAATTGTATAATTCGCTTGGCGGCGCTTACGTTGGTTTTGCGCCCGGTTATTTAATTAAGGCTGTGCGCCGCCCGCCTATTCCCGGCG
>DXVZ01000130.1:3095-5578 GCA_019417125.1 Phascolarctobacterium sp.
GGAAACATACGACGCTGAAACGCGCATCATTCCGCTGAACGTTAACAAAGAAACCGGCGAAGCCAACCGCTTTATTTTAAAAATGATTGAAGAATACAAAAAAGAAGGCCTGACTATGGAGATGGCAGAAACCTGGTATGAATCTTACGGCACTTACCTGCGCGACCTGAAAGTTACCGGCCATCCGATTTTAATCAACGCCTTTGAGGACTTCATCGAAAACATGAGATAAAAATTTAACCGGAGTAATTAAGTTTACTCCGGTTTTTCTTTGGCATTTTTAAATTACTTTGGTCGTCCAGTCCTCGATGTTCCACACAGCCGTTACCCAGTCTTCGTAAAACTCCGGTTCGTGCGATACCAAAAGCACGCTGCCCTTAAAATCAATCAGCGCTCGCTTAAGCTCGGCTTTGGCGTCCACATCCAGGTGGTTGGTTGGTTCGTCCAGCACCAGCCAGTTAACGTTTTTCAGCATCAGCTTGCACAGGCGCACTTTGGCAGCTTCGCCGCCGCTAAGCACAAACACTTTGCTGGTGATATGCTCGTTGGTCAGCCCGCAGGCAGCCAGCGCCGCACGCACTTCGTAGTTGGTCATGCCGGGGTAGGCGTTCCACACATCTTCCAGTGCGGTGTTTTCGTTCTTGTCGCGTTCTTCCTGCTCAAAATAGCCGGGCTCTAAAAATTGCCCCAGCTCTATTTTGCCGCTGATGGGCGGAATGATACCTAAAATGGTTTTCAGCAGCGTGGTTTTGCCCAAGCCGTTTACGCCGCGGATGGCGATTTTTTGCCCGCACTCAATTTTAAAGCTGACGGGGCGCGTAAGCGGCGTATCGTAGCCCAGCACCAAATCTTCCGCAACGGCAAGGTAGCGGCTCGGCGTGCGCGCTTCTTTAAACTGAAAATGCGCTTTTGGTTTTTCACGCGGCTTCTCAATCATCTCCATTTTATCCAGCTTCTTCTGGCGGCTTTTTGCCATATTGGTAGTGGCAACGCGCGCCTTGTTGCGGGCAATAAAGTCCTCCAATTTGGCAACCTCCTGCTGCTGGCGTTCGTAGGCGGCTTCCTTCTGCGCCTTATAAATGGCGTACATTTCCTGGAATTTATCGTAGTTGCCGGTGTAGCGCGTCAGTTCGCAGTTTTCCAAGTGGTAGATGACATTAACGACTTTGTTTAAAAAGCCGATGTCGTGGCTGATTAAAATAAAGGCGTTTTCGTAGTTCTGCAAAAATTTGGTCAGCCATTCAATGTGTTCCACGTCGAGATAGTTAGTGGGCTCGTCCAAAAGCAGAATAGAAGAATTTTGCAAAAGAAGTTTGGTGAGCAGCACCTTGCTGCGCTGGCCGCCGCTTAATTCCGATACGTCGCGGTCCAGCCCGATGCTGCCTAAGCCCAGCCCGTTAGCTGTTTCTTCAATTTTGCTGTCTAACGAATAAAAGCCGCCGTGTTCCAACTCGGTCTGTATCTCGCCGACGGTTTCCATCATTTTATCCATTTCTTCCGGCGCGGCGTCGCCCATTTTTTCGTACAGCGCCAGCATTTCCGCTTCCATTTTGTACATATCGTCAAAAGCGGTGCGCAGCACTTCGCGGATGGTCATGCCTTTTTCTAGCGTGCTTTGCTGGTCAAGGTAGCCAACCGTAACTTTGCCGGGCCATTCCACCTTGCCTTCGTCCGGCAGCGTATGCCCCGTAACAATGTTCAAAAAGGTCGATTTGCCTTCGCCGTTAGCGCCGACCAGCCCTACGTGCTCGCCGCGCATCAGTTTAAAACTAACGTTCTCCAAAATCTGGCGTCCGCCAAAAGAATGTGATACGTTGGTAACATTTAAGTAGCTCACGTTTTCGTCCTCTCTTTAAAATAGCGATATGCACAATTTTATAATAAAAGCAGGCTTTTTGCAAAGGATTTTTAACGGTGGCGCAGAATATAACAATAATTTAACGAAAGAAGGTAGAAGGTATGATTTTTGGACATAAAGACGACATTGAAAAGCTTACGCCCTATGTAAGCGATGATTTGCGCAAAGCGCTGGAATATTTGGCAGCGACGGACTTCAGCAAGATTGCCGACGGCAGGTATGTGCTGGACGGCGAAAAAATGTACGCCAACGTGGAATGTTACACCACGGCGGACCGCAGCACCAAAAAGCCGGAGGCGCATAACAAATACATCGACGTGCAATACCTGGGCAAGGGCGCAGAAAAAATTTATTTTGCGCCGCGCACGGCGGATGTAAAAGTGGTGGAGGACTATGCCGCAGAGCGCGACCTGCTGTTTTTTGAAAACATTGAGGAAAAAGACGCTGCTGTTTTAAACGCCGGCGACTTTGCCGTGCTGTTTCCGTGGGAACTGCACCGACCCGGCTGCAACGTTGGAACGGAGCCTGCGGCAGTGCAAAAAATCGTTGTAAAAATCGCTGTAAAATAATTTTAAAAAATTTTTAAAAAAGTGTTGACAAGAACGCCTTAAAACCGTATAATAGC
>DXVZ01000131.1:0-949 GCA_019417125.1 Phascolarctobacterium sp.
AAGAACTTGTTAGATTATATTTTCATACATCCCCCAAGATTTGACAAAGAACCGTTTTTTTATGCTTTTTTACATTTTTATATACATCATAAAACTAAAAGCCTGTTCCGGCATTTTGCCGAAGCAGGCTTTTGTTGTTTATATATCAGCAATTTGTTTTATTATCAATACCCCAAGTTTTCACCGACAAGGATTACCGTAATGCGCGGTTCAGGGGCGTTCATAACGCTGCCTTTGCGCGTGGTTAAAATAAAGTTGCAAATGCAGTCCGGCGCGGTGCAGTTAAAGCAATGCCCATTGTTTTTACACGGCGGGTTAAAATCGGCAAAGCGCTGTACGTTAATAGGCGCTGCCAGGTTACGGGCGCGTGCTACGGCGTCCTCGTAGCTTCTTACAACTTTGTTGATGCCGGCGATAACCACAACTTTTTTAGGGCCGAACACCATTGCCGCCACGCGGTTGCCAGTGCCGTCGATGTTTACCATCACACCATCGTCCGTAAGGGCGTTGGTGCTCATAAAATAAGTGTCGCAGGTCAGCGCCTGGCGCAGCAGCCCCATACGTTCTTCCGGCGTTTTGGCGGTGTCACGGTCGATAATGTTATAGCCCTGCGTACGCAAAGCGTCAAGCAAGCCCATTTCCTCCAAAGTCATGCCGCCGCCCCAGGATACGCACTGCTCTTTGTCAATCAGGCTTAAAGCCTTTGCCAGCGCTTCTTCCTTGGTAGCACAGTAGCAGGCGCCAAAAGCACGGCGCTGCAAATTTTTAATTACGCGCTGCGCCAAAACCTCTGTGCGCAGTTCAAACGGTGTTTTAGGCATAGCAATTCCTCCTCTGTTACAATAAAACACTTCATCCATAAAGCAACTTACAAAATTTTTAATCTACTCTTTCGCCGATGTAAACTTCATCGGTGCCGTCAATTTCGTTCAGCACAACTTCAATCGTT
>DXVZ01000131.1:959-17559 GCA_019417125.1 Phascolarctobacterium sp.
AGGTCGGCACGTTTTTGCCAACGTAATCCGCACGGATAGGCAGTTCTTTATGCCCGCGGTCCACCAGCACGGCAAGCTGAATAGTTTTAGGCCTGCCCATGTCGATAACGGCGTCCAGGGCGGCGCGGATGGTGCGCCCGGTGTATAAAACGTCGTCTACCAGCACAACGTGCTTGCCGCTTAAATCAAAGTTAATATCGGTGCCGTGCACTACAGGGTTGTAGCCAAGCGTAGAAAGGTCGTCGCGGTACAGCGTAATATCCAGCATACCAACGGTCATTTCGCAGTTTTCAATCGCGCCGATTTCAGCAGCAATGCGCTGCGCCAAAGGCACGCCGCGGGTGCGGATACCGACGATAACCACGTCCTCAACGCCTTTGTTTTTTTCGATAATTTCGTGCGCAATGCGGACGAGCGCCCTTCTGATGGCTTCGCTGTCCATAATTACGTTTTTCTTAACAATATTGCCCATTGTTTTCACCCCAAATTTAAAATTGACCGTTATGCAAACGGGTAATTATTTTGTGCATGTCCTCCGGCAGCGGCGCTTCAAACTTCAGGCGCTCGCCCGTGCGGGGATGCGTAAATTCTAAAGTGTGCGAATGCAGCGCCTGCCCTTTAATGGCAAACGGCGTTTTCATCGGCGAATACTTGGGGTCGCCTACCAGCGGATAGCCCAGGTATTCCATATGCACGCGGATTTGGTGCGTACGCCCCGTGCGCAGTTTGCAGCGCACCACGGTATATTTGCCAAAACGCTCCAGCACCTCGTAATCGGTAATCGCCTCGCGCCCGCCTTCTTTAACCACCGCCATTTTTTTGCGGTCGTTTTTATCGCGCGCTATCTGCGTTTCTATCGTGCCGCTGTCGGTTTTAATGTTGCCGCGCACCACGGCAAGGTAGGTGCGCACCGCGGTTTTGCTCTGTATCTGCTGCGACAGCGAAATATGCGCCGCATCGTTTTTGGCAACAATCATAATACCGCTGGTATCCTTATCCAGACGGTGCACAATGCCAGGGCGGATGGCGCTGTTAATGCCCGAAAGATTGCTGCAATGGTACAGCAGCGCGTTGACAAGCGTGCCGGTGTAGTTGCCGGGAGCGGGATGCACAACCATGCCGCGCGCCTTATTAAGCACTACAACATCGTCATCTTCATAAATTATGTCCAGTGGAATATTTTCCGGCACGGCTTCAATCGGCTCAGGCTCAGGGATGTCAACAGTATAAACTTCGCCCGCGCGCACTTTGTAATTAGCCTTTAAAACCTTGTCTCCGCGTTTTACGCGCCCTTCGTCTAAAAGCTTCTGCATATTGCTGCGCGAGGCACCCAGTTTTGCCGCTAAAAACACGTCCACCCTGGTGCCGGCGTCCTCTGCTTCTGCCGTTACGGTTTCTAAGCCCGCTTCAATTCCGTCTTCAGTAAATTCCATATTATCAGTCCAACTCCAATACAAATTGCAATATCTGCTATGTTAAAAATAGGCCAAACACGGAAATCAAAAAAATCAATAACCGTACCCTGCCGCACCCTGTCAATTAAATTGCCGATGGCTCCGCCCAAAAATAGGCCACACCCGGCTTTAACCTCTAGCGGCGACGCTAAAATCTCTTTGCGTGCCCACAAGATAATGCCCACAACCGCCACGCCGATAGCGATAAAAAACAGGCGGCTGTGCGCAAACATGCCAAACGCCGCGCCAGGGTTTAAAATATACGTTAAATGAAAAATGCCGTCGATAAGGGGAATGCTCTCCCCCAATGCCATGCTTTCCACCACAATGTATTTGGAAAGCTGGTCTATAATAACCACTGCCAGCGGCAGCAAAAAAAGCCACATAGTTCCACCTTTACTGTTTATTTATACACAAAGCTATATGCTTATTATAAACTACTCTTAAATTATTTTCAATCAGCCGTAAATTACAAAAGCCCGCTGTCATAGCGGCAGCGGGCAGTAAGCTTAAAATCAGAATATAATTTTGTTGGCGATAACGAGGCGCTGAATTTGGTTGGTGCCTTCGTAAATCTGCATAATTTTCGCGTCGCGCATCATTTTTTCTACCGGATATTCGCGGCTGTAACCATAACCGCCCATAATCTGTACAGCGTTGGTTGTTACTTCCATAGCGGTATCGGCTGCATAGCATTTAGCCATAGCGGCTTCTTTGCTGAATTCCATGCCCTGGTCGCGCATCCAGCAGGCTTTGTAAACCAACATGCGTGCAGCTTCAATGCGCATTGCCATATCGGCAATCATGTTCTGAATCATCTGGAAAGAAGCAATCGGCTGGCCGAACTGTTTGCGTTCTTTGGCGTATTTAACAGCGCAGTCAAGCGCAGCCTGTGCCAAACCTACAGAAACAGCGCCGACAAACGGGCGCGCGTTGTCAAGGGTATTCATAGCAATGCGGAAGCCCTCGCCTTCGCGGCCTACACGGTTAGCTTCGGGAATTACAACGTCCTGCAAAATCAGTTCGCAGGTATTGGACGGACGGATGCCCATTTTGTCTTCTTTTTTGCCCACGGAAAAGCCCGGGGTGCCTTTCGGTACGATAAACGCGGTTAAGCCGCGGATACCGCCGGTTTTGCGGGTGTTGGCAAATACCAGGTAAGTATCGGCAACGCCGCCGTTGGTTATGAAGGCTTTGGCGCCGTTAAGGGTATAGGTGCCCGCTTCCTTATCTTTAACTGCGGAGGTAGATACAGCGCCCGCGTCGGAGCCTGCGCCCGGTTCAGTCAGCGCGAAAGCTGCCAGCTTGCCTTCGTTTAAAAGGTCGCAGTGCGCTTTTTTCTGTTCTTCGGTGCCGGCAAGCAAAATCGGATAGGACGCAAGTGAATTTGCAGCGATAGAAGTAGCAATACCTGCGCAGCCTTTGCCGAGTTCTTCGTAAATAACGGCAACGGTAACGCTGTCAAGGCCCATTCCGCCATATTCTTCCGGAACGACTACGTTTAAAAGGCCCATATCGGCAGCCTTTTCCATCAGCCCTTCCCTGGCGTGGTTTTCTCTGTCCATTTCAGCAGCGTAAGGGGTAATTTCTTTGGCAACAAAGTCCCTCACCATTTCCTGCAGTTCAAGTTGTTCTTCGGTTAATGCAAATTCCATTTTGTCCTCCTTATGTTAAAAGCTGTGGCTTTTTTTGACATTACACTTTCAGTATTGTACCACAAATTTCTTTTTTGCTCAACAACTTTTAACAAAGTTATCTAAATTTTTGCGGAAATTAACTTATGTTATTTAAAATCCTGACAGATTAGTGGTGGAACAGCCTCAAGCCAGTAAACGCCATAGCGATGCCGTAGCGGTCACAGGTTTCAATAACATTATCGTCGCGGATGCTGCCGCCAGCCTGCGCAATGTATTCAACGCCGCTGCGCTGCGCGCGCTCAATGTTGTCGCCAAATGGGAAGAATGCGTCGCTGCCGAGCGATACGCCTTTAAGCTGCGCAACCCACGCTTTTTTCTCCTCGCGGGTCAGCGGCTCCGGCTTTTCGGTAAAGAAGTTTTGCCATACGCCGTCTGCCAAGACGTCCTCGTAATCGTCGGAGATGTACACGTCAATGGTGTTATCGCGGTCCGGGCGGCGGATGCTTTCTTTAAACGGCAGCGCTAAAACTTTCGGGTTCTGGCGCAGCCACCAAATATCGGCTTTGTTGCCGGCAAGGCGGGTGCAGTGTACGCGCGACTGCTGGCCTGCGCCGATGCCGATTGCCTGACCGTCCTTAACGTAGCAAACAGAGTTGCTTTGCGTATATTTTAAGGTAATCAATGCAATTAAAAGGTCGCGCTGGGCGCTTTCCGGAATTTCTTTATTTTTTGTAGGACGGTTAACCAGAAGGTCTGCCGTAATTTTAGCTTCGTTGCGCTCCTGTTCAAAGGTAATGCCAAAAACCTGCTTGGTTTCCAAAAGTTCCGGCTTGTAATCGGGGTCAATTTTAATAATGTTATAGGTACCTTTGCGTTTGCCTTTTAAAATTTCCAGCGCCTCATCGGTGTAGCCGGGTGCAATAACGCCGTCCGAAACCTCGCGTGCCAGCATTTTGGCGGTCTGTACATCGCAAACATCGCTGAGTGCTACAAAATCGCCGTAGCTCGACATTCTGTCCGCGCCGCGCGCACGGGCATAGGCGTTGGCAAGCGGGCTGAGCTCAAGGTCGTCCACATAATAAATCTTTTTCAGCGTATCGCTTAACGGCAAACCAACTGCCGCGCCTGCGGGGCTTACGTGTTTAAACGAAGCAGCTGCCGGAAGCCCGGTCGCTTCTTTAAGTTCCTTAACAAGCTGCCAGCTGTTGAATGCGTCCAAAAAGTTAATATATCCGGGGCGGCCGTTTAACACTTCAATAGGAAGCTCGCCGTCTTTCATGTAAATACGTGCCTGTTTCTGGTTAGGGTTGCAGCCATACTTTAATTGCAGTTCCTTCACGTTAATTCCTCCCTGTAAATAAAAATGCCGGCACTTTCCGGGCTGATTAATGCCCAGACGGTCGGCTTAAAACGGCCATACTCCATGTGGTTAACCCACTTCCGTCAGTTATATGGCCTTTATAAGTAAATTATATAGTTGCGGTTAAGGTTTGTCAAATTATAGCTGTTATAATATTATAAATTGTAAACCTCACGGCGATGCCCCACCGATAACGCAAGTATAATTAAAACTTCATCTTCTATGCAGCACAACAAACGGTAATCACCGATTCTATACCTCCACTGGCCACTGCGGTTGGCCGTTAGGCCTTTGCCATGCTGACGTGGATTTTCACATCCAAGAAGATTTTTTTCAATCCAAGCTTTTATCATACGCTGTGTATAACGGTCGAGTTTTTTAAATTCTCGCTCAAACTTTGGCGTTGTTTCTACGCTGTAACTCATATATCCAATTCCTTCCACAAGTCAGAAATTGGCCTACTTTTTTTACCGCTTTTTACATATTCTTCATAAGCCTCATTAGCAGCAGTAATATCATATTCATCTTCAATACGTTCAAAAAGCGCTTTTTTAAAAGCTTCTCCCAAAGATAAGGAGTGTAGTTTAGCATAACTTTCTGCAAGAATTTTTTCTTCCGGTGTCAATCTGATAGAAAAGCTCATAATAACAACTCCTTCCTGTAGTACATTGTACTACAGGAAGGTAAGTCCGTCAATAATTTATTTCTCAAAAAATTAAGTATACAAAATTACACCGCTCAATCGTTATAAATAACCGGCTTAATCAGGCTGCGGTCATGGTTCAAAAACAGGTTCATGGCCTCGATGATGTGTTCCATGCCGTGATAACGGTGAGTAATGAGTTTTTCCGGCGCTACACGCCCGGTGGCGATAAGCTGAGCCATGCGGCTCATCCACAAACGCCCGCCGCGGCAGCCCACGCCTTTAATGGTTTTATCGCCGTAGCCAAAGCCCCACGCCGCCGGGTCAATCTCCAGCGGCAGTCCGCTAAAGTACGCGCTTAAATTTACCAGCGTGCCGCCTTTCTTCAATATGCTAAGCCCTTTGCTCAGTTCTTTTTCCGTGCCGCCGCACAAAATAACGCCGTCCACCGGTCCGCCGTTGTCCGTAACAATCTGCTGCAAATAATCAGCATCGTGGTAATCTACCAGGTGCGTCGCACCGTAAGCCTTGGCAACTTCAAAGCACTGCTTGCGGCTGCCCACGGCAAATACATTGCCAGCCCCGTGCAGAACTGCCGCACGCACTGCCATCAGCCCTACGGGGCCAATGCCGATAACGGCGACGCTTGCGCCAAACTCCGGAGCAAGCTGCTGCACGCCCTCAAACGCTGTGCACATCATGTCCGGCACCATTACCGCCTGTTCCAGCGTAACGCCGTCCGGAATCAGCGCCAAATTCATGTCCGCATCGCGGATATAGTATTCTTCAACAAACGAGCCGCCGCGGTCGGGAAAATCCACGCCGCCGTACATATTATCCTGATGCTGCTTGCCAAGCCCGTCCTGCGCCTCCAGGCTGCGCCACACCGGCATAACGGAGCAGACAATAACCTTATCGCCAACCTGAAAATCGTGCACGCCGCTGCCAATTTTGGTAATCACGCCGCACATTTCGTGCCCCACTGCCTTGCCCAAAAGGTACGGCAGCGAAGCGCAGCCCGTAGCGCACAAATGCGCGTCGCTGGTGCAGGGCGACCAAATAAGCGGTTTAATAAACGCGCCTGTCGGGCACGGCTCCTCCGGAATCGGGCAGCTATCGCTTACTGCCATAGTATTTTTGCCTGTAATAACAACGCCCTTGCGGTATTCCATAATTATGCCCCCTCTTTTAATTTACGTCGTAACGCTGCACATTGCTTTCAGCAACGTATTTTTCCTTTAAGCGTCCCCACAAAACGGTGTACGGGTTTGTAAGGTGCGCCGTAAAACTCGCTTCATCCTGCCACGCATCGGTCAGGTACAAAACGTCCTCGTCCTCTATCGCCGCCGAAAAATTAAAATACACATTGCCTGGCAGCTTGCGCAGTTCCTCTTGTATTCTGCTGCTGCACAGCTCCTCAATCAGCGCCGCCAGCATGCCCGGTTTTACGCGGTAAGTGTTTACGCATACAATCATTCTGTTCCCCTCTTTCAGCCCATGCTGATATTTTTTATACTTACATTATAAAACCGGCGCGGGCGTTGAAGAAGTATCTCTTTGGAATATGGTATGCAGTTTAAGGTTTTCACTGATATGGGTACAGCTGCGCGCCGTTATGTGGTACAATATAACAAAGCAGCAATTAAAAGGAAGTGTTATAAATGGAATGTTATGTTTGCCCGCACCGCTGCGGCGTCGACCGCCCCGATAACATGCACGCGGATGGCGTTTTCGGCTCGTGCCGCTGCGGCATGCAGCCCATCGTTGCCCGCGCCGCCCTGCATTTTTGGGAAGAGCCCTGCATCAGCGGCGAAAAAGGCAGCGGTACTGTGTTTTTCAGCGGCTGCAACCTGCACTGCGTTTTTTGCCAAAACTACGAAATCAGCAGCCTGAACAAAGGCAAAGAAATCACCGTG
Organism: Phascolarctobacterium sp.; assembly: GCA_019417125.1. GTDB lineage: Bacteria > Bacillota > Negativicutes > Acidaminococcales > Acidaminococcaceae > Fusicatenibacter_A. Next base: position 7,970 of record DXVZ01000131.1, read on the forward strand.
GAACGCCTGCGCGAAATTTACTTTGAGCTTATTGCCCAGGGCGCGAACAATATTAACCTTGTTACACCCACGCATTTTACCAACGCCGTACTGGCAAGCCTTAAAGAACCACTGCCCGTACCCGTTGTGTACAACACCAGCGGCTTTGAAACGCTGGACACCCTGCGCAAATTAAAGGGCAAAGTGCAGATTTGGCTGCCCGATTTAAAATACAGCGACGACCTTGCCGCCATTAAATACAGCAACGCGCCCAGCTACTTCCGCATTGCCACCGACGCAATTAAAGAAATGTACAAGCAGGTCGGCCCGTATAAACTGGACGGTAACGGCATTATGCAAAGCGGCGTTATTATCCGCCACCTGTTAATGCCCGGCATGGTGCAGAACACCAAAGGCGTTATCGACTGGGTTGCCAAAAACTTTAAGCCCGGCGAAGTAATGTTCAGTTTAATGCACCAGTATGTGCCCTGCGGGCGTGCCGCCGATTACCCCGAAATTAACCGCCGCGTAACGGACGAAGAATATAAAGAAGTTGAACAGTACCTGTTTGACAGCGGCATTGAGGACGGCTTTGTGCAGGAGGACGATTCTGCCTGCGAGGATTTTATACCCAAATTTGACGGCACCGGCGTGTAAACTTATAATTTTTACTTATAAATAGTTGTGCAGTTACGCGCTGCTCATAGCGTAAAAAATACCCGAAACCTTTCTGGCTTCGGGTATTTTGCTTACCGGCGGCGTTATTTGTTATCTGCTTCTGCCTGCTGTTTTTGTTTTTCTTCTTCTTTTTTCTGTTTAAAATAATCGCGCTCCTGGCACAGTTCGGTGTATAAATCAAGCCCGCTCCAAGTGCGGTTGTTTTCCGTCAGCATGGCTTTTAAATCAATGCGCCCCACACCGACACGCTGAAGTGCCGTTAAAAACTTTTGCAGCTTATCCGCGCCAAAGCCGTGCAGCAAAAGCATTTCTTCCGCCATCGGCGCGTTATCGGCTTTTACTTCTTTCAGTGGAACGCCTTCCACGCCCAACAGCGCGCCCAGCGGCTGGTGGTAATCCTCCTGCCCCACGCTTTTAAAGCGGATGTTCATCATCATACAAACCATTTTAGTCATTTCGGCTTTTTTGCCAGTAAAATTATAAAGCAATGCGCAGCTTACCATAGTGTTCTCCTTTTTATGCGTTTATTTTTGCCAGTAAGGCTTCCTGTAAAGTTTGCGAAAAATTAATATTCATTTCTTCTGCTTTGGCATTTAACCAAGCAGGAATGGTACAATTCTTTTTAACAATTTTAGTACCGTACTTTTTGCGGTATGCTTCAACGTCAACATCAACATAAGAAACAAACGCGCCTTCCGGCAGGCTGAATTTTACGCTTCCCGGCGCAGGAATTTCTTTTCCGTCATCTTCCAAATCCACAATCCATAAACAAATTAAATCGCGGGCCATAGCTATTGCGTCAGCTAAATCTTCTCCCTGCGTGTTTTTGTTTAAATCGGGCACGGTTACAAAATAACCGTCCTTTTCTTTTTCAAAAATAACAGGGTAGGCAGTGTTTTTCATAGTTTACCCTCCTTATTTTCAAAAGACGGGGCTTATTTCAGCCCCCATCTTTTAATCAGCTCTTTTGCTAAACGCTCGTTAACATCAGGGTGCCTCGGAATCGCTTCGCTGTTTACTCCGTCGGTGTAAATATCATGGCTTGCGCCATTACGTTTTAAATACCAACCGGCTTTTTCAAAGAGCTTAAGAAGTTCGCGCCGTTTCATGTGCTCCCTCCTCCGTTTATATTATACGCCTTAATGCGTATAATAGCAAGTTTTATCTTATTACGCAAAATACCGGCCGCCGTTAAGCAGCCGGTATTTATTAGTTTTGCTTATTTAATTGGCTTTACTTGTTTAACATATGTGCGCCAAATTACGTTTGCGGCAAGGTTAAGCAATTTATTTTTTTACAAGCACAGTGCGGATATGCAGTTCGCGCAGTTGTTTTTCTTCAACATCGTTAGGAGCCTGGCACATCAGGTCGTTTGCGCTTTGGGTTTTCGGGAAGGCAATTACATCGCGGATAGAGTCGCGTTTTGCCATAATCATTACCAAACGGTCAAGGCCGAAAGCCAGTCCTCCATGCGGGGGAGCACCGTATTCAAACGCGCCCATCATAAAGCCGAATTTTTCCACTGCCTGTTCTTCGCTGAGGCCGATAGCGTGGAATACAGCGTCCTGCACGTCGCGTCTGTGGATACGGATAGAACCGCCGCCGATTTCAGTACCGTTAAGTACCATGTCGTAAGCTTTGGCATATACTTTGCCGGGGTCGGTGGCAAGCAGCGGAATATCTTCTTCGCGCGGAGATGTGAACGGATGGTGCATGGCAACATAGCGTTTTTCTTCTTCGCTGTACTCAAACATCGGGAAATCGACAACCCAGGTAAAGGCAAGTTTGTTTTCGTCGATAAGGCCGCGGCGTTTTGCCATTTCAATGCGCAGCGCGCCAAGCGCAGCTGCAACAACGGACGGTTTATCGGCAACAAACAGCAGCAGGTCGCCCGGTTCTGCCGCAGCGGTTTTAAGGATATTAGCCAGGTAATCTTCGCTGAAGAATTTGGCAATCGGGGATTTTATGCTGCCGTCCGGCTGAATCTGCATCCAGGCAAGGCCTTTAGCGCCGTAAATGGCAACAAAATCAACCAGCCCGTCCAGCTCGCGGCGAGGGATAGCGGCGTCGCCTTTAACATTGATGGCTTTAACAATGCCGCCTTTATTGATAATATCGTTAAATACTTTAAATTCGCTGCCTTTAACGGCTTCGGTCATGTTAATAAGTTCCATGCCGAAACGCAGGTCCGGCTTATCGCTGCCGTATTTGTCCATGGCTTCGTCCCAGGTCATGCGCTGGAATTTTTCCGGCAGGTCCACGCCAAGCGCGCCTTTAAATACGTGGCGGATTAAGCCCTCGGTCATGTCCATAATATCGTCGGCATCAACAAAGCTCATTTCAATATCCAGCTGGGTAAATTCAGGCTGGCGGTCGGCACGCAGGTCTTCGTCGCGGAAGCAGCGTACAATCTGGAAGTAACGTTCCATACCGGCAACCATTAAAAGCTGTTTAAAAATCTGCGGGGACTGCGGCAAAGCATAGAACTTGCCAGGGTTTACGCGGCTCGGCACAAGGTAGTCGCGCGCGCCTTCCGGGGTGCTCTTGGTCAGCATCGGGGTTTCAATCTCGCAGAAATCATGGTTATCCATATAATCGCGCATCAGTTTGGTAACTTTGTGGCGCAGCATTAAATTACGCTGCATTTCCGGGCGGCGCAAATCAAGGTAACGGTATTTCAGGCGCAGGTTTTCGTCAACGTCGATGCCGTCCTGGATGTAAAACGGCGGCGTTTTGGCGCTGTTTAAAACTTCCAGCTCTTTGGCTACAACTTCAACTTCGCCGGTGGCAAGGTTGGGGTTAATGGTTTCATCGCTGCGCAGGCGCACGTTGCCGTGTACTTTAATAACGTATTCGCTGCGGATAGCTTCCGCTTTGGCAAAATCGCTGCCGGCGTGGTCAGGGTCAACCACAATCTGCACAATGCCGCTGCGGTCGCGCAGGTCAATAAAAATCAATCCGCCGTGGTCGCGCCTTTTGGCAACCCAGCCGCAAAGCACAACTTCCTTTTCGTTGTCGGCTTTGCCAAGCGTTCCGCAATAATGATTGCGTTTCAAATTACTCATACTTTTGCACCTCTGTTTGTAAAATTGTTACTATATCATTAACAGCTATTTCAGTCTGCGTGCTGCTTTGCATATCTTTTAAGGTTACGGCGCCGCGCGTAAGTTCATCATCGCCAAAAATAACGGCAAACTTAGCGTTCAGGCGGCCTGCCTGCTTCATCTGCGCTTTCATGCTGCGCGCCATAAAATCAAACTCGGTTTTAAGCCCTGCCTGCCTTGCGGCGATGGCGGTTTTAAACGCCAGTTCAAAATTATCCTGGTTGGGGCAGACGATAAAAGCGTCGATGCCGTCCTTATGCTCCGGCAGAAAGTTCTGGCTTTCCAGCGCCAGCAAAATGCGTTCCATGCCCATCGCAAAACCGATGCCGGAAATATCCTGCCCGCCGATTTCCTTAACCAAACCATCGTAGCGCCCGCCGCCGCATACTGCGCTCTGCGCGCCCAGCGGCACGTATTGAATTTCAAACGCGGTTTTGGTGTAGTAATCAAGTCCGCGCACCAGCGTGTTGTCCACTTCAAACTCAACGCCTGCGGCGGTTAACAGCTTTTTAACGCCTTCAAAATGCTTGTGGCATTCTTCGCACAGGCAGTCGCCAAGGCTCGGCGCACCGGCGGCAAGTTCGTGGTCATGCGGCACTTTGCAGTCCAACAGGCGCAGCGGGTTGCGCTCAAAGCGCGATTTGCAGTCGCTGCATAATTCTTCGTAATGCGGGCGGAAGTAATCCTGCAATTTTTCCCTGTGTTTGGGGCGGCAATTTGGGCAGCCCACGGAATTAATTTTTAGGTGCAGGTCTTTTAAGCCCAACTCTTTTAAAACAGTAACGGCAAGTAAAATTGCCTCTGCGTCAATCGCCGGTGTATCCACGCCCAGCGCTTCAATGCCGAACTGGTGGAACTGGCGGTAACGCCCAGCCTGCGGGCGGTCGTAGCGGAACATCGGCCCGATGTAAAACAGCTTCGTCGGTGCGGGTTCTGCGTATAATTTGTGCTCGCAGAAAGCGCGGACGGCGGAAGCCGTGTTTTCCGGGCGCAGCGTAATGCTGCGGTTGCCGCGGTCGGTAAAAGTGTACATTTCTTTTTCTACAACGTCTGTCGTATCGCCAATGCCGCGCTTAAACAGCTCGGTGTGTTCAAATACCGGCGTGCGTATTTCTTTATAGCCAAACTGCGCGCATACGCGGCGCATGGTGGCTTCAGCATACCGCCAGTTTTCAATTTCCTGCGGCAGTATATCTTTTGTGCCTCTTGGCGCAGTAGTAAGCAAGCTGATTCCTCCTCACTGCCTTCTACGGCTAATCATCCATAAATTTACATACTTAATAATTGTACCACAACAGCGGCAGTATATTCAACACTAATGCAAAAATCTTTGCCGCGCTGCGTAAAAATAAGGTTAAAAATAAAAATACGGCCGTTAAGACCGTAATTTTATCTGCGCGTTTCGTCAAACTGCGCTGGCGTTGTTTCTTCTTCCACTTCGTCGCTGCTGTGCCACAGTTCTTTATACAAAACGCGGTACACCGCCGCTACCGGCACGGCAAACAGCATACCCAAAATGCCGTACAGCTTAGCGCCGATTAAAAGGCTTAAAATTAAAATTACCGGGTGCAAGTCAATCTTTCTGCCAACAATACGCGGCATCAGCACGTTAGCGTCAAACTGGTAAAATACAAGGTAAAACAGCGCCACGTAAAATGCGGACTGCGGGCTTTGCGAATACGCGATGAACACCGCAGGCACCGCGCCCATCAGCGGCCCGACGACGGGCACCATCTCCGCCAGGATGGCGAGCAAGCCGAAAACCAGCGGGTAATGCACGCCCAACAGCGTTGTGCCGGCGGCGATGCAAAAGCCTGCAAGTAAGCTTAAACGCGCCAGCCCTTGAATGTAGCTGCTTAAGGTTACGCCGATTTCGTCGATGATGTACGCCACGCGCGGCTGTGCGTCATAGCTGAAAAAATTAATCAGCATACCGCGCAGGTCGCGCCAGTCTTTTAAAAAGTAAAACGCCAAAAACGGCACTATAATTAAGCCCACCAGGTTAGCGACAATATCCAGCGTCGATTTTAACAAATTGCGCAGCACCGATGCCACAAAGCCCATCAGCCAGCTCATCAGGTAATCTACAAGGCTTTCAACATTGTGCGGCAGCTGCGGGTAATTGGCAGGGTCCTCCAGCAGCCAGTCAAACGTCGCCGCGTCCACCTTGTTGCTGTACACAGGTATCTTGCCCACCAAATCGTTAATCTGCCCAAACAGCGGCAAAATTATAAAGGTTACGGCGCAGAACACCGTCGCGCCAAACGCCATAAACGCCAGCAAAATTGTTACCACGCGCGAAAGGTGGATAGTGCCGCGCCCCAGCGTAATTTTGCCGAACAGCTTGGTAATGGGGTGCAGCAAAAACGCAAGCCCTATTGCCAAAAGTATCGGCAGCAAAAAATTGCCCAGCAGGTAAAAAATAAACGATATAAGCGCCGCCACCGCAACTTTAAAGGCAGTGCTGTTTCGTAAGGCCTTAAAATCTTTAATCATAGGTTATTGCAGAAAGGGGTTTCTGCGCCTTTCCCACCCTACCGTTGTGGCAGGCCCGTGGCCGGGCAAAAGTTTAACATCGTCATCAAGCGGCAGAATTTTTGTTTTTATCGACTGCAAAAGCTGTTTGTACGAACCGCCGGGAAAATCCGTCCTGCCGATGGATTCGGCAAAAACCGTGTCGCCGCAGAACACAACATTGCCCGTCATAATGCACACGCCGCCGGGGGTATGCCCGGGCGTTGCCAAAATTTTAAACTTCATGCCGGCTTCTTCCACTTCGTCGCCGTCGGCAAAAAACTTGTCGGCTGTTTTTTTAAGGGCTCCCCCGCCGATGTAAGCTGCAAGGCTGCCTACCGGGTCGGTCAGCATCGGCGCGTCCTCCTTGCTGATGTACACCGGCGCGCCTGTTTTTTCGGCAACTTCTGCCAGCGCCATAATGTGGTCGCCGTGGCCGTGGGTTAAAAAGATAGCGTCCACGGTTACGTTTTCTTTTTCTACGGCAGCCATAATGCGGCCCGCATCTCCGCCCGGGTCGATAATAACGCCGTGGTGCGTTTCTTCGTTAATGGCAAGGTAGCAGTTGGTGGCAATGCTGCCAACCTCCATTGCAATAATTTTCATCTAAATCCTCCTGTAAAAACGGCATTAAATGTGGTGCACGCTTGAAGATACCTGGCGTTCCACACTGTAAACGCCCTTCATGCGCCTTATTTTATTCATAATGTTATCAAGCTGCTCCAAATTGCTGATATCCAGCCCCATAGTAATGTAAGCGTTTTTGTGCTTATCGGTGCGGCAGGTAAGCGCGTTAATGTTCAGCTTCGCTTCGCTCGTCACCTGCATAATGTCCGCCATCATGCCGGGCCTGTCGGAAGCCGTGATAACAATGTTAACTTTGTAAACGGCGTCGGTGGTAATATCCCACGATACCTCAATCAAACGGCGCTGCTCCTCGGGGTTGTTGCTAAGTACGTTAGGGCAGTCCGTGCGGTGTACGGAAATGCCGCTGCCGCGCGTAATATAGCCGATAACCGGGTCGCCCGGAATCGGGTTGCAGCAGCGCGCCAGCTTAACCATAATGCCCTCCTCGCCTTTTACAAGGATGCCGTGGCTGGCTTTAGCCTTGCTGCGGCGCGGTTTCAGTTCGGCAAGCAGCTGTGAAAGGTCTTTGGTAACGGTAAGTTTCTGCTCTTTTTTGTACAGCTCAACCAGCTTGCTCATAACGCCGTTAAGCGTTACGCCGCCGTAACCGATGCTGGCGTACAGTGCGTCTTCGCTGTCCAGGCGGAACGACGACGCCACGTTTTTAACCTTGTCTGCCTTAAGCAGCACTTTAATATCGTAGCCCAGGCGCTTGGTTTCTTTTTCCAGCATCTCGCGCCCTTTGGCGATGTTTTCTTCGCGGCGTTCCTTTTTAAACCACGAACGGATTTTATTGCGCGTATCCGAAGAACCGACGATATTCATCCAGTCGCGGCTCGGACCCGTCGCCTGCTTAGAAGTAATAACCTCCACGATGTCGCCGTTGCTTAACTTATAATCCAGCGGCACAATGCGCCCGTTAACTTTTGCGCCCACACAGCGGTTGCCAACATCTGTATGGATGCGGTACGCAAAGTCAATCGGCACGCTGCCCACCGGCAGGTCAATAACGTCGCCGCGCGGCGTAAACACAAATACCTCGTCCGCAAAAACGTCCATTTTTACGGTGTTCACAAAATCGCGCGAATCGCTCATATCCTTGTGCCATTCCAACAGCTGGCGCAGCCAGGAGAGCTTCGCCTCAAAATCCTTATCGCCGCCGGACGGCATACTGCTTTTGCCGCCGCTTTCTTTATAGCGCCAGTGCGCCGCAATGCCGAACTCCGAAATGCGGTGCATCTCAAACGTGCGGATTTGGATTTCCAGCGGCTGCCCGTTATGGTACAGCACGGTAGTGTGCAGCGACTGGTACATGTTCGATTTCGGCACGGCGATGTAGTCTTTTACGCGCCCCGGAATAGGGCGCCACAGGCTATGCACAACGCCCAGCGTGCCGTAGCAGTCGGCAACAGTATCAACCAGCACGCGGATGGCAAGCAGGTCGTAAATTTCGCTTAACTCTTTATGGTCGCGCTGCATTTTTTTGTAAATGCTGTAAAAATTCTTCGGGCGTCCCTGAATTTCGCACTCAATGTGCTGCTCGTCCAGGTGTTCTTTAATTTCCGCCATCGCCTCGTGAATCATGGCTTCCCTTTCGCGGCGCTTTACCTTAACCTGTTCTACCAGGTCGTAGTAAATTTCCGGCTCCATATAACGGAAAGCCAAATCTTCCAGCTCCCACTTAATGGTGTAAATGCCCAGGCGGTGTGCCAGCGGCGCGTAAACTTCCATCGTTTCGCGCGAGATGGACTGCTGCTTATGCACCGGCATATACTTCATGGTGCGCATGTTGTGCAGACGGTCGGCAAGTTTAATCATAATAACGCGGATGTCCTTTGCCATGGCAAGGAACATTTTGCGGTAATTTTCAATCTGCTGGTCCTCTTTGCTGATGTATTCAATTTTGCCCAGCTTGGTAACGCCGTCCACCAGGTCGGCAACCTTTACGCCAAACATTTCTTTCAGCTGGTCCAGCGTGGTGTCGGTGTCCTCCACAACGTCGTGCAAAAACGCCGCCGCCAGCGTTGTTTCGTCCATTTGCAGCTCGGCAAGTATCGCCGCCACGCCCAGCGGATGGATAATGTACGGCTCGCCGGATTTACGCCGCTGGTTGGCATGTGCTTTCGCAGCCACATCATAGGCTTTGTGCACAAACGCCACCTGGTCATCGTTAAGGTATTTTTTTATTTTTTCGAAGAATTCTTCGACACTAAATTCATGTGTTTCCGGCATAACAACCACATCCTTACCCAATCAAATTCCGTGCCCCGCCGCTATCTGCGCAGGCGTAATAAGCATATTGGCACGGTACTGCCTGTAAATCCTCCTGCCGGTTTCTTCGGCTTTTTTAAACGAAGGGGAATTTTCCAAATTATTCTTTTTAACGGAGGCCGCCATGCAAACCTTGCCGCCGCTGCGCGTAATGAAGTTCAGTTCTTCAAACACAGTTAAATAAATTTCCTGCATGCCGCAGCTGGCAAGCAGCGCGTCCTCGTCCACCATAACTTCTTCTTTTAAGCGGGCAGCCATTTTTTTATAGGCTTCCGCCAGATGCAGGCGGTTAGGGCAGCGCGCGAACAGCGCTTCCGCCGCCTTATCGTAGTCATCATTATTATACAACAGAAACAGGCTGCAACCAAGTACGTCCGCCTTAAATGCCTGCGCCAGCTCCGCAACGCCGCATTCCGG
>DXVZ01000131.1:17569-21659 GCA_019417125.1 Phascolarctobacterium sp.
GCGCTTCCGTCATCGCCGTATTCGCGTATATGCGCGCCGCTAATGCCAGTTTCACCGGCAAAAGCAGTTTTGTCGTTAACGTAAATAAGTACGTCCTGCCCCGTCTGCAAAAGGCGTTTTACAAACGCAGGCTTATCTATCATATCGTGGCGGTAATCATACACAGCCAAACGCTGGGTAAAATCCACCACCTGCAAGTTTACGCTTTCGCGGTCCTGCCATACGTTAATTTTAGGCATAAACACCAAATCGGCTTCAGCGCCGCTGTACATGCAGGGGTAGTATTCCGCGCCGCCCCACATTAAGCACTGGTAGCTTTGCCCGCCGTGCAGCGCCGCAAAACGTAGGTGCGTGTTTTCCGCGCCAAAAATTTTGGCGTAGCGCAGCACCGCATTTTTAAACGCAAACAGCGGCGCCGGGTTGCTGCTGCCGTAAGGTTCAAGCAGCTTCAGTTCGTTCAGCAGCGGCACGTCCAGCACGTAGTCTTCGTCCACCAGCATGTCCACGTCCAGCACCGGCAGGTAATCCTCCGGCTTTAATGTGCGCGCCACCTCATCGCGGAAGCGTTTTTGAAACTCCGCAATATTCTCCGTTTTAATCGTTAAGCCAGCCGCTTGGTGGTGCCCGCCAAACTGCACTAATAAATCGCTGCAAGCGTTGATGGCACGGTACAAATCAAGCTTCGGTATGCTGCGGCAGCTGCCTTTGGCAACATCGCCGCCAATGCTGATGAGTATTACCGGCAAATGGTACTTATCCACCAGCCGCGACGCCACAATACCGATAACGCCGGCGTGCCAGCCCTCTTTCGCCAGCACTATTGCCGTGTCAATATGCTCGTACTGCGCCAGCATTTTTTCTGCGTCCAAAAAAATCTCACGGCTTATTTTTTGGCGCAGCGTGTTTTCTTCGTTCAGCGCTTCGGCAATTTCAGCGGCACGCGCTTCGTCCTGCGCAGTTAACAGCTCCACCGCAAGCTGCGCGTGTTCCAGCCTGCCAACGGCGTTAAGGCGCGGCGCCAGTATAAAGCCAATGTTTTCAGAAGTTATATCTTTCTGCGGGCAGCGGCTTTTTTCCATCAGCGCTTTTAAGCCGATATTAGCCGTTGTTTCCATGCGTTTTAAGCCCTGCTTAACCAGCGCGCGGTTCTCGCCCCACAGCGGCACAATGTCCGCCACCGTGCCCAGCGCCACAAACTCCGTATTTTCGTGCCACAGCTGCTCGTTAGGGTGCCGCATTTTGTAAAGCGCCTGGCAAAGCTTAAAAGCCACGCCCACGCCGGATAGATGCTCAAACGGGTAATTACAGTTCTTTTGGTGCGGGTTCACCAGCGCGTAAGCCTCCGGCAAAACCTCCGGCGGCGTATGGTGGTCCGTCACCACAATATCCAAAATTTTCGGCGCGCCGGCAATTTCCTTTACCGCGCTGATGCCGCAGTCCACCGTTACCACCAGCGTCGTGCCAGCCTCTGCCAAATGGTTCAGCGCGTCGATGTTCAGCCCGTAGCCCTCGCTTTTGCGCTCCGGTATGTAAGTATCAACAACCGCGCCGCAGCCCTTTAAAAACAAATACAGCAGCGAGCTGGCGCTGATGCCGTCCACATCGTAATCGCCGTACACGGTAATGCGCTCACCGGCGTCGATGCCGCGCCAAATGCGCTCCGCCGCCTTGTGCATATCCTTCATCAAAAACGGGTCGTGGTAAGGCTCCGCGCTGCCGTACAAAAATTCGCGCGCCGTATCTGCGTCCTTAATGCCGCGGTTCAGCAAAATGCCTGCCACCAGCGGCGATACGCCAATTTCTTCCGCAAGGCGCACGGCTTCTTCTTTATTAAATTCGTTAAACTGCCAAATTTTACGTTTCTTCATGCTTCAGCGCCGGTTTCTTCCGCAGGATCTTCCAAATCCTTGTTGCGCTGGCTGTGCATCAGCATTTGTTTTTCTTCTTTCAATTTGGCGTTTTCCTTTTTCAGCTGGTCAATTTCAAATTTCAGGCTCTTATCATACAAATAATGCTTCGCTTTCAGCATCAGCGTAAAAAAGCCCATGGCAACCGCGCCCAAAAGCGCCGCGCCCAAAATTACCACAACCAGGCTTGTCTGCACCGTCCACATTAAAAAGCCAACGGTAACGTCGGCAGCGTTCTGCACCGCAAACACCGCTACCACAATACTAATAATTAAAGTAAAAAGCAAATACGGCATATCATCATCTCCCGTCAATTATTAAATAAACTGATAAAGTATATTATTCGCTTAAACTAACCAAAATACCTGCTAACGCACGGGCGCTTTGTAAAATTTTTGCGCAGCGGCGCAGATACGCCACCCATAAGTTACAATCTTTACAAAACGCTCCGTTACGCAAAAACGCCTGACAGCCAAAACCGTCAGGCGTTACAATTTTTATTTTTATCTGCCAAGCCAGGAGCGGGAAGATTTTTTACCTGCTTCTTTGTTAATTTCTACGCTAGAAGGGGCATACAAAAGCATATCGTCCTGCACTTTGGAAACGCGCGCGCCGATAATGTAGCTTACGCCGTTAAGGTAATCGAAAATGCGGTTGCGCATTACGCAGTCCACAGCCTCAAACGAAATCATCAGCGTAGAGCCGCCCATTAAAGCGTCGGCGTATTCGCGCACATCGCTGAACTGACGCGGAGTGCGTACTAAAATATCCATGTGCTCGGATTTTACCAGGCACGGACCGCCGTAAGCGGGTTCTTCGTTATCCGTATGCCAAAACTTCAAAGCAGTGTTTTTCAAATCCATCTCCTGTGCCTCCATCAAAATGCAAATTCAGCTAATGTAATAATAACACTTCTACAAAAATTTTGCAAATCCTGCTTTTTTGGCAAAACTTTTATTGTTTACTGCGTGCGCGCATTCTGCCGCGTTCAACACGGTCCAGCACTTTTTTGCGCATGCGGATGCTCTTAGGCGTTACTTCAACCAGCTCGTCGTCGTTGATATGTTCCAAAGCCTGTTCCAGCGAGAAGGTTTTAGGCGGAATCAGGCGGATAGCGTCGTCGCTGCCGGCCGCACGCATGTTGCTGACGTGTTTCTTTTTGCAGGGGTTAACGTCCATGTCGTCCTCGCGGCTGTTTTCGCCGATAATCTGGCCTTCGTAAACCTGTTCGCCCGGCACAATAAACATAGTGCCGCGTTCCTGCGCGTTGCTGATGCCGTAAGAAGTGGTTTCGCCAGCTTCAAACGCAACCAGGCTGCCGCGCGTGCGTCCCGGAATATCGCCTTTGTACGGCGCATAGCCAGCAAAAACGTGGTTCATAATGCCGTTGCCCTTGGTATCGGTTAAAAACTGGTTGCGGAAACCGATAAGCCCGCGCGCCGGAATTAAAAATTCCATGCGCAGGTAGCCAGCCATTTCCGTCATGTTCTGCAATTCCGCTTTGCGCAGGCCCAAGCCTTCCATAACCGCGCCCATAAAGTCCTGCGGCACGTCAATCGTCAGCGCTTCCATAGGCTCAAGCAGCTGCCCGTTTTCGTCACGGTGGGTAATAACTTTCGGTTTGCCAACCTGCAATTCGTAGCCCTCGCGGCGCATGGTTTCAATCAAAATGGAAAGGTGCAGCTCGCCGCGGCCCTTAACAATGTAAGAATCCGGGCTGTCGGTCTCTTCCAGCTTCATGGCGACATTGGTTTTAACTTCTTTAAACAGACGGTCACGCAAGTGGCGGCTGGTTACAAACTCGCCCTCGCGGCCTGCAAACGGGCTGGTGTTAACCGAAAATACCATAGAAAGCGTCGGTTCGTCAATGCTGATGCCTTCCAGTTTTTCAGGGTTTTCTACATCGGCAATGGTGTCGCCGATATTAGCGTCGGCAAGGCCGATTAAAGCAACGATGTCGCCAGCGGCAACTTCATCAACCTCCACGCGTTTTAAGCCCTGGTAAGTATACAAACGGCCGATTTTAGCCTTGCGGTTGCCGGCGTTGTCCATCAGCATAATGTTTTCGCCGTTGTGGATAGTGCCGCGCACAACGCGCCCTACTACAATGCGTCCTACATAATCGTCGTAATCCAAAGTGTTAACAAGCATTTGCAGCGGCGCTTCGGTGTCAACGTCCGGTG
>DXVZ01000132.1 GCA_019417125.1 Phascolarctobacterium sp.
AGTAATGGATTTGGTCGAAATACGGTCAAGGCGCAGCCTGGAAGCAATTTTGTTGCGGCTGGTCCACAGCGCCTGCACTAAATCAAGGTCAATTTCATCAGCAACGTCAAACAGACGGTAAACAATCATGGATGTATCCATAAAATATCCTCCGTGAAAAAAGCATTTACTTGCTTATTCGCCGCCGGGCGCGGTTTCCCTGCGTATTTGATATAAAAATTTATGTAAAATATTTTACTGTTTATGCAGTTTAAAGGAGGTTAGCGCTATGAATGAACGCTACAGTGAAGAAGTAAAAAGCATATTGGAAGCTGCACAGCAGCAGGCCGTTATAAACTATAACCAGGAACTGACCTGCGCACATCTTTTACTGGCGCTGGCCGGAAGCGAGGGCTTTTTCCCATTCCTGTTAAAAAATGCCGGCGCTGATGCCAGCACCTTTACTGCCGAGGCAAAACGCCTTGTGCAGAAAATCCCTTCCGTAAAAGGACAGGACAGAGGGCTTATGATGAGCACCGGTGCGGCGCGCGTACTGGCTATTGCCGCGCAGAACGCCGGGCAGGGCGAAGTTAATATTTGCCACCTTGTAGGTGCGCTTGCCAGCGATGGTGACAGCGATGTTACCGCGCTTCTAAAAAAATATGGCATTACTAAAAACAAAGCCGACGGTTTGTATATGGCTTACACCAACAGTGCCGAAGGCGATGAAAAGAAACAGACGCTTGAAAAGTACGGGCAGGATTTGACAGCTAAAGCTAAAGAGGGCAAGCTTGACCCGGTAATCGGCAGGGACGAAGAAATCCGCCGCGTAATTGAAATACTTTCGCGCCGTAAAAAGAACAACCCTGTTTTAATCGGCGAACCGGGCGTTGGCAAAACCGCCATTGTTGAAGGGCTTGCCCGCCGAGTTGTTGCCGGCGACGTGCCTGAAAGCTTAAAAAATAAAACTATTTACGCGCTGGATTTGGCAGCGCTTGTTGCTGGCGCTAAATACCGCGGCGAGTTTGAAGAACGCCTGAAAAAAGTGCTGAAACTGGTATCCGAATCCGGCGGGCAGATTATTATGTTCATCGACGAGCTGCATACTGTTGTTGGTGCTGGCGCCGCTGAAGGCGCTATGGATGCAGGCAATATTTTGAAACCGATGCTTGCCCGAGGCGAACTGCGCTGCATTGGCGCAACGACGCTGAACGAATACCGCAAATATATAGAAAAAGACAGCGCTCTGGAACGCCGCTTCCAGCCTGTAATGGTTAAAGAGCCGGATGTTGAGGACACTATCTCCATTCTGCGCGGTTTAAAAGAACGCTACGAAGTGCACCACGGCGTGCGCATTAAAGACGCTGCGCTTGTTGCGGCAGCGGTATTAAGCAACCGTTATATTAATGACCGCTTTTTGCCTGATAAGGCTATCGACCTTGTTGATGAGGCCGCAGCACGCTTGCGTACTGAAATCGACAGCTTGCCTGCCGAGCTTGACGAAAGCAAACGCCGCATTTTGCAGCTGGAAATCGAGGCACAGGCTTTACGCAAAGAAAATGATGACCAGAGCAAAGACCGTCTTGCCAAAATAGAAGAAGAACTGGCAGAACTGAAAAAATCCAACGATGAGCTTGTTAAACGCTGGGAAGCGCAAAAAGCAGCAATCAGCCGTGTACGCGAGGTTAAAAAAGAAATTGACTCCGTTAAACACGACATGGAAACCGCAGAACGCAACTACGATTTGAACAAGCTGGCAGAACTGAAATACGGCCGCCTGCCTGAATTGCAAAAAGAACTGGCGCGCCTTGCCAAAGGCGACGGCGAAGATAAAGACGGCGTGCTGTTAAAAGAAGAAGTTGACGAAGAAGATATTGCAAAAGTAGTAAGCACTTGGACGGGTATTCCGGTTGCGCGCTTAAACGGCGGCGAACGCGAAAAACTCATCCATCTGGAAGAACGCCTGCACCAGCGCGTAGTTGGCCAGGACGAAGCCGTTAAAGCTGTCAGCGAAGCGGTTATCCGCGCGCGCGCAGGTATTAAGGACCCGAACCGCCCGATTGGTTCGTTCATCTTCCTTGGGCCTACCGGCGTCGGCAAAACGGAACTTGCCAAAGCGCTTGCCGAAATTTTATTTGATGATGAGCGCAATATGATTCGCATTGATATGAGCGAATACATGGAGAAACACACCGTTTCGCGCTTAATCGGCGCGCCTCCTGGTTATGTTGGCTACGATGAAGGCGGACAGCTTACCGAAGCGGTACGCCGCCGCCCGTACAGCGTAATTTTGCTGGACGAAATTGAAAAAGCCCATGCCGATGTATTTAACGTACTTTTGCAGGTGCTTGATGACGGACGCCTGACTGATGGCCAGGGACGCATTGTCGACTTTAAAAATACGCTGATTATTATGACCAGTAACCTTGGCTCTGCCGAAATTATGCAGAAAAAGGGCGAAGTAACGCGCGAAGATGTGCAGAACATGCTGATGCGTTTCTTCCGTCCGGAATTTTTGAACCGTGTTGACGATATTGTAGTATTTAAGGCTTTGCAGCCCGAACAGATTAAAGATATCGTTAAACTTATTCTTAAAGAACTTAGCGACAGGCTGCAAAAACAGCTGGAAATTACGCTTGACGCCAGCGACGAAGCCGTGGCATACCTTGCCAGCGCAGGCTTTGACCCTGCCTTTGGCGCACGCCCGCTGAAACGCCTGATTGTACATACTGTTGAAAACATCCTCGGCAAGAAGATTGTTGCCGGTGAAATCGGCAGCGGTACTAAAGTAAAAGTAGTGCTGAAAGACGGCAATATCGAGGTTGAACAGGAGTAAAAAGTATAAAATTTAAGCCGTTTTGGTTGGATTAAAACAGTTTGATGCCATTTATGTGTAACTAAAAAAGCCTAACCAGCAAAAATTACCGCTCCGTGCGATAGCGTGGAGCGGTTTTTGCGTTTATTAAACATACCCAAAAAGCCCCTGCTGGAAAGTTCGCTCGCGCTTGCGTGCGAACTTTTGCTTGCGGGGGGGAGACGACCTGATATAATATTACTGCAAATTATAAAAGAGTATAGCGTGTTATCAAAATGTGAAGTTTACTTTCGCAAATTTCACGGCGTTATATCGGGCTGAAAGGGGTATGGCTATGAAAGGCAAAAATCTGGAAAGAGCAGTAATATTGGGGTTGATTTTAAGTGCCAGTGTGTACGGCACGGCGTGGGCGACTGAAATTCCCGAAAAGTGGAGCCCCACGGTAGAAGGAGATAAATTAATTATTAGTAATGTTAGTGAAACTATAACAAATACTGCTGATTATACATATCAAGGGAAGAAGATTTCTGAATTTGGTGAAGTTGAAGTTTTTTTTGAAGCTCCTAAGGAGGGCACAAGACCTATAGGTGTTTATAGTGAACGTTTTGATTGGGGTGATACGGATTTAACTATACATGTAACTGGTAATTATAGTAATAATGATGCGCTGCATTTTAGTAATTTTGATCCTTATATTAACCTTAAAAGTTTAACTATAGATATGCAAGCGCAAGGGTCTGATGCTATTAATTTGAGTCGTGATATACGTGGTAATGCTAATGTTTATTTAGCTTGTGATTTGTATGCTACGGTAAAAGATGGTAACGGTATTCGTGCAAATGCATCTAAATGGGATGATAATATAGTTTATGAAGCGAAAATTACTATTGATGGTAATGCATATATTCAGATTGATGCAGACGCCAGTGATAGGTTAGGAGCTTATGCAACCGGTGCGTCTGTAAATCCTACTGCCATATGGGCTGGTTCTGATGCAAATTATGTGACAGATTCTCAGAAAGCATATGGAAAAGGAGAAGTATATCTGAAAGGTGATACAATTATACAGCTTAACGGTGCTGGACAAAAAGGTGGCGGCTTTCTTGATTCTATTTTAAAACCTGGAAAAGTTTATGGCATTTCTGCCGGTAAAAATGGATATGTTGAAGTTAATAATTTGCAGATTACAGGAGAAAAGGAATATACTTATGGTATTTCAGCTTCTGAGGTAAATCTTACATATAATGGTGTAGATAATACAGAAAACAAACAAGGTACACAAGTAGTATTAAATGGTAGCTGGAATAGAATAACAATGAATGGCGATAACAGCTATGCTATTTATGCTCAGGGTAAAGATGCAAATAACAATGCTAACACAGTAAAATCCGGCAAAAATGGTATTGGTGGGTTAAACGTTAAGGGAAACATTTTAGCAGAAGATAGTGGTGCTATTGATTTAACCGTCAATAATGACCAAATTACTGATGATAATGGCAACGTATATGAAAATTATGTAACTGTTGAAGGGGATATTTTAGCTAAAACTGCCGGTACTATAAATATGGCAGTAAAAAATATTGCCAGCATTACTGGTAATATTGAAGCTGTTGGAACTGACAGCGAAATCAATATTGGTGGTATTTCTGCGGTTGATGGGCAAAGTATTATGCGCGCTAATAATAATGATACCGGTGCAACAAGCATAAACATTACCGGCAATGTTCAGGCGGCTAATGGTGCTGAAATAAATTTATCTTTAGGTGACGGCGCTTATTTTGCCGGGCGCGTGGATGATTACAAAGATGCTGATAATGAAGCTACTTGGGATAATATTGACCACGATAGTTTGTTTGATAAAGATTTTGTAGATGATAATAGAGTTGCTTCAAGCGGTAAAGTTAATCTTACACTTGGTAATAATACAACTTGGTTTGTAACAGAACAAAGTTGGGCAACAAATGTTAATACTAACAACAGTATTATTGATTTAACCAAGGGAAATAATCAAAATTATGCTGTACATATTGGCGAGTTGAATGGTAATGCAACATTTATAGTAAATCTTGACCCTAATACCCAAGCAACTACAAATAACGGTAATATGATTTATGTATATGATGGCACTGGTGCTGATAATTTAAATTTGTTGATTAATAATGAAACGGAAGTTTTAACAGGATTAGAAAATGGTGAAAAATTGCGCTTTGCGACAGTTGCGAATGCTGGGCATGGATTTGGAGATACTTATGTTGCAAGAGGTCGCGGAGTAATTAACAGTGGTTTTAGTATTGAATATGAAAATTATGATACTGCAAACAGTGAAGAAAATGATAAATATAATGGCGGGACGGATTTTAACGCATCAAAACCGGGAAGTGATTATGTAAACAACATTTATGAAGATGGAGAAAATGTTTACCTTGTGCGTGATACAAGTAAAGATGCTGGCGTATCCGACAGCGGCGCAACCATTTTGAATATGAGCCGTGCCAACTATAAAAATGCTATTTACATGGACAGGCTTAATAAACGCATGGGTGAAATGCGTTACATCAATGGCGAGGAAGACCAAGGCATGTGGGTGCGCCTGCGCCATGACAGAATTGGTCAAAGCGGCGACTTCCGCAGCATGAACACCATGTATGAACTTGGTTATGACGTTAAACAGCCAACCAATAACGGTGAGCGCCGTATTGGTATGGCAATAGACTACATGCGTGGTAGCACAAGTTATGATGATATTATCGGTAAAGGCGAAACTAAACGCTACGGCTTATGGCTGTATAATACCTGGATGGGTGAGAAAGGTCACTATACCGACTACATTGTAAAATGGGGACATCTTTCAAACGATTTTGATATAAGAGATAAAGACAGTTTGGAAGATATTGCTGGCGATTACAGCAACAATGTATTCAGTGTAAGCGCTGAATACGGCAAAAAGAACGACATGGGCAACGGCTGGTACTTTGAGCCGCAAATTCAGGCACAGCTTGCGCGTGTAACCGGAGCAGAATATGAAACTACGCAGGGCAGCAAAGTAAGCGTAGACGGTATTAATAGCTTAATTGGGCGCGCGGGCTTCCGTATTGGCAAAGATATGAGCCAAACAAGCACTGTTTACCTTAAGGCAGATGTACTGCACGAATTTTTAGGCGACCAAACTGTAACGGCAAGCGACGCTACCGGTACGCTGCGCGACGAATTTGAGAACAAGGGCACCTGGTACGATGTAGGCTTTGGTTTTGCAGCAAAGACCGGCAACAACAGCTATGCGTTTATTGACTTTGAAAAATCATTCGGCAATGATAACGACGAAACCTATCAAGTCAATGCAGGTTTACAGTGGGCTTTTTGATTGAAGGCGAAATTGATGAATACAATTCCTTTTAACGAAGCAAAATTTAAAGAAATAGCTGGCGATTGCACGGTAGAGCATATTAATTATATGCCGCGCGGTAAAAACGGCATGCGCAGCTGGGAAATTTTGGCGCGCACGCCGAATGGTAACTGCAAAATAGCAGTTCTATGTGATTACGGTTATAAAGTTGACGGCGAGGTTGTAGAAATAATGCCGTTTAGCGACCGCGATGAACGCAATGCTGAAATTAATCGGTTGTATAATGAAAAGCATTTATCGCAGGTGTTTTTGGCAAACTTATTCCATATGAGCCAGCCATCAGTTTCAATGATAATTAAGTTAAGCCGTCAAAAATAAATAAAATGTCCGGTTTTGGTAATGTATTCACTAAAAC
>DXVZ01000133.1 GCA_019417125.1 Phascolarctobacterium sp.
CACTTAACGTTATTAACTTCAAGCCGCTTGTTTCAAACAGCTTAATTATAATAGCATTAATTTAAGTTTTTGTCAACACTAAAAGTAAATTTTTATAAAAAAGAGAGTGCCGCAGCACCCTCTTTTTTATCATCGTATTAATATCAGTATTAGCGCAACTTTGCTCCCGCCGGAATATTATCATCCAGCATTAATAAATTCAAGCCTTCTCTGCCGTCATATTCGTATACTGCACTAATCAGCATACCTTCTGAATCAATGCCCATCATCTTCCTCGGCGGAAGGTTAGTAATAGCCACGCAAGTTTTGCCCACAAGCTCTTCAGGATCATAAAATTCACGGATGCCGCTCAGAATAGTGCGTTTTTTACCGCTGCCGTCATTAAGCGTAAATTTCAGCAGCTTCTTGCTTTTCGGCACTGCTTCACAAGCTTCAACCTTTACTACACGGAAATCAGATTTGCAGAAAGTATCAAAATCAACAAAATCCTCAAATAAAGGGTCTACTTTTACTTTTGATAAATCAATTTTCGGCAGCGCTTCGCCGCTTGCCGCTTCACCCGGAATATTTACCTTATTTGCAGGCTTTTCGCCGCCAATATTCTTCATTGTGGGGAACAACAATACGTCACGGATGCTGCTGCTGTCGGTTAAAAGCATAACAAGACGGTCTACGCCGATGCCCAAACCACCCGTCGGCGGCAGGCCATGCTCCAGCGCGTTAAGGAAGTCCTCATCCATCATGTTAGCTTCTTCATCGCCGGCGTTGCGTTCCTCTACCTGTTTCAGGAAGCGTTCACGCTGGTCAATCGGGTCGTTAAGCTCGGTAAAGCCGTTGCACATTTCGCGTCCGTAAATATAACCTTCAAAACGGTCTGTAATTTCCGGATTATCCGGATTGCTCTTGGCAAGCGGTGAAATTTCTTTCGGATGCCCGGTAATAAATACAGGCTGAATAAGCTTATCCTCAACATATTCGTCAAAGCAAGCATTAATAATTTTGCCTACGCCGAAAGTAGGCTCGTAAGGTACATTGATAGCGTCAGCCATTTTGCGTGCGGTTTCCACATCGGTTACACCTTCAAAGTTTTGCCCGGTATATTTTGCTACCGCTTCAATCATACTCATGCGCGGCCAAGGCGGAGTCAGGTCAATTTCCTGTCCTTCGTAGGTTATTTTCATAGTGCCCAAAACTTTTTGCGCAATTTCGGAAATGATTTTTTCGGTTAAATCCATCATATCGGTATAATCGCCATAAGCCTGGTAAATTTCGACACTGGTAAATTCTGGGTTATGTTTAATATCAATGCCTTCATTGCGGAATACACGGCCCAATTCATAAACACGGTCAAAGCCGCCTACAACAAGGCGTTTTAAGTGCAGTTCAGTAGCAATGCGCAAATACAGCTGCATATCAAGCGCGTTGTGATAGGTAATAAACGGACGTGCCGCAGCGCCGCCCGGAATGGTATTCATAATCGGCGTTTCAACTTCTAAATAACCGTTATCATCAAGGATTTCCCTCAGAGTTTTAATAATTTTGCTGCGCAGCACAAAAGTACGGCGTACTTTCGGGTTAACAATTAAATCCACATACCTCTGGCGGTAACGGGTATCAACATCCTTTAAACCATGCCATTTTTCAGGCAGCGGGCGCAGAGATTTAGAAAGAATTTCAACATCAACAGCTTTAATGGAAAGTTCACCCATATGGGTGCGGAATACAGTACCGTTTACGCCGATAATATCGCCAATATCCAGCAGTTTAATAAGCGCGTATTTTTCTTCGCCAAGAACATCTTTGCGCACATAAAGCTGAATACGCCCGTCTTTATCCTGCATATCCATAAAGCAGGTTTTGCCGTGCCCGCGGATAGCCATAATACGGCCTGCCATGCGTACAACGGTTTCGTTGGCAGCAAGTTCTTCAAAATTTTGATTGATATCGCCAGAATAATTGGTAACTTCAAACTTATGTCCGAAAGGCTTCCAGCCGTGTTCTTCAATTTGGTGCATTTTATTAATGCGCACCTGCATCTGTTCATTAAGTTCTTTTTCGTTTATTGTTTCTTCTTCAGGAACCTGAGTATTCTTTGTTTCTTCAGACATTCTTTCTTATCGCTCCCCAACAAATTATTTTACTTCCAAAATTTTATAAGACAGTTCGCCGGCAGGAGTGTGTACCTCTACAACAGAACCAACCTTTTGCCCGAGAATAGCCGCGCCGACAGGAGATTCGTTGGAAATACGGTTTTTAGACGGGTCGGCTTCGGTAGTGCCGACGATAGTATAACTTTCTTCATCGCCAAACTCCATATCCTGCACTACAACGGTAGAACCAAGCATAACAACGCCTTCTTTATTAGCGGCGTTATCAATAACGGTTGCCGTGCTGATCATCTGTTCCAGCTCAAGGATACGCCCTTCAATAAAAGCCTGCTCGTTTTTAGCATCATCGTATTCGCTGTTTTCGCTTATATCGCCATAGCCGATGGCTACTTTAATACGCTCAGCAACTTCATGGCGTTTTACGGAACGGAGATTTTCAAGTTCATCCTCCAGTTTTTTCAAGCCTTCGGCCGTTAAAATTGTTTCTTTACTGCTCATAAACAATGCTCCTTTTAACAAGTTCCGCCCGTTAAGCATATTAAACAGTGCCAAGCACATGCCTGACACTGGGGTACGGAACGAAATTATAGTATTATAGAATAAATTATAATTTTTTAATTACCGTTTGTCAACTTAGTTAATTTTATCTCCAGTATCTTCGGCAAAACGGCGTTTATTTTGCAAAAACTTTGCGGCTTCCGCCTGATATTCTTCAATAAGCTGCTTAAATTCATCAAAAGTATTCAGCTCATTGATGCGCC
>DXVZ01000134.1:0-313 GCA_019417125.1 Phascolarctobacterium sp.
GGTTTGCGCGGCGGCGCAAGCTTCGGTAACCCGTGCGCCCGGTGATGCGTGAAAACAATTTTAGTACTTTTTAAAGTACAACAAACACCCCGGCAGATGCCGCTGGTAAAATTTACTTGTAAATTAAAAACAGACAAACACTGTTGTTATTCAGCTTGCCAAAACGTCGCTCCTATTTGCGTGCGCAAACATGACTTCGTAACGGTTTGCGCATGATGGCTACAACAATGATTTAGCCGTCGCGATTTTGATCTGCGCTTTCTTCCAACAGCATTTGTCTGTTTTTATTCCTACGAATTATACGTAA
The DNA here is from genome assembly GCA_019417125.1 of Phascolarctobacterium sp. Lineage (GTDB taxonomy): Bacteria > Bacillota > Negativicutes > Acidaminococcales > Acidaminococcaceae > Fusicatenibacter_A. The sequence goes on from DXVZ01000134.1 coordinate 308, forward strand.
TAATAT
>DXVZ01000134.1:323-11007 GCA_019417125.1 Phascolarctobacterium sp.
GCTACCACAAATGTGATAACGCTATTAGATTTTATAAAATTTTCGTAGCTTCGCTGGCACAATTATTGCCTTCGTTATTACTCGTCACTAATTGGCAGCTCAACTAAAAATACCCTGCTCTGCTAAAAAAGCATTACAGGGTATTAAAAATAACTTTTTTATATTCTATTTTACAACTTCATACGGCCAGTCGATAATGCCGCCGATGTGTACGATATTGGTATAACCCATATCCACCAATGCCTGCGATGCACGGTGGGCGCGTTTGCCGCTGCGGCAGTAAACAAGTATTTCCGCATCTTTATTGGGCAGAATTTTGGCAACTTCCGCGGATTGGGCTTCGATTAAATCAACAGGCAGTAAAACTGCGTTTGGCAGATGACCTTGTGCAAATTCTTCCTGCGTGCGTACGTCAAGTATAACAATTTTATCGTTTTGTTCAATGCGCTGCTTAGCCTGCTGCGGCGTAAACACTTTATAACCTGCCGCCTGAGTTTGTGCGGTTTGTGTATCAGCCGCCGCTTTCGGCGTTTCGGCAAAACATACGGCAGATACAGCCAGCACAGCTGCAAAAACTAAAGTTAAAAATTTTTTCATAGTAACCACTCCTCATTGTAAAATTTTATTTGTTTCTTTCCTTTAATGCACGTTCAACCTCGCGTTTAACGTCACGCTTTGCCATATCCTGGCGCTTGTCGTACAGCTTTTTACCGGTGGCAAGGGCTATTTCTATTTTAATCAGCCCGTGGCTGAAATACATTTTTAACGGCACCAGCGTATAGCCTTTTTCTTTTACTTTGCCTATAAGGCGGCGGATTTCCGCCTTATGCAGCAGTAGTTTGCGGTCGCGCAGCGGCTCATGGTTAAAACGGTTGCCCTGGTCATAGGGGCTGATGTGCAAATTGGACACTATTACTTCCGCACTTTTGGTTATTTGGGCATAGCTGTCTTTCATGTTAGCTTTGCCCGCGCGCAGCGATTTTACTTCCGTGCCGGTCAAGGCAATGCCTGCCTCGTAGGTTTCGTGAATAGTATAGTCATGGCGCGCTTTTCTATTTTCTGCAACAATTTTTATTTTCTTTTCCACTATTTGTTCCTCTGTTTTTTCTTATGTTTGCCGTGTTTATTTTTGCTGTCTTTTAGGTATTTGTTGCCCCCGATACCACCCTTGCCGCGTTTGGCAAATTTTTCTTTGCCGCTCTTTTTCTTTTTAGCTTTTTTGCCGGGCACATCGCTGCGGTAGGTTGTGGATTTACGCTGTTCGGCAAGCTGCATTTTAATACGCTCGCGTACGTTATCATCCTCACCGGCAAGTATAAAATCAATATTGCGTTCGGCAATGTTTACCTGAAAGACCTCGATGCGCACTGGGTCGCCCAGGCGGTAGCATTTGCGCGTATGCGTACCCATCAGTGCGTAGTTTTCTTCAATAAATTCGTAATAATCATCCAGCAGGCTGGAAATATGTACCAAACCTTCCACGCCGTTTTCCAGCTCTACAAACATGCCAAATGCCGTTACACCGGAAATTATGCCCTCATATTCTTCGCCGATGTGCCCCGCCATATATTCCGCCTTTTTTAAATCGACGGTAGCGCGTTCCGCTTCGGCTGCAGTGCGTTCGCGGATAGATGAGTGTTCGGCAATATGGTCAAGTTTGTTAATATATCCGTCCCTGTTTTTTTCATTCATATAAGGGTCGGCAAGCCATTTGTGCAGCAAGCGGTGTACAATTAAATCCGGGTAGCGGCGTATCGGCGAAGTAAAATGCGTGTAATATTCTGCCGCCAGCCCAAAATGCCCGATGTTTTCCGTTTGGTAAACTGCCTGTTTTAACGAGCGCAGCGCCACAGCGGATACCATACGTTCTTCCGGCCTGCCTTCCATTGCGCTTAAAGCTTTTTGCAGCGCCAGCGGTTTAACTTCGGAAGCTACCGGCATTTTAATATTAAAACGGCTTAACAACAATGCCAAATTCTGCATTTTTTCTTCTTTCGGTTTATCGTGCACGCGGTAGATAAATGGCCATTTTTGCAGTGCCATGTGGCGTGCCACAGTTTCGTTGGCGGCAAGCATGAATTCTTCGATGATAGATTCCGCCAGCCCGTGCTCACGCTGCACAATTTCTACTGGTTTGGCGTTTTCGTCCAAAATTACTTTTTGTTCCGGCAGGTCAAAATCTATCGCACCGCGCGTTACACGTTTTTTATGCAAAATAAGGCACAGCTTTTCCATTTCCTGCAGCATCGGCAGCGCGTCGCTGTATTTTTCGGTCAGCTCCGCATTTTTGTTTACTAAAATTTCACGCACAATGCGGTAGCTTAAACGGTAGCGCACGTTAATTACGCCAGGGAAAATATCGTAACTTTTAATGCGGCCTTTTTTGTCAATCAGCATTTCGCAGCACATTACCAGCCTGTCCTCACCGGCGTTAAGGCTGCAAATACCGTTAGAAAGGCGTTCCGGCAGCATTGGCAGCACCCTGTCAACAAGGTATACGCTGGTGCCGCGTTCCAGCGCTTCGCTGTCTAAAATTGTGTTTTCGTGCACATAATGGCTAACATCGGCAATGTATACACCCAGCGTAAAATCGCCGTTGCCTTCCGGCTGCACATATACGGCATCATCCAGGTCTTTGGCGTCGTCGCCATCAACCGTCACTATTAGACGGTCACGCAGGTCGTGCCTGCCCTCCAGCTCTGTGCTTTTAATGGTTTTGGGCACCCGCTTGGAAGCATTAATAACCTGCTCCGGAAACTCCAGCGGCAAATCGTACTGCTTTATCAGCGACAGCAGTTCCATACCGGCGTCACCGGTATTACCCAGCACTTCTACAATTTTTCCTTCAATACTACGGCGGCTGTCCGGAGCCCATTCGGTAATTTCTACCACAACCTTTTGGTTGCTTTTAGCACCGCCAAAGTTGCGTTTTAAAACATATACGTCCTGCCCGATGCGTTTGTCGTCCGGCACTACAAAACCGTAATCGCGGCTTGCTTTAAACGTACCGACGATTTTATTATTAGCGTGCGTAATAATACGGATGATTTCGCCTTCGGGCTTATTTTTATCACTGCCGCTTTTTTCTACACGCGCCATTACACGGTCGTTGTTCATTGCGCCGTTAATAAGGCGAGGCGGTATAAATACGTCCTGTCTGTCGCCTTTGTTATCGGGTATTACAAAGCCGAAGCCCTTGCTTGTAAGCTGAAAACGACCAACTACCAGTCCCATTTTCTCCGGCAGCCCCAAGGTTCCAAAACGTGTTTTAATAATTTCACCGTTTTCCTGCAATTCTTTTAAATCCTGCCAAAAGTTATTTAAGCTGCCAGTTATGGGTATGGCTTCAATCAAATCTTCGGCAGTAAGCGGCGCATAGCTGCTGCGCCTCATAAACTCCAAAATCTGTTCTTTTTCTTTCTTCATTTTAATCCTCCAGCATCATCTTGGCGTTGGCTTCTGCCGCAACAATGCCATCTTTCGTTATAATTTCGCCGTGCATTTCTACCAGGCGCCCTTTTTGTTTAACGCGCGTACCGACGCATTTTACCTGCTCACCAATTTTCAGCGGCTGGCGGTAGCGCAGTTCCATTTTAGCGGTATAAGCAGGCTTGCCCTCCATACAAAACAGGTAATGTCCCATTATCTCATCCAGCAAAACGCTGATTAAACCGCCGTGCATCATGCCGTTATAGCTTTGGTGTTCCTCTTTCGGCGTAAAGTACGACACGCACTCTTTTTCATCCATTTTAAAAGTCATTTTTAATCCTATCGGGTTCTGCTTACCGCAGGCAAAACACATAGGGTATTCTTTATCTTCAAACATTATTTTTCCTTTAAAAAAGCCAGTATTTCGTTAAACACGGCTTCCCTTTCTTTATCCAAAGTTAAAATATGGCCGCAGTGTTCAAACCATATCAGTTTTTTCTTCTCCGAGGCGACGTTATCGTAAATAAACTGCGCGCTTTGCCAGCGCACTGTGTGTTCTATTTTGCTTTGCATAACAAGGCACGGCGCTTTAACACCTTTTAAAAAGCCCTGTTTGCATTCTTTAATAAACCTAAACATGCTTAAAAGTGGTTTGGTAGGCATTACTTCGCACTGTACACAGTATTCTTCCGGCACGTCAAACACGCGCTGGCGCTTCTTTACATAGCGTATTATGAAATGCAGCCACGGCAGCAAAACCTGGCGTTTATCATAAACATAAATAGGAGCCGCCATTATAACGATTTTGTCCGGGTTTAGTTCTGCCGCTGCCCTTATGGTAAGCAGTCCGCCCATGGAAAGCCCGGCGATGTAAACCTTGCTGCAAACCGTTTTTAAACGCTGATAGCCGCGCTTTACTTCCGCGTACCAGTCATCAAAAGTTTGCCGCGCCAAAATATTGGGAGCAGAACAATGGCCTGGCAGCAAAACGCCCAGCACCGTATAACCCCTGCCGTGCAAAAATTCACCCAGCAGGCGCATTTCACCCGGTGCACCGGTATAGCCATGTATTAAAAGCACGCCTTCTGTGCCGCCCTTAAAAAAGAACGGTTTGGCGCCAAGCTTAGCCACGTTGTAACCTCCCTTAATATATCTATTATAGCATATACAAAAAAATCCTACATCGAAAGGATGCAGGATTTTACAAACGCATTGCTTATGATTTTATAAAATAAAATTACATGCTTAATTTAGCAATTATAAGCGTAATAACGGCAAACAAAATACCCAAAACAATGGTTGCTTTCGCCATCATGGTATCTATATCGTTGCCTTTGCCAAAATAACCGCCACCGCCGCCAAAAGCGTCGGACAGGCCGGAACCCTTGCCGGACTGCACAAGCACAGAGCCAATTAATGCTATGCTGACAATAACGTCCAATACACTTAACGCTGTAATCAACTTGGCTTCCTCCTATTACTAAATTACCCTATTATTTTATCATAACCGCACAGGCGTTACAATAAAATATTCTGTATCTGGTAAAAAAGCCTGCTTCGCAATGAAGCAGGCCTTTATTTGCCAATTATTTACGCAGGCCGAGCTTTGCAAGGATTGCACGATAACGCTCGATATCCTTAGCCATAAGATAATTTAATAAACCACGGCGCTGGCCAACCATTTTAAGCAGACCGCGGCGGGAATGATGGTCTTTTTTGTGTTCTTTCAGATGTTCGGTAAGATATTTAATGCGTTCGGTCAATACTGCGATCTGTACTTCCGGAGAACCGGTATCGCCTTCGTGTCTTGCATTTGCAAGAATGATTTCTTGTTTTCTTTCAGGTGTTAACATTGTAATTCCTCCATTTTCGTATAATCGCCAGTGCATAGAAACCGCCGGAGCAGCGCATCTCCAAGCAATGGTTCAAAATAATACTTAAATAGTATAACATAAGTTTAAGTTTTGGGCAACTGTTTTTTGTTTAAAAAGTAAGCTTTTATAGCCTTTTTATCTTCGTCAATCTGGCGGCACAGCGCTTCAACGCCGTCAAACTTCTTTTCAGCGCGGATATATTTATAAAAAGACACTTTCATCTTTTTGCCGTACAAATCGCCGCTGCAATTAAATAAATTTACTTCCAGCCTCACGTGCTCCACATCGTTAAAAGTTGGGTTGTTGCCAATATTTCCCATGCCCTCGTAAAGCGCGCCATCAATATCCGCCGTTACGGCGTATACTCCCGGTGCAGGTACAGCCATCTCACCATGCACAAGCTCAATATTTGCCGTTGGAAAGCCCAGTTTACGCCCACGCTGCTCGCCGTGCACAATTTTGCCAGTAATGGCGTACGCGCGCCCCAACATTGAATTGGCGTGCTCAATATGCCCTGCCTGTATCAGGTTGCGGATGCCAGTGCTGCTGACAACGTTGCCGTTCATTTTTACCAGCGGGCGCACAATAACTTCAAAACCGTTCTTTTTGCCGCTGCGTTCCAGCGTTTCCGTTTTGCCGCTGCCCAAAAAGCCGTAGGTAAAATTTTCGCCCACCACCAGGCAGCGGTAGTTAAAACGCTTAAGCCTTGCCAAAAATTCGTCCGGCGAAAGAGCGGCAAATTTTTCCGTAAACGGAATGCTGATAAGGTAATCAACGCCGTATTCCGCCAACAGTTTTATCTTCTCCTCTGCCGATATAATCCTTACCGGCACCAAATCCGGGCGGATTAACGCCAGCGGATGGTTGCTGAAGGTAAAAACAGCCAGCTTCAGCCCATGGCTCTGCGCGTAATCCTTTGCCGTGTAGATGACATCGGCGTGGCCGAGGTGCAGCCCGTCAAAAGTGCCAAGCGCAATAACCGCTGCGGAATATTCAGTTTTTAAATCAGCATCAAGAGATGTAATTATTTCCATTAAAGACCTCAAATAAGTTCCTGTGGTTTTTCTGCGTGATGCAGTATTTTAGCAGCTTTAACCGTACCGCCCTGCGCCTTGCCGACGCCAAAGAATACGCCGCTGCGCCCTTTAAGCCGGTACAAACCATCAGCGGCTTCCGCCATGCTGGTTATTACGCCCTGCGTAATGCGCCACGCCTGCCTGTCCGTCAGCACAAGTTCCGGCAGGTGCATAACGGCGGTTTCTTCCGGCAATAAATGCGGGTGCCAATCTGCTTCAAGTTCCTGCAAAGTAACTGCATTGGCAATATTAAAGCCGCCTGCAGATGTGCGCAGCAAGAAACTCATAGTGCCGCACACGCCCAGTTTAGCACAGATATCTTCCAACAATGTGCGTATATAAGTGCCTTTGGAACATTCTACGTCCACCACTGCTTTTTGCGGCGTAAATTCAATCAGCTGCAAACGGTGGATAAAAATATCGCGTTCCTGCCGTTCGACGCTAATGCCTTTGCGCGCCAGTTTATACAACGGCTGTCCGTTTAATTTAAGGGCTGAATACATCGGCGGCAGCTGTTTTTGCGCGCCGGTAAAGCCCCGTAAAATCTCCGCAAATTCTTCTGCGCTGCAAACAGGCAATTCGCTGCGTTCAATCACTTCGCCGCTGTCGTCGCCGGTATTGGTTTTAACGCCAAAGGTAATCTCCGTGCGGTAGCTTTTGCGGTCATCAGCCGCGTATTCCAAAAGGCGCGTTGCCGTGCCAACAAAAACCGGCAGTACACCGGCGGCGTCCGGGTCAAGCGTACCGGAATGGCCGATTTTTTTAGTATTCAGCACCCTGCGCAAAAAGCCGATAACGTCATGGCTTGTCATACCACAGGGCTTAAGTACATTAATAATGCCTGCCGTCATAACGCATTACCGATAGCATCCAGCACTTTTTGCTTGGCTTCTGCCAGCGGCAGTTCTACCGTGCAGCCGGCAGCGCGGATATGCCCGCCGCCGCCGAATGACAGCGCAATAGCCGCCACGTCCGTATTTTGCGATCGCATGCTGACGCGCGTCACGCCCGTCTCTACGGCTTTAAACAACACCGCAACGTCCACGCCTTCAATATAGCGTGCAAAGGAAATAAAGTTGTCGGTGTTTACTTCTTTGTCATATAAATCACTGTTAATTTCGATGGTGCTTACCGCACCGCCGTTGTAAAAACTTAAAGTCTGCAATACCTTGCCCAGCATTTCAATATTGGCGCGGGTATGTGTGCCCAGCGCGTCCGAAATCTCGTTAGGGCGTGCGCCGTATTCTAAAAGTTTGGCGGCTGCACGCATCGTCGCCGGTGTAGTATTGGCAAAACGGAAAGAACCGCAGTCGGTATAAATTGCCGTGTACAGGCAGGTTGCCAAATCTTTATCCGGCACAACGCCCAGCTTCTCCACCAGCGTACACAAAATCTCACCCGTCGCCGCCGCTTCCGTATTAAGGTACAAATAATCTGCATACTGCGTGTTGGAAATATGGTGGTCAACATTTACTATCGCTTTTGCTTTTACTGCCTGTGCTACAGCGCCGATTCTGTCAAGCGAGCTGGCGTCAAGCACTACCAACAGGTCTGCTTCAACTGGGTTTTCAGCATCCGGTTTTACAAAGCAGCCTATCTGCGGCAAAAAGCCAAACGCTTTGGGCACATCGTCGTCAACCATTACCGTTACCTTTTTACCGGCTTTTTCCAGCGCTATTTTCAGCGCCAGCGTTGAGCCTAAAGCATCGCCGTCCGGGCTGACGTGCGGGCACAATACAAAAGTATTATGCTCTAAAAGCAGCCCGGCAATTTCTTCAAGCGTACAGTTTTTACTCATTAGGGGTTTCCTCTTGTTTAATTTTTTTCAGCAATTCTTCAATATGCGCGCTATATTCCATCGAAGTATCTTTGGCAAAAATCAGCACCGGTGCAAAGCGCAGCCTGATGCGTTTGGCAATTTCCGTACGCATATAGCCAACGGCTTTATTAAGCCCCTGCCAAGCTTCCTCCTGATCTTTTCCGCTGCCGTACAGGCTTACATAAACCTTTGCCTGGCTAATGTCGTCAGTCAGTTCTACGCCCGTAACGGTAACAAATTTAATGCGCGGATCCTTAATATCGTGCAGCAAAATTTTGCTGATTTCCTGCTTAATTGCTTCCTGTAATTTTTCTACTCTTAATCTTGCCATAACAAGCACCTGTTATTCGGCGGCAACTTCTTCCATGGAATAAACTTCAAAAATATCCCCTTCTTTAATATCGCGGAACTTTTCAAGCGTTATGCCACATTCAAAGCCTGCCACAACTTCCTTAACGTCATCTTTAAATCTGCGCAGGGAATCTACTTCACCTTCGTGCACTACAATACCGTCGCGTACTACGCGCACTTTGGAAGAATTGGTAACTTTGCCTTCCAGCACATAGCAGCCTGCTATCAGCAATTTGGATATTGTAATCAGCTGGCGTACTTCAACACGTCCCTGAATAACTTCTTTAAACTTCGGCGCAAGCATACCTTTAATGGCTGCTTCAACGTCGTTAATAGCGTCGTAAATAACCCTGTAAGTACGCACGTCAACCTTTTCGGTTTCGGCTGCCTTGCGGGCATTAGCATCCGGACGGACATTAAAGCCGATGATAAGCGCATTAGCGGCAGATGCCAGCATTACGTCGGATTCAGTAATGGAACCAACGCCGGAATGCACAACGACAACTTTAACTTCGTCGTTTTTAATATTGCCAAGCGAAGATTTCAGCGCTTCAATCGTACCCTGAACATCAGCCTTAACAACAATGCTCAGTTCTTTCAGCTCGCCTTCCTGAATACGTTGGAAGATATCATCCAGCGAAACTTTAGCGCTCTGCTGCATTTCTTCACTGCGTTTTTTCGCAAGGCGTTTTTCGGCAACGCTGCGTGCCGTTTTTTCATCCGTACTGTCCAAAATATCGCCCGCCATCGGCACTTCGTTTAAGCCAAGCACCTCTACCGGGGTAGAAGGCGGCGCTTTTTTAACTTTTTCACCGCGGTCGTTAATCATAGCGCGTACTTTACCATAAGCCGTTCCGGCGATAATCGTATCGCCGACGCTAAGCGTGCCGCGCTGTACAAGGACAGTTGCCACAGGGCCGCGCCCTTTATCCAGCTGCGCTTCGATAATCGTGCCGTGCGCAGGCAGGTTCGGGTTGGCTTTCAGTTCCTGCATTTCGGCAACCAGCAAAATCATTTCCAACAGTTCGGAAATACCGGTTTTTTGATGTGCGGAAACAGGAACCATAATAGTATCGCCGCCCCAGTCTTCCGGAATCAATTCGTGCTCTGCCAGCTGCTGTTTAACGTGGTCGGGGTTAGCGCCCGGACGGTCCATTTTGTTAATGGCTACAATAATAGGCACTTTTGCGGCTTTAGCGTGGTTAATTGCCTCAATCGTCTGCGGCATAACGCCATCGTCAGCGGCAACAACCAAAATGGCAACGTCCGTTACCTGCGCGCCGCGCGCACGCATCGCCGTAAAAGCTTCGTGGCCAGGCGTATCCAAAAATACAATCTTTTTGCCCTGGTAATTTACCTGGTAAGCGCCAATGTGCTGCGTAATGCCGCCCGCTTCATGGCTGGTTACGTTGGTTTTGCGGATAGCATCCAAAAGCGAAGTTTTGCCGTGGTCAACATGGCCCATAACAGTAATAACCGGCGGGCGGGGCACACGTTTAGCCGGGTCGTCGTCAACTTCGGGGATTTCCGTCGGGTCTTCTTCCGGCGGCAGCGGCACAACTTCAACGTCAAATTCGGTACCTACAAGCTCTGCTGTTTCAAAATCAATATCCTGGTTAATGGTTACCATTACACCCAGCATAAACAGAGCTTTAATAACCTCGTTAACCTCGCGTTTAATAAGGTTAGCAAAATCTTTTACGTTAATGCTTTCGCCAACTTCAACGCGCGAAGGCCTTACAACAGGAGCCTGCTGTACGGGCTGCTGCGGTTTGGTGCTGCCGGGGCGTTTTTTCATCATATGGTCGCGGCTGTGCATATTGCGGCTGTCGCGGCTGGCATACTGGCCTTTAATCTGCGGTTTTTCATTGCGTTTTTTGTTAAACTGCTGCTTGCCCTGCTGGCTGCCACGGTTTTGGTTTTCAAAACGGCTTTGCTGCTGGCCTGCCGCATTGCGGTTTTGCTGGCCGCCCTGCCCTGCCTGCTGTCCTTTCGGTCCGATAAAAATACCTCCCTGCGGGCGCTGGGGGCGGTTAGGTTTGTTGTTTTTACCACGCTGCCCCTGCTGCTGCATATTGCCCTTAGCCTGCTGCTGTGCAGGCTGGTTGCTCTTTTTATGGTTCTGATTATTTTGG
>DXVZ01000134.1:11017-13055 GCA_019417125.1 Phascolarctobacterium sp.
TTGTTATTGTTATTGTTATTGTTGTTGTTGTTGTTTTTGTTCTGGTTCTGCACGCGCTGCTCATTATGCGCATTGGCAGGCTTATTAGCGCTATTCTTCTGCTTATTATCCTGCTGCGGTTTGCCTTTTTCGGCAGCCTTCGGCTGGTTTTGCACCTGCGGTTTAGGCTGTTTTGGGGCGCTGCCCTTATTGGCTTCGTTCTTAACCGGTGCTGCTTTCGGCGCATTGTTCTGCGCTTTCTGCTGTGGCGCAGTCTTTTTCTCCGGCTGAACCGGTTTTTTAGTAAATGCGCGCACTACCATTTCTTTGGCAGCGTCGTCAACCGTGCTTAAACTTTTAACCTGAATGTTATTTTTAGCCAGAACGTCAATTACTTCCTGATTGCTTTTGCCAAGCTCTTTTGCTATTTCATATATTCTATGCTTACCCATTCATCCACCTCCAAACTTAATCGCGGCATTTGCTCTGTATCATTACTGCAAAATTATTATCTGTAATTACAACTGCCGTGCGCGGCGATTTACCGATAGCCGAACCAATTTCCGTGCGCGACGGCCCTGTAGCAAATTTAACGCCTGCCGTATGGGCAAGATACTCCATCTCTTTGCGTGATGCTTCAGCAGCGTCACCGGCAATCAGCATCAGCTTTGCTTTGCCGCCATTTAAAGCGCTGCGCACCGCAAAATCGCCGGATGCTACTTTTCCAGCTTTCTGTGCCAAACCAAGTGCAAAAACTATTTGTTTACTCTCCATCCGGCAAATCCTCCAAAAGTTTAGCGTAAACTTCGTCCGTTACCGGTTTTTCAAGCGCACGTTCCAGGCGTTTTTCTTTTACGGCTTTTTTAATGCACTCTTTATCACGGCAAACATACGCGCCGCGTCCGGATTTTTTGCCGGTCAAATCAAGGCTGATATCCCCTTCCGGCGAGCGCACAATACGCAGCAGCGATTTTTTATCTTTCATCTCGCCGCAGCCAACGCATTTACGCTGCGGTATTTTTTTAATCTTCTGCTGCTTCATCGGCTTCACCCCCGGGCTGTGCAAACGGTTCTTCCTTGCTCTGGGTTTCGCTCTTAATATCAATCTTCCAACCAGTCAGCTTTGCTGCAAGGCGTGCGTTCTGCCCTTCCTTGCCAATAGCAAGCGAAAGCTGGTAATCCGGTACAACCACGCGGCAGATTTTCTCGTTTTCCAAAACTTCCGTGCTTATCACCTTCGCAGGCGATAAAGCATTGGCAACATACTGCGCCGGATCTTCGCTGTATTTTACAATGTCGATTTTTTCGCCGCGCAGCTCGTTAACTATTGCCTGAACACGCATACCCTTTTGCCCTACGCAGGCGCCAACAGGGTCAACATTTTCATCTTTGGTATAAACGGCAATTTTAGAGCGCATGCCAGGTTCGCGCGCAACGGATTTAATTTCTACCACGCCGTCGTGAATTTCCGGAACTTCCAGCTCAAACAGACGTTTTAAAAGCCCCGGGTGCGTTCTGGAAACCATAATCTGCGGTCCTTTGCTGGTTTTGCGTACCTCTAAAATATAGGTTTTCATTCTGTCATGATATTCGTAAATCTCGCCGGGAATCTGCTCGCCAACTGTCAAAACAGCTTCTGCTTTGCCCAAATCAATGTAAACATTTCTGTTTTCCATACGCTGAATAACGCCGGTAACAATATCGTTTTCGCGGTTATAATATTTTTCAAACACCATACCGCGTTCCGCCTCGCGGATACGCTGCACAACTACCTGTTTAGCGTTTTGTGCGGCAATGCGGCCAAAGTTTTTCGGCGTTACCTCCAGCTCCACAATATCGCCTGCTTCGTACCGCGGGTCAATTTTCTGTGCATCCGCTGCCGAAATTTCGTTAGCGCTGTCCTCAACGTTTTCTACAACATGCTTTTGCGCATAAACGTGCAGTTCGCCGCTGGTTCTGTTTAAATCCACACGCACGTTTTGGTTGCTGCCAAAATTCTTTTTGTAATCCGTTACCAGCGCTTCCTCCACTGCTTCAAACAAAACAGAAGGCTCAATGC
>DXVZ01000135.1 GCA_019417125.1 Phascolarctobacterium sp.
ACACGACTTCGTAACGGTTTGCGCATGGGGGCTACAACAAATATTTAGCCGTCGCGATTTTGCTCTGCGCCTCACACCAACACCCGGCGCGTGGCTTAAAATTAACGTACATTGTATGGCTATGTGTAATTAGCACATCAAAAGTACGGTACAGTAAAATGCGGCATCGGATTTTAGCAATATTTAATAAGAAAAACGGTAAAAATAAGGCTGTTTGAGCGAAGCGAGTTCCGCAATTTTTTCCGTTTTTATACTAAAATGTTGCGTTTAAAAATCCGCCAGCCGCAGGACTTTTCTTGGTTCATTCTTTTGGTCAGTCAAAAGAATGAACATGACATAAAAAGTAAATTAAAATTTAGAAAAGTATCATCAAAGATGCAACGTAAATATAAAAAATCTAAAATAAAAAATGCAGGTATTTCTTATCTGCATATTGAATTATTACACGTTAAGTCTTGCGGAAAGAGGTGAGATTATGCTTTTAGGTATAGATGTAGGCGGCACTTTTACGGACGCCGTTGTGGTAGATAACGGTGCTGTGTACGCACAGGCAAAGCGCCCAACGACGCACGGAGAGGTTTTGCGCGGCATACTGGCGGCGCTGGACGCTGTGCTGGACGGAGCGGACGCGGCGCAGATTGAGCGCGTGGTTATCAGCAGTACGATTGTTACCAATGCGCTGACGGAGGGCAAAACGCAGCCGGTATTTTTGGCGGTAATGACCGGGCCCGGTATGAACGTAAAAGGGTGCTTCCCTGTAGAGCCGTATTTGGTGAGCGGCTATGTGGACCACCGCGGCAAGGTTACGGCGCGCACGGAGTTTAACAAGCATTACGGTTTATTGGATAAGCAGCCCGGCGTGCAGGCGGCAGCCGTCAGCGGCAAGTTTAGCGTGCGCAACCCGGAAAACGAGTACGTGCTGGCGCACGAATTGAAAAAGAGCGGTTATAAAAAAGTATTTTTAGGTTCGGAGCTTAGCGGTGAATTAAATTTTATACGCCGTACCAACAGCGCGTATTTTGCGGCGGCGGTAGATAAAACATTTGAAGCCTTCGGCAAGCAGGTGGAATGGGCGCTGAAAGAGCGCAGCATTACTGCGCCGGTGCAGATTTTAAAGGCGGACGGCGGCACACTGCCTTTAGAGGCGGCTTTAAAGCAGCCGGTGGAAGCGGTGTTTACCGGCCCGGCGGCGAGCGTGCTGGGCATTGAAGCGCTGGGCGCTGCGCCGGAGGGCAAGTGCATTTCGCTGGACGTGGGCGGCACGACGACGGACATTGCTTTTTGGGATAACGGCGAGCCTCTTTTGGCGAAAAAAGGCGCGATGATTGGCAAATACCCAACGGCGGTGCGCTCGTTCCACATGCGCAGCGTGGGCATTGGCGGCGACAGCGCGGTTACGGTTTTGCCGCAGGGGTTTAAAGTTGGCCCTGAACGTGCTGGCACGGCGGCAGCGTTAGGTGGCAGTGCAGCTACTTTGGCTGACGCTTTAATTGTTTTAGGTTTGGCTGATTTTGGCGATAAAGAAGCTTCGCAAAAAGCCGTTAGCGCACTGTGCCATGAGGGCGAAACGCTAGACGCGGCGGCGCAGGCGATTTTGGACGCGGCGCTGGACGTTATTGAAAGCGCCATTAAAGAGATGCTGCACGAGTGGAGCATTCAGCCGGTGTACACGGTAAGCGACGTTTTAAGCGGCAGTGATTTTGTGCCGCAGCAGCTTGTCGGCGTCGGCGGCGGTGCGCCCGGCCTTATCCACGCGCTGGGCAAACGCATGGGGCTGCCCGTAGTTATTCCGACCGGCGGCATGGTTGCCAACGCCATTGGTGCGGCGCTGGCACGCCCAACCGTTGCGGCAAGCCTGCGCGCCGATACTACCGAGGGTTATTATTTAATTCCGGAAAGCGGCAAGCGCGAACGCCTGCCCAAACGCTTTAACATGCAGGCGGCAGAAGAAATTTTAAGCGCCTGGCTGCATGAGAAAGCCGGCGGATGGCAGATGGAGGGCAATGAAACCGAAGTCATCAGCCGCGAATACTTCCGCACGGTGCACGGTTATTACGACACCGGCGAGATTATTTATTTAAGAATGCAGCTTAAACCCGGCATTTTATATAAAATTACCGGCAGGGAGGTGGCGTTTTGAAACAGGCAAATTTAGGACTGGTATTTTTTCCCGCCTTTGACTGGATGATTAGCCCGGGGCACCCGGAGCGCCAGGAAAGGCTGTTATATACGCGCGACCAGCTGACGGAGGAAGGGCTGTTTGACCGCCCGGAGATACGCGAATACCGCCTGCGCATGGCGGAAGTTAACGATTTGCAGCGCGCCCACGTCGGCGTGCCGTCGATTGCCAAGTTGATAACTCCTGCCCATCTTGCTTCTGCCGGAGGGTGCATGACGGCGGCGGACGCTGTAATGAGCGGCGAGGTTAAGCGCGCGTTTGCGCTGGTACGCCCGCCAGGCCACCACGCAATGCGCATTGTGCATGGCATACGCGGCTTTTGCACTATTAATATAGAAGCGGTGATGGTAGAATATCTGCGCAGCCGCTACGGCGTTAAAAAAATTGCCGTTGTCGATACGGACGTGCACCACGGCGACGGCAGCCAGGATATTTTTTACCATGACCCCAACGTGCTGTATATTTCGTTCCATCAGGACGGGCGCACGCTGTACCCTGGCACCGGGTTCCCGGATGAGGCAGGCAGCCCGGCGGCGTGGGGTTACAATATTAACCTGCCGCTGCTTCCCGGCAGCGGCGATAAGGAAATCCACGCTTTGTTCGACGGCATTATCCGCCCGATACTGGACGATTTTGAACCGGAACTTGTAATTAATTCTGCCGGGCAGGATAATCATTTCAGCGACCCGCTGGCATCCATGAGCGTTACGGCGCACGGCTATGCGGCGCTTGCCGATAAGCTGAAGGCGGACATTGCCGTGCTGGAGGGAGGCTATTCCATAGAGGCGGCGCTGCCTTACGTAAACACCGGTATTATCCTCGCCATGGCGGAAATGGATTACAGCAAGGTTATTGAGCCGGACATCAGCGCCCTGCGCAGAGCTGACCCGCGCTGCATGGCGCGCGTGCAGCAGCTGATTGAACAGGCAGGCAACATTTGGCGCACCCGCAAGGAAGTTGGCAAAATGCTGCTGGATAAATGCGGCTGCACCTGGCAGCGGCGTAAAGGCATTTACTACGACGAAGAAGGCATCCGCGAAGAACAGCTGGAAACGGCGCATTACTGTAAAGCTTGCAGCGGCTACATGACGATAGCCACCAGCGCCCGCGGTACCCGTTACGGCGACCAGAGCGCTTATGTGGTGTGCCTGCACCGCGACACCTGCCCTGAATGTACAAAGGCGGCTTATGACGACGCTTTGCGCGCCAAACAGAGCTGTGAATATAAATATATTTTATTGCAGCACCCTGATACGGGCGTTGTGGAAACTATTTAGAAGATTGGAGTTTACAAAGTGAAAGAAATTGTAATAGCAACAAGCAATCCGGGCAAACTGGAAGAGTTTAAGGAAATGCTGAAAGATATGGAGGTGAACCTGCACTACCTTGCCGAGTGGCCGGAGATTGAAGCGCCGGAGGAAAACGGGCGTACCTTTGCCGCCAACGCGCGTTTAAAAGCAACGTATTACGCAAAAGCAACTGGCATGACCTGCATTGCTGACGACAGCGGGCTGGAAGTACAGGCTTTGGACGGCGCGCCGGGCGTGCGCAGCGCGCGTTACGCCGGTGATAAGGCAACCGATAAGGAAAACAATGACCTGCTTTTGGCAAACATGAAATTACAGGTTAAGCGTACCTGCCGCTTTCGCTGCGCTTTGTGCGTTGCCGGTGCGGACGGTAAAGTACAGGTGGAAACCGATGGTATTTGCGAAGGCATGCTGCTGCACGAGCCTTTAGGTAATAACGGATTTGGCTACGACCCGCTGTTTTGGTCTACCGAGCTGCATATGGGCCTTGGCGAAGCAACGCCGGAAGAAAAAAATAAAATCAGCCACCGCGGCAAGGCAGTAAAAAAACTGATTGCCAACTGGAAAAAAGTAAAATGAAGATAGGTATTACTGGTGATACCCACGGCAGCATGCAAAGCCTGCGCCGCGTTGTTGCGGCGGCGCCTCCGGTAGAACAGTGGCTGCATACCGGCGACTGCGCGCGCGACAGCCTGTACCTTAAAAGCCAGACAGGGCTTGAGGTAACTGCCGTAACCGGCAACTGCGATGCGGGCGAAACTGCTTTTAACGTGGACGAATTTTTGTATTTGGAAGGCTTTAATATTTGGCTGGCGCACGGGCACCGCTATCTGCACGGCGGCAATCCGCAGGAGCTGGTGTGGTGGGCGCACCGCCTGGAAGCCAACATAGTTGTTTTTGGGCATACGCATGTGCCGCTGGTAAAATGGTACGGCGATGTACTTTTGGTAAACCCCGGCAGCCCTGCCAAGCCGCGCAGCGCTGAAGGCGCAACCTTTGGCGTTTTAACGCTTGCCGAAGGCGAGAAACCTGCGGCGGAAATAATACGTTTGACGGATTATTAAATTAACCCTTGCCAAAGCAGAGTGTATAATATAAAATATATAGTATACACTAAATAAACATAGAGGGGAGTAATTTGATATGTCATTTGTTGATGAAGCTTTAAAATTTCACGCTGAACACAATGGTATGCTTGCCGTAACCAGCAAGGTTCCGCTTAATAACCGCGAAGATTTGTCGCTGGCTTACACCCCGGGCGTTGCTGAACCGTGCAAGCTGATTAAAGAGAACAAAGAACTTTCGTTTGAATATACCTGCCGCGGCAATACGGTGGCAATTGTCAGCGACGGTACGCGCGTACTGGGGCTGGGTGATATTGGCCCGGAAGCTGCCATGCCGGTAATGGAAGGCAAGGCGGTGCTGTTTAAAACTTTTGGCGATGTGGACGCGATTCCTATCTGTATTGATACCAAGGACGTTGAAGAAATTATCGAAACCGTGCGCCGTTTGCAGCCGACTTTTGCCGGTATTAACTTAGAGGACTTTTCTTCACCGAAGTGCTACGAAATTGAGGACCGCCTGCGCGAAATCTGCGATATTCCGGTGTTCCACGACGACCAGCACGGCACGGCGATTGCCTGCCTTTCCGCCGTTATCGGCGCGCTGCGCTATGTAAAAAAAGATATTAAAGACGTTAAGGTTGTAGTTAACGGCTGCGGCGCTGCAGGCAGCGCTATCGGCAGGCTGTTTGTCAGCATGGGCTTTCCCAATGTTATTATGGTAGAGCGCGTGGGCGCTTTGTATAAGGGCATCGACGCCAAGCTTGACAAGGTGCAGCGCTACCTTTCGGAAGTTACCAACCCCAACATGGAAAAGGGAACGCTGGCAGACGTTGCCAAAGGCGCGGACATTTTGGTCGGCGTATCCGGCCCGAACCTGTTTACCAAAGAAATTATCGCCAGCATGGCGGATAAAGCGATTGTGTTTGGGCTTGCCAACCCTGTGCCGGAAACAAGTTACGACGCCGCTATTGCTGCGGGCGCGGCAGTTGCTGGCACCGGGCGCAGCGACAGCCCCAACCAGGTTAACAACGTAACTGTATTCCCCGGCGTGTTCCGCGGCGCTATTGACGTGCGCGCCAAAGCGATTAACGAAGAAATGAAGATAGCGGCTGTTTATGCCATTGCTAATTTGATAGACGAAAAAGACCTGCGTGCCGATTACGTTGTGCCGGACGCATTTGACCCGCGCGTTGCGCCTGCGGTTGCGGCGGCGGTTGCCAAAGCGGCGATTGAAACCGGCGTGGCGCGCGTTAAGGTTGACCCGGAAGTTGTACGCGCCAATGCTTTAAAACGCATCGGCAGATAAGGAGCGGCTATGCGCGAATTAGACGTTAAAGAAATTACCTCGGCGGTAGCAAAGCTGTGCTGCGATGCCTGCTACTACCTGCCGCAGGATTTGCTGGAAAAATTTAGAACCTGCCGCGATGCGGAAGAATCGCCGCTGGGGCAGGAAGTTTTAGGCACGATTATTGAAAATGCGGAGCTTGCCGCGCGTAAAAATGTGCCGTTGTGCCAGGACACCGGGCTTGCCGTGGTGTTTATGGAAATTGGGCAGGACGTGCATTTTACAGGCGGCGCGCTGGAAGACGCTGTACACGCCGGTGTGGCGCAGGGCTATACCGAAGGCTACCTGCGCAAATCTTCCGTTACCGACCCGCTGTTTGACCGCAAAAACACGCAGGACAACACTCCTGCCATTATCCACACGCGCATAGTGCCGGGCGATAAGGTAAAAATTACTATTTCGCCTAAAGGCTGCGGCAGCGAGAATATGGGCGCCATGAAAATGTTAAAACCTGCCGACGGTGTGCAGGGCGTAATTGATTTTGTGCTGGACACCGTGCGCAAAGCAGGCCCGAACCCCTGCCCGCCGGTAACGGTAGGCGTGGGCATCGGCGGCAATATGGAACAGTGCGCGCTTTTGGCAAAATATTCCTTAACCCGCCCTATCGGCGGGCACAACAAGGATGAGCGTTATGCCAAGCTGGAAGCAGAGCTTTTGGAACGCATTAATAAAACCGGGATTGGCCCTGCGGGGCTGGGCGGCACAACCACTGCCGCTGCCGTAAATATTGAATTTACAGCGACGCATATCGGCGCGCTGCCGGTGGCGGTAAACCTTAACTGCCACGCCGCACGCCGCGCGCAGGTTGTATTGTAAGGGGGCGCAAATATGACGGACGCAAAAATTAAACATATTACCACGCCCTTAACGGCAGAAACCATTAAAAATTTGCATGCCGGCGATGTTGTGCGCATTACCGGCCCGGTTTATACCGCGCGCGACGCTGCCCACAAGCGCATGACGGAAGCGCTTGCCGCAGGCAAACTGCTGCCGTTTGATATCGCCGGGCAGGTTGTGTATTACGTCGGGCCTTCGCCTACCAAACCGGGTGAAGTTGTCGGCAGCGCCGGCCCTACCACCAGCGGGCGCATGGATAAATACACGCCGGCGCTGATTGCCCAGGGTATGCGCGGTATGATTGGCAAGGGGCTGCGCAGCCAGGAGGTTATCGACGCCTGTATTAAATACGGCGCCGTGTATTTTGTAGCTGTCGGCGGCGCGGCGGCGGTTATCTCGCAGTCTATCAAAGGCGAAGAAATGATTGCTTACGAAGATTTAGGACCGGAAGCTATCCGCCGCTACGAGGTGGAGGATTTTCCCGCTATCGTCTGCATCGACGCTGAGGGCAACGATTTTTATAAAGTTGGCATTGCCAAATACAGCAAAGAATAAAAACTTAATATATTTACAGCAAAGGCCGGTTTATGCCGGTTTTTGTTTTATATAAAACAAATAAAAATATGATATATTACACAAAAAACTTAATAAAAGTGTGATTTTTTTCGCATTTTTATTAAGAATAATGTGATTAACGCTGCGTAAATGATTAGTTATCTTAAAATATTAATAAAACTTCAAAATTTGTAAACTTTTTATTGACAATATTTTGCGGTTGTTGTATTATAATTTCATCTTAATAAACACACTCTTATCGAGAGCGGTTGAGGGACAGGCCCAATGAAACCCGGCAACCAGGCTTCTGCCATGGTGCTAAATCCTGCAAGAAAATTCTTGATAGATGAGAGGAAAGTAAATTACCCGCTCTTTCCTCGGAAAGAGCTTTTTTATTGCTTTCGTTATTCAGAGTCGTGTTTGAAAAATAAAGGAGAGATGTATCAATGAAAAAAATTCTGTTCGCACTGTGCTCCGTCCTCGTGCTGGCTCTGTTAATTGCCGGCTGCGGCGGCAGCGAAACCAAATCCGAAGGCGGCAAAACCACTATTAAAGTCGGCGCAACCGCAGTTCCCCATGCCGAAATTTTAAACTTTATCAAGCCGCAGCTTGAAAAAGAAGGCGTTAACATGGAAGTTATCGAGTTCAGCGACTATGTTAAACCGAACCTTTCCCTTAACGATAAAGAAATTGACGCTAACTTCTTCCAGCACATTCCGTACCTTGAAGAATTCTGCAAAGAACGCAATATGCCGCTTGAAATTTTAACCAAAGTACATATTGAGCCGATGGGCATTTATTCTACTAAATTTAAATCTCTGGACGAAATGCCTGAGGGCGCTAAAGTTGCTATCCCTAATGACCCCACTAACGGCGGCCGCGCGCTGATGCTGCTGCAAAGCGCTAACCTGCTGAAACTTAAAGACGGCGTTACCATTACCGCTACCCCCGGCGACATTGTTGACAATCCGAAAAATATTGAGATTGTAGAAATTGAAGCAGCCCTGCTGCCGCGTTCCATGAACGACGTTGATTATTCCGTAATCAACTCCAACTTCGCAATGGAAGCTAAACTGAACCCGGTTAAAGATTCCCTGTTCACCGAACCTAAAGAATCTCCGTATTCCAACGTTGTAGTAATCCGCAAAGGCGATGCAAACCGTCCGGAACTGCAAAAACTTGCCAAAGCTGTTACCAGCCCCGAAGTTAAAAAATTCATCGAAGAAACCTACAAAGGCGCTGTTGTACCGGCATTTTAATTTAAAGCCCGATAATTTAATAACGGCATAACAAAACTCCCACGGAATTTTCCGCGGGAGTTTTTATGTTTATCAGCCGTTTTATTTTAATATCACCGTATCCAGTTTGCGTTCTGTTCCGGCAGCAGCGGTGCGGTGGAAGAAATATAATAGCCGCTGCCATAGCCTGCCGGTGTTTGCTGCATTGTGTTTACCAAAATGGCAGTGCCGCATTTTTCTGCCAGCCAGTTTGCTTGTGCGCCGCTGCGCGATTTGTGATATAATATACATTAGTTATATCTCCGCCCCGGCGGATTGCACGATATTATTTGATTGCGAGGTATGAAAATGCAGAAAATTATTTTAACGGGCGACCGCCCGACCGGCAGGCTGCACGTTGGACACTATGTCGGTTCCTTAAAAGAGCGTGTTGAGCTGCAAAACTCCGGCGAATACGACAAAATTTTTATTATGATTGCCGATGCGCAGGCGCTGACTGATAACGCCGAGCACCCTGAAAAAGTGCGCGAGAACGTGCTGGAAGTAGCGCTGGACTACCTTGCCTGCGGCATTGACCCGGAAAAATCCACCATTTTTATTCAGTCCGCCGTGCCGCAGCTTACCGAGCTGACCGCGTACTACATGAACCTTGTCACCGTATCGCGCGTGCAGCGCAACCCGACAGTTAAAACCGAAATTAAAATGCGCAATTTTGAAGCCAGCATCCCCGTAGGCTTTTTTGTGTACCCCATCAGCCAGGCGGCAGATATTACCGCTTTCCGCGCGACGGCGGTGCCCGTTGGCGAGGACCAGCTGCCGATGCTGGAACAGTGCAAGGAAATAGTCGCCAAATTTAACGCAGTGTACGGCGAAACGCTGACCGAGCCGGAAATTGTGCTGCCGAGCAACAAAGCGTGCCTGCGCCTGCCCGGGCTGGACGGCAAGGCGAAAATGAGCAAATCGCTGGGCAACTGCATTTACCTCAGCGACGATGCCGACGTTGTTAAAAAGAAAATTATGTCGATGTACACCGACCCCGACCATATTCGCGTAGAAGACCCCGGCAAAATTGAGGGCAACGCCGTGTTTACTTACCTTGACGCTTTCTCCCGTCCCGAACATTTTGCGGAATTTCTGCCGGAATACGCCAGCCTTGACGAACTGAAAGCGCATTACCAGCGCGGCGGTTTGGGCGACGTTAAAGTAAAAAAATTTCTTAATAATGTAATGCAGGCAGAACTTGCGCCCATCCGCGAACGCCGCCATATGTGGGAACAGCGCCTGGACGACGTAAAGATGATTTTAAAACAGGGCAGCGAAACCGCCCGCGCCGCAGCTGCGGAAACTCTGCACGATGTGCGCGCCGCCATGCAGATTAACTATTTTGAAAACTGGAATATCTGATGGCGATAGATAGAAACGGCGTGCTTGCTCTTTTGGGCAGCGCCAATATAAAATACGAAGTTACAGAGCACCAGCCCATTTACACGGTGGACGAAGGCGAAGCATTAAAGCTGCCTCACCCGGAGGCGATTGCCCGCACCCTGTTTTTGTGCGATGATAAGCACCACAGCTTTTGGCTTGTTACGCTGCCCAAAGATAAAAAGCTGGACTTAAAAGCACTGCGCGCCAAGCTTAACAGCCGTCGCTTAACCTTTGCCGCTGCGGAGGAGCTGGACGCCATGCTGAAACTGCCGCCCGGTTCCGTTACGCCCTTTGGCGCGCTTAACGATGCAGAACGCCAAGTACCAATCCTTATCGACACGGCGTTTACGGAAACACTTATCGGCGTGCCGCTTTTAGCTAACACCGCTACCATCTGGCTTAATGCCGCTGATTTGGCGCAGGTGCTGGCGCAGCAAGGGCACAGAGTAAACTGGCTGGCATTATAAAACAGCACTGCTAAACTAAATATAAGGCAGCAAAAAGGCTGCCAAGGCATAAAAAATCCGCCCCTAAAGGCGGATTTTTTGCTTTGTATGTTATTACAGGGTTTTGCCGTAAGCATCAGCGTCGAGAATTGCTTTTTTGAATTTCTCGCGGGTCATTTCATACGGTGTCTTGCTCCATTCAAGAATTGCCGGCGCGCGGTCAAGGATTTTTTCAAGTCCGGCTTCGTCGACTTCCAGTTCTGCCAGGGTTACAGGCAAACCAAGTTCTTTATTGAATTTAGCCATCTTGTCGCGCAGTTCAAACTGTTCGTCGCAGGTAAGCAGCACAATTACGCCGAAAGAAACTACTTCGCCGTGCATATGGCGTTCTGCGCAGGCAAGGCCGGTGTAAGCATTGTAGAAGCAGTGGCCGAGCGAAGAATTATAGTAATAATCGTTTTCGGTAGTAGTCAGGTTAGAAACAATGCCGGTGCTGATGATAATATCCAGCGCAACTTCCTGGATTGCTTCGGAAACCTTATTGTTGCGGCAGTCTTCCAATGCCTGTTTGCCGTACTCAAACAGCGGCGAAGTGCAGGCGCCAGCCAAAGCGCGTCCCAGCAGCGGGGTGTTCGGCAGCTTTTTGCCTTCGGTGGCAATCAAAACTTCACATTCTTTGCTCAGCGCGTCGCCGATGCCTGCCCACAAAAGTTTTTCCGGTGCTTCCGCGATAATTTTAGTGTTAATAAAGGTATGCTCTGCGCAATGTTTCGGATAGTAATAACCGGCAAGGCTGCCATCTAATTTATACATAACGCAGATAGCGGTGCAGGCCGCGCAGTTAGAAGCGATGGTTGGGAAGGTAAATACCGGTTTGCCGATTTTATCTGCCATGGTTTTGCAGCAGTCAACGGCACGCCCGCCGCCAACGGCGAAAATCATGTCGGCATCCTGCACTTCTTTGCTGTTAGCAAGCATGTCAACGTTTTCGTAAGTGGAGTTGCCGCCGTACCACAGCACGCCGGTAACTTCAAGGTGGCCTTCAATAGCTTTTAAAATAGCGTCCTGCGCTTTGCTCAGCGCGGTTTTACCGCCGATAATAACAACTTTTTTACCGTATCTAGCCGTAACAGTCGGAATTGCGTTATAGCAATCCGGCCCTACGCTGTAATTAGGTAAATAAACACTGTAATAAGTACTCACTTTAAACAACACCTTTCGTTAATTTTCATATATTATGATACTAATTATAAACATTTTAAAGCACCGCGTCAACACAGTGTAACATTATAACATATTTTTTTAAGTAAGATTACTGTAAAAAACTTACAACTGTGTACCACAGCGGCGGCACAAGCAGCGAAGGCAGCATATTAAGCGTCTTGCAGTCGCGCAGCTGCAAAATGCCCACGCCGCTGCTCAGTAAAAAAATGCCGCCCAAAAGTGAAATTTCCGTCATCATGCCCGGCGTTAAATACGGCGCAATAACACCGGCAAACAGGTAAATGCTGCCCTGCCAGCAAAACAGCACCGCCGCCGCAATGGCGATGCCAAAACCGTAGGTAGAAGCAAAAATCATTGACGACACAAAATCAAGCGTTGCATTGGTAAATAGATAAGTGTTATTGCCGTGCAGGCGGCTTTCAATAGGGCCCAAAATAGAAAGCGTGCCAATGCAAAATAAAAGTATCGCCGTCGAAAGCCCTTCCGCAAGCTTGCCGCCGCCCTTGCAGTGCGCCAAAAGTTCATTAAAGCGCCCGCAAATATCCAGCCGCGTGCCGATAAGCGTGCCGACAGCAAGGCTGGCGATAAACAGCACCGGGTATTCGCTGTTGGGCAGGTTGTGCACAACGGCGTTAGCGCCAAGCCCCACTGTTGCCAGCCCCAGCGCGTCAAACAGCGCCGTTTGGTATTTTTCGCTGATGCCGCGGCTTAAAAAACTGCCGATAAAACTACCCGTCAGAATCGTGCAGGTATTAACAATTGTCCCTAACATAAATCTTCCCCCAATAAAAATAGCAGATATTTCTATTATAAAACTATCGCGCTAAAAAGTAAAACGGGCATAAAAAAACATCCTGCCAAAGCAGGACGTAATTTGCTGGTGCGGATGACAGGAGTCGAACCTGCACGCCGAAGGCGCTAGATCCTAAGTCTAGTGCGTCTGCCAGTTCCGCCACATCCGCATGTATTAAGCTGACTTATTTATTATATATTAAACTCTGTATATTTTCAACTTTTAAATTTTACATTATTACAGTAGATGCCTTGGCAAAGAACTTATATAATTAAAAATAAAAGCACTGCAACGTATGTTACAGTGCAAAGTATCATAGATAAAAAAATGGTGATCCACCCGAGACTCGAACTCGGGACACCCTGATTAAAAGTCAGGTGCTCTACCGACTGAGCTAGTGGATCAC
>DXVZ01000136.1 GCA_019417125.1 Phascolarctobacterium sp.
GACAGGATTATAACAAAGGAGCTGATTTTGTGGCAGATACCCTTACGGTTTGTGGGCTTATGGTTGAGCGTGGCATAAAACTGCGCACCATGCTGCCTGTTCCCGATACAAAAGTAGAAATTCCTTTAACTATTATTAACGGTGTGCATGATGGGCCGGTTTTGTTAGTTACAGCAGGTATTCACGGAGGCGAATACCCTGGCATTGCCGCCGCTATGGAACTGGGGCGTGAGCTTGAGCCGCAGGATATTCACGGCAGCCTGATTATGCTGCACCCGGTTAACATTCAGGGCTTTTGGGCACGTCGCGAATTTATTGTGCCAGAGGACGGCAAAAACTTAAACCGTGTGTTTCCCGGCAGCCCACTGGGCACGCTTGCCGAAAAAACGGCGTATTTAATTAGTAGTAATTTCTTTCCGCTGGCAGATTTTTATGTTGACCTGCACAGCGGCGATATTCACGAAAGCCTGCACCCTTATGTTTATTATCCGGGCCAGCCGACGGAAGAACTGGCAGAAAAGGCGCGCAGTGTTGCCAAAGTGCTGAACGTGGAATACATGGTGCGCTCGCTGGCAACTGGCGGCGCGTATAACTATGCTGCTTCTGCCGGGCTGCCATCGCTGCTGATTGAACGCGGCGGCGCCGGTTTGTGCCTGCACGAAGATATTGAAGAATACAAATCCGATTTAAGGAACATTATGCGCAAACTAAAACTTTTGGACGAGCCGGTTAAGCCGCGCCGCTATATCCCGCGCGACGTGACTGATATTATCTACCTTGAGGCGCTGGAAACAGGCTGCTGGCTGCACCATATCCACAGCGGGGATTTTGTGGAAGAAGGGCAGGTTTTAGGCCGTACTACCGACTTATTCGGCGAAACATTGACGACATATTACGCCGAGCAGAGCGGCATTGTGCTGTATGTTTGCCCGGCGCTTTCTGCGCCAAAAGGCACGACGCTGCTTGCCTATGGCAAAATACACAACGAAGAATAACTGATGCTGTTATTTCATAAAACAGAATAATGCTGACGCGGCAGTCTGCTACTGCTGCGTTTTTTTATTTATTATAAAAGTCATTTAACATAATACTTTTTATTGGAAATAAGTTAAAATAGAACTAAAAGTACCTCTGTGGCAGGCGGCTTGACATTATAAAAAAAGCTGTGATAAAATACCCCCGAATTAAGGAGGTAATATTATGCCTAAAAATGTTACAGTTTTTAAAAGATGCGTTTTGATAGCGATAATGTTTGTAATTATGTTTGGCGGACATACACATTTAGGCCTTGCCGAAGCTCCGGTTACGGTTTTAAAATTTGACGGCATGGAAAAAATTGTTAATACGGAACTGGCTGAACCGCGTGCTATTTTTAAAGAAGCAGGCGTTACCGTTGGTCAGTCTGACCGTATTGAGGAAAAACTTACTGATAATGGCAAGGTGCTGGTTTTAAAACGCGCGCAGCCTATTGTTGTTGTGCGCGGCGCATCGCAGCAAAAGTTTTTTACTAATAAAGATACAGTCGGCGAAGCGCTGAAAGATTTAAAAATCCGTTTTAACAAGAAGCGTGTTTACCCAGCGCCGGATACGCCGGTTACAGCTAATGTGGAAATTCATATCCTTAATAAAGGTGATACTTTAAGCTCGGTTGAGGCGGATTCGGAAATTCCCGTAAAGTACATTGACGATGAAAGCATACCCTACGGGCAGGAAAAAGTGGTGGAACAGGGCAAAGCCGGTAAAGTTAAAGTTGTTAAAAAATCGGTAGTCAGCAGCGGCAGCGTACCCCAGGAGGTAGAAATTGCGCGCGAAGTGCTGGCTGACCCTAAATATTCTGTTATCAGGCGCGGCGTGGGCATGTCCGTGCAGACGCCGGAGGGCAGAAAAAAATACAGCCGCATCATTACCGCGGAAGCCAGCGCTTACACTGTGCATTGCGGTACGGGCACAGGCCTTACTTCTATCGGGCTTGTGGCAGCGCGCGGCATTGTAGCTGTTGACCCGCGCGTAATACCGTATTATACTAAAATGTATATTCCTGGTTACGGCATTGCCATTGCCGGCGATACAGGCGGCGCTATCCGCGGCAACCGCATAGATTTGTTTATGGACAGTTACGATGAAGCCATTAACTGGGGCCGCCGTGACGTAGAAGTTTATATTTTAGAGGATTAAAAATGCTGAAAGAAGTTTTAGTTGTAGAGGGAAAAAGCGATACAGCGGCTATCCGGCGCGCGTTGGATGCCGATACGATTGAAACGGGCGGCTTTACGCTGGCGCCTTCTACCCTGCGTAAAATTGAAGCAGCCTATAAAAAACGCGGCATTATTATACTGACCGACCCGGACGGTGCGGGCAACCGTATCCGCCGCTTTTTAACGGAGCGTTTTCCAAACGCCGGGCAGGCGTTTATTCCGCGCATTGACGCGACTGCTAACGGCGACGTAGGCGTAGAGCAGGCAAGCCCCAAGGCGATACTGGCAGCGCTTGGTAAAGTACGCCACCATGATTTTACGCCGCAGGCAGAATTTACAGAGCGCGATTTAATGCTGAACGGCTTAAGCGGCGGCAGCATGGCAAGCGCACGGCGCGACAAAATGGCGGCGCTTTTGGGCATTGGCTACGGCAATGCCAAATGCTTTTTGCAGCGCCTTAATACTTATGGCGTAACGCGCGGGGAATTTGAAGCTGCGCTTTTAGAATTGGAGAAGATGGATGAATAAACCCGTAATTGCAACCCCGGAGGTTACAAACTATATACTGCGCAGGTTTAACCTGCACGCCGATAAAAAGCTGGGGCAGAACTTTTTAATTGATGAAAGCGTAGTACGCCGTATTGCCGCCGCTGCAGAACTTGGCGAAACTGACTCCGTTCTGGAAATTGGCCCAGGCATCGGTACGCTGACGCAGGCGCTGGCAGAAACCGGCGCGCAGGTAACGGCGGTAGAACTGGACAAACGTCTTTTGCCGGTGCTTGAAAAAACGCTGGAAGGTTATAACAATGTGCGCGTAATTAACAGCGACGTGCTGGAACTGGACGTTAACGCGGCAATGGGTGGCAAAAGCTTTAAAGTTGCCGCTAACTTGCCGTACTACATTACCACGCCGATAATTTTTGCGCTGCTGGAGAAAAAACTGCCGGTAGAGCGCATGGTGGTAATGGTGCAGAAAGAAGTTGCCGAACGTATGACGGCTGCGCCTGGCGGCAAGGAATACGGAGCGCTTTCTGTGGCGATGCAGTATTATACCGAGCCGGAAATTGCTTTTATCGTGCCGCCGGAAAGCTTTATTCCGCGCCCGAGTGTGGACAGCGCCGTTGTGGTGTGCAAAAACCGTACCGAGCCGCCGGTGGAAATCGGTGACGAAAAACTGTTTTTTAAGGTTGTTAAGGCGGCCTTTTCGCTGCGCCGCAAAATGTTAAGCAACGCGCTGAAGAATATGGGCATTTCTTCGCAGCAGGCGCAGGAGTGGCTGGCGTTGGCTGGCATAGACCCCAAACGCCGCGGTGAAACACTTTCCTTGCAGGATTTTGCCAACCTGACTAACACCTTTGAAAAAATAAAATAAGCGATATTGATACGCAGGCTGAAAAGCCTGCGTATTTTTTTATAAATTTTTAAGTTAGTTATTGACAACCTGCAAAAAAAATAGTATAGTGTTCTCGAACAGGAACAATATACAAGGGGCTGAATGAGGGGAATGGAAATCGTAGAACGCTTAATGCACTTTAACCTTACACGCCAAGAGGCAACCCTGTACCTATTGCTGTTAAAGGCAGGCCGCCTTACGGGTTACGAGGCCGCCAAGCAGACTGGTATTTCGCGCTCCAACACCTACACGGCGCTGGCCGGATTGGTGGAAAAGGGCGCTGCCTATATAATGGAAGAAGGCAAAGTGACGCGTTATACGCCGGTAACTCCTGAGGAGTTCTGCAACAATAAAATCCGCCGCCTGGCGGAGCTGCGCGACGCGCTTTTAAAAGAGCTGCCCGGCGTGCAGAACGAAGCCGAAGGCTATATCACTATCAAAGGTAATGCGGAAATCATCAGCAAGCTGAAAAATACTGTGCTGAATGCCAAGGCGCGCATTTATGTATCGGCAAACGCCGCTGTGATGGAACTTTTACGCAGCGAACTGGAAACTGCGCTGGCGCGCGGTTTAAAGGTAGTGGTTATTACCGGCAGTGATTTCTTGCTTCCGGGCGCTATTTGCTACAGTACCGTTAAACAAACCGGGCAAATCAGGCTGATTGCCGATTCGCAGACGGTGCTGACCGGCGATTTGGACGAGGGGGCAGATTCAACCTGTTTATATTCCTGTAAGCGCAACCTGGTAGATTTGTTTAAGGACGCGCTGAAAAACGAAATAAAACTGATTGAATTGCAGAAAGGTGAGAATTAATGGCTCAGAAAATTCCGTTTGTTACTAAAGAACAGCTTGAAGAAATTGCGTCCCACTATGCGACGCCGTTTTACTTATATGACGAAAAAGGTATCCGCGAAACGGCGCGCCGCGTAAATAAGGCGTTCAGCTGGAACAAAGGTTTTAAAGAATATTTTGCGGTTAAGGCAACGCCGACGCCAGCCATTTTAAAAATTCTGCACGAAGAAGGCTGCGGCGCGGACTGCTCTTCTTATACAGAGCTTTTAATGGCGGACGCCGTTGGTTTCCGTGAAGGCGAGATTATGTTTTCTTCTAATGATACGCCGGCGGAGGATTTTCAGCTGGCGCGCAAGCTGAATGCGACGATTAACCTTGACGATATTACGCATATCGACTTTTTAGAACGTGTGGCGGATATTCCCGATACGGTTTGCTGCCGCTATAACCCGGGCGGGCATTTTGCCATTGCCAACAACATTATGGATAACCCCGGCGACGCCAAATACGGCATGACGCGCGAACAGCTGACCGAAGCTTACAAACGTCTGCTGGCGAAGGGCGTTAAGCATTTTGGGCTGCACGCCTTTTTGGCAAGCAACACTGTAACCAATGATTACTATCCGGAACTGGCGCGCATTTTGTTTAAAGTTGCGGTTGAATTGAAAGAAGAAACTGGCGCTTCGATTGAGTTTATAAATCTCTCCGGCGGCGTGGGCATTGCTTACCGTCCGGACCAGCCGGAAAACGACATTATGGCAATCGGCGAAGGCGTGCGCAAGGCTTACGAGGAAGTGCTGGTGCCTGCGGGAATGGGCAACGTAAGGCTTTACACCGAAATGGGCCGCTATATGCTTGCTCCCTACGGCGCACTGGTAAGCCGTGTTATTCACCAAAAACACATTTATAAAGAATATATCGGGTTGGACGCTTGTGCCGCCAACTTAATGCGGCCGGCAATTTACGGCGCTTACCATCACATTACCGTCATGGGTAAGGAAAACGCGCCCTGTGACCATAAGTACGATGTTACAGGCGGTTTGTGCGAAAACAACGATAAATTTGCCATTGACCGTATGCTGCCGGAAATTAATATCGGCGATTTGGTGTTCATTCACGATGCGGGCGCGCATGGTTTTGCTATGGGCTATAACTACAACGGCAAACTGCGCAGTGCGGAGCTGCTGCTGAAAGAAGATGGCAGCGTGGAAATGATCCGCCGCGCGGAAACCCCTGCCGATTACTTTGCTACCTTTGATTTTACGGGCTTGTTTAATAAGGACTAAAATTAAAACTCCGGTGCCTGCATTGGCGAGTGCCGGAGTTTTTGTATGCTTGCGCTAATTGAAGAATAGGCTTGTGTATGATATGATTTTAATATAGTTTAAATCACAAAGCAGTTAATTTGCAAAAACATATAAGGAGCAACACTATGGCAATTTTGGAATACGCTTCATTAATGGAAGATAAAATCCGCCGCGTGCCGCTGGAAGAACTGAAAAACCGCTTGGCGCGCTTCCGTGCGGCTATGGACGCAGAACATCCGGGCTGGCAGATGGCAGTTATCAACAACAAAGTAAATATGTATTATTTTACCGGCACTATGCAGGAGGGCGCGCTCGTCATCCGCCCGCAGGACGAAATTTTGTGGGTGCGCCGCAGTTTTGACCGTGCCCGCAACGAATCGCTGCTGGCGGATATCCGCCCGATGAAAAGCTTCCGTACTTTGGCGGAGTTTTACGGCACTGCGCCGGAAACAATGTTCCTGGAATGTAAAAAAGCAACCGTCGATTGGCTGAATATGCTGCGCAAATACATGCCGTTTAAGGAATACACCGACATTGACGGGCTTTTGTGCAGCCTGCGCCTTGTAAAAAGCAGTTACGAGCTGGAACTGATGAAACGCAGCGGCGCTATTCATCAAACGGTGCTGGAGCAGCTGGCGCCTAAAATGATTGTAGCAGGCATCAGCGAGGCGGAACTGGCGGTGGAAATTTACACCGCTATGCTGCGCCGCGGCTCGCACGGCATTGCGCGCATGAATCTGCCGTTAGGCGAGGATATTATCGGCGTGGCGTCGTTTGGCAAAAGCGGCCTGGTGCGCACGGCGTTTGATGGACCAGGCGGCACAGGCGGCACCTGCATTGCGGTGCAGTCCATTGGTTCGCCGTTTCGTAAATTGCGGCAGGGCAGGCTGGTGTATTTAGATATTCCCTGCGGCGTGGAGGGCTACCACACTGATAAAACGATTGTGTATTATTTTGGCGATATTAATAAAGACCCCAACCGTGATTTAATTTTGGCGGCGCACGAGCATTGCCTGATGCTGGAACGTTTTGCTGCCGCGATGCTGAAACCAGGCGTAGTGGTGGAAGATATTTATAACGAAACGATGAAGCAGTTTGATAATCGTTTTGCGGAAGGCTTTATGAACGGCGGCAAGTTTTTGGGGCACAGTATCGGCTTGACGATTGACGAAAGCCCTGCCATTGCGGACCGCTTTAAAAATCTGCTGACCGAGGGCATGACCTTTGCACTGGAACCGAAGATTGCCCTGCCCGGAATCGGCATGGTTGGCAGCGAAAACACTTACCTTGTAACTGCAAAGGGCGGCAAAGCGCTTACTGGTTCGCCGCACAAATTGTACTGCATTAAATAAATTTAAAATCTGCAAAAAATAACGGCGGCTTTGCAAAAGCAAGGCTGCCGCTTTGTGTATTATATGTATCATTTGAAGCAGACGCAGCAGAAATACTGCGGTAAAATATAAGTACAAATTTATTCAGGCTGTAGTTTCAGAAGAACATAGCTGAGCCAGCGCGGATAAATCTGTAACGGTAATTTTACCGCGCCCTGTAGTGATAATATTTTGCCGCCGCAGCTGTGCCAGCCCGCGCGTTACCTGCACGCGGCTTAAGCCCAAAAGTTCTGCCAGTTCATCCTGTGTAACGCTGATTTGCGCCGCACCGTTTTGGTTAACGGTCAGCAGGTACAGCAAATTGCAGATTTTGACAAAGGACGGGTTATATTCCTGGTGGACGCTTTCAAACAGCAGGCGGTTAACGTACAGGGCATACCAGTTAACAACCTGCCCGCTTAAAGCAGTGTTTTCTTCAAACATTTGCCGGAACTCGCTGCGCGTAAATTCCAGCACTTCAGTATCGGTAAGGGCAATGGTGACAAGCGACAGCTCAATTTTAAAATTGCTGCTGTGGTAGCCCGGAAACACTGCCCCTGCGCCGTGAAAGCTGATGATTTTGCGCCGTCCGCTTTCGTGGTTGGCATAGTGCATCAGCGCGCCGCTGATAATATAGTGGATTTTTTGGTGCGGCTGTCCCGGCCGCCACAGGTATTCGCCTTTGGCAAAGCGTTTTTTGATATGCGGTTTGCTTAGAAAGTAACCGTAAAAACGGCTGAACTCGCCGCTGTAAAAATAACGTGGTATCAGCATGGCCGCCCTCCGTGATGTTGTTAAATAAATTTTAGCATTTATCAGGGCGGCTTTCAAATACTTAATAGATTTAAAAAT
>DXVZ01000137.1 GCA_019417125.1 Phascolarctobacterium sp.
TCACAGTCCCTCCGGGGAGGGCTAACCGCCTACCGTTATGGCAGCACATTTGCCTAAATAGTTTAACAAAGTTTTATCTTTTTGTAAAGAGATTTTTTCTATATAAATTAAAGCGCTGTACTATTCAGTACAGCGCTTTTGTTATGCGTTTTATTATTTTTTCTCTACCATTTCTTTTTGCAGCATGGCGATAAATTCATCCTGACCCATTGCGCCGATGTCACCTTCTCCGCGGCGGCGTACAGCAACGGTGCCGCTTTCGGCTTCTTTTTCGCCTACTACGAGCATATACGGCACTTTTTGTACCTGCGCTTCGCGGATTTTGTAGCCGATTTTTTCGTTGCGGTCATCAAGATGTACACGCAGTCCGAGGTTAAACAGCTTGTCATACAGCTTCTGCGCATAATCGTGCTGTTTGTCGGTAATCGGCAGAATGCGGACCTGGCACGGTGCCAGCCAAGCCGGAAACGCACCGGCATAGTGTTCAATCAAAATGCCGATAAAGCGCTCGATAGAGCCGTAAGCAACGCGGTGAATCATTACCGGGCGATGTTTTAAGCCGTCTTCGCCGGTGTAGGTTAAATCGAATTTTTCCGGCAGCAGCATATCCAGCTGAATGGTGCCGCACTGCCAGGTACGTCCGATAGAGTCGGTAAGATGGAAGTCGATTTTCGGTCCGTAGAAAGCGCCATCGCCTTCGTTAACGGTGTATGGTAGCCCAAAATCTTCCATAGCGGCTTTAAGGCCGTTGGTTGCTTTTTCCCAAGTTTCATCGTCGCCCATGCTGTCGTCCGGGCGGGTAGAAAGTTCGGCGTGGTATTTTAAGCCGAAAGTTGCATAAACTTCATCAAACAGGCGGATGGTTTCCTGAATAACGTCTTTAATCTGCTCCGGCATCATAAAGATATGTGCGTCGTCCTGCGTAAAGCAGCGTACACGGAACAAGCCGTGCAGTGCGCCGCTCAGTTCGTGGCGGTGTACAAGGCCCAATTCGCCTACGCGCAGCGGCAGTTCGCGGTAGCTATGCGGATGGGTGCGGTAAAACAGCATGCCGCCGGGGCAGTTCATCGGTTTTACGGCGTAATCCGCATCGTCAATTTTGGTAAAGTACATATTATCGCGGTAGTGGTCCCAGTGCCCGCTGCGTTCCCACAAAGTGCGGCTTAAAATCATCGGGGTCTGAATTTCGTAATAGCCGTAGCGGCGGTGTACTTCGCGCCAATAATCAATAAGGGTGTTTTTAATAATCATACCGTTGGGGTGGAAGAACGGGAAGCCCGGTCCTTCGTCCTGAATGCTGAACAGGTCAAGCTCTTTGCCCAGTTTGCGGTGGTCGCGCTTAGCGGCTTCTTCCAACATGTGCAGGTAAGCGTCAAGTTCTTCTTTGCTGGGGAAGGCAGTGCCGTAAATGCGCTGCAGCATTTTGTTGTGCTCGTCGCCGCGCCAGTAAGCGCCGGCAATGCTTTGCAGTTTAAAGGCTTTTACACGCCCGGTGGAAGGGCAGTGCGGGCCTGCGCACAAATCGGTAAAGTCGCCCTGGGTGTAGGTGCTGATAACAGCGTCTTCCGGAAGGTCGTTGATGAGTTCTACCTTGTATTTTTCATTTTTGGCTTCAAACATTTTCAGCGCTTCAGCGCGGGGAATTTCTGCCCTTACCAAAGGAATATTAGCTTTGATGATTTTTGCCATTTCTTTTTCGATGGCAGCAAGGTCTTCCGGAGTGAAAACGTGCTCGCTGTCCAGGTCGTAATAAAAACCGTTGGCAATGGCAGGGCCGATGGCAAATTTAACATCCGGGAACAGGTGCTGGATAGCCTGCGCCATAACGTGCGCCGCCGTATGGCGGATAGCGTGCAGGCCTTCTTCACTTTCAGGCACTACAAATTCTACGCTGGCGTCATGCGTCAGCTTATCAGACAGGTCTTTGTTTTGTCCGTCTACAACGGCAAGCAGCGCCTGCTTGCCAAGTTTTTGCGAAAGGCTTTTGGCAACTTCAAGTAAGGTGACGTTATCTTCGTATTCCCTTACGCTGCCGTCTTTTAAAGTAACTTTTACCATAATTTTACCTCCTGACTAAAATAAAAAACTCCATCCCTCGCTAAAGGGACGGAGTTATCCGCGGTTCCACCCTAATTGGCTGCCTGGGCAGCCCTCTTAGTTAACCGTTAACGCCGGTGTACGATGCCGCCTACTATTGGTTCGGGGCATAGTTTGAAGGTGGTTTGGCAATTACTGTTCCCAACTGCTCTCAGCCGCGGCAGTTTTTTCTGTAAGGCCTTGCGTAAATGCCTTTTCCTTCGCATTACTGATAAAATATTGATTTACTTTTATATTATAAGCATCTGCGCTGAAGTTGTCAAACCCCAGAATAAAAATTTTGGCTGGAAATTTTTAGGCGATAAATTTATAATAATATATGGTAATGCAGTTATTGTACGGAGATGGTAAAATGCGTTTTAAATTTAATAAATCCGCCCGAAAATTTCTGCTGACGGCGCTGGCTGCTTTTTTAATTATGCCTGGCGCGCAGGCAAAAGAAAAGTACAAGGGCACTTTTATCTATATTCCGCTGGACGACAGACCGGTAACTTACAGCTACCCCGTGCAGAATTTGCAGGCAGCGGGCTACGAGATACTAACTCCGCCGGAAAAATACCTGGCTTCAGCCGACCGTGCCGGCAACCCGGACAAACTGTGGCAATGGCTGGTAGAAAACGCGCCTGACGCCGACGCCGCTATTATTTCATCGGACGCGCTTATTTACGGCGGGCTGGTTGCCAGCCGCACACATTTTTACGACGAAACTACTTTGCAGGCGCGCGTAAACCGTTTGGAGATGCTGCGCGAAAAGCTGCCAATGCCGCTGTATGTGTATTCTACCTTAATG
>DXVZ01000138.1 GCA_019417125.1 Phascolarctobacterium sp.
AAAGGAGCGAAAGAACAACAACCACCAGCTATGCTGGTGAGATTAAAATCTTTAGATTAAAGAAAAATTTCTCCAATGGTACAATAATGTAG
Organism: Phascolarctobacterium sp.; assembly: GCA_019417125.1. GTDB lineage: Bacteria > Bacillota > Negativicutes > Acidaminococcales > Acidaminococcaceae > Fusicatenibacter_A. The sequence continues at coordinate 93 of DXVZ01000138.1, forward strand.
TTCGCCAGCTACATTACGAAAAGAATTGGAGGAATTTTTATGAATAATAAAGAAAGTTTAGCACACACATCCTGGAATTGCAAATTTCATATAGTATTTGCGCCGAAGTATAGGAGAAGGGAAATATATGGAGCATTAAGACGGGATATAGGAAGAATATTGAGAATGCTCTGTGAAAGAAAAGAAATAGAAATAATAGAAGCAGAATGCTGCATAGACCATGTACATATGCTGGTAAAAATACCACCCAAATACAGCGTGTCGCAGATAGTAGGATACCTCAAAGGAAAAAGTTCGCTGATGATATTCGACAGGCATGCAAATTTGAAGTATAAGTATGGAAATAGGCATTTCTGGTGCAGAGGATATTTTGTAGATACAGTAGGGAAAAACACAAATAAAATAGAGGAGTATATAAAAAATCAAATAACAGAAGATATAATGGCAGACAAAATGAACATGAAAGAGTATGTAGACCCGTTTACGGGTGAGCCAGTAGGAAAGAAGCAATAAAAAAGCCCCGCATGAGGGGCAGTGAGTAAAAATAATTGCAGCTGGCGAATAAAAATCAGGCATCTTGAGATGCAGCTGTATCAGCCGCTTCGAGCGGCGAACAAACCGCCGGCTGAGCCGGCGGTTTTTTGTATTTATGTTGGGAGCAGCACGGTGCTACTTGCGGGAAATAAAAACTAAAAAGAAAAGCCGGCACTTTTGCGCCAGCCTAATTAAATAACCCCAGCCTTTTGCCAACGGCAAAGAGCTGGGGTTATTGCGTAATGCCAATGTTTAAATTTTTAAGTGTAAATTACAGTTCTATTATTTCAGTTTGCTGTATTCTTCGTCGCTGACGGGTTCCAGCCATTCGTTGCTGCCGCCTTCAGCCGGTACTTCAATGGCGATGTGCGCAAACCAGCTGTCGGGTGCGGCGCCATGCCAGTGTTTAACTTCCGGCGCAATGTTTACAACGTCACCGGGTTTAAGTTCCTGCGCGGGTTTGCCCCATTCCTGGTAGTAGCCGCGGCCTGCGGTTACCAGCAAAATCTGGCCGCCTTTGTGGTGAATATGCCAGTTGTTGCGGCAGCCGGGCTCAAAAGTTACGTTGGCGGTGCCAACGCGCTCTTTAGTCAGCGGGTTTAAATAGCTTTGGCCGATAAAATACTGCTGGTAAGCAACGTTTTTTTCGCCCAGCCCAAAAATGTTTTCTTTTGCAAATTCTTCAGGTACAGTTTGTTCTTGTGCCATAACGGCATTACCTCCCATAATCATAAATGCGCATAATGCTAATAATAACTTCTTTGCTTTCATGGCAATCTCCTCTTTCGTAAATTTTCCGCCTCGGGGCGGATTTTTTTATTTGCGGAATACGGGGAATTTATTTTGCCGGTGCAACGGCATTGATGGCGCTGATAGCGTTAAGCGAACGCGGATAGCCAATGTAAGGCAGCGCCACGGTAACGGCGTCGATTAAATCCTGGCGGGTATTGCCAACGCCGATGTTGCCGCCGACATGCGCTTTAGTCTGCGGGTCGCAGCAGCCCAGCGCGATAATGGCGGTAAAGGTAATCAGCTCGCGCTGTTTTAAATCCAGTACGCCGCGGGTATAATAATCGCCGAAGCAGTTTCCGCTCAGCCAGTTGTTAATATGCGCTTGGTCGCCTTTGCCGGAATTTGCAAAGCCGCGCATACCTTCGCCGAAAATGTCAACCTGCGCCTGTTCGCCTTTGGCAACGCGGTCCGCGTCGGTGGTTGTGCCCTGGTTTGCCAGCGGCAGCTGTACGCCTGCTTCTTCAAAAGCAATTTCCATTTCAATCAGCGCAGCCTTGGCGCGGGCAAAACCAACATAAGGCGTGCAGTGGTACAGCGTTTCGCGTATTTCGTCAGGCGTTGCGCCTGCTGCCAGCGCGCCTTTAACGTGAATGCCGATATCCTCCGGCGTATTGTTGCCGGCTAAAACTGCCAGCGTTAAAAGTTCCTGTGTTTTAAGCGGCAATTTTACCTGGTTTTTAACATCGCTGTAAATAAATTTTTGCATAATATAGCCCAGTTCCGGCGAGCCTTTTACCGTGCACGGGTTTTCTGTGCCGTAAAGGGTTTTAACCGTTGCCGCGCTTTCGTCCATTCTGCTTTGTGCCATAGCGGCATTACCTCCTATAAGCATACAAGCGCAAAGCGCAAGTAAAATTTTGGCTGTTTTCTTCATTAACAATCCCTGCCTTTCAGCCTGCCGTGGGCAGGATTTTTTATTTACGCTTTAATTATATAGGTTAGAGACGGCTCTAAGTCAAGTGCCTGCTGAAGAAAGTTTATAAAAAATTCTTATAAATAGCATTAAAAATACAATTTGTTTTAAGTCAACCCTGTTATATATGATAATAAATAATTAAAATATTAAACACAATCTGCGCAGGCGGCAATGTTACAAAAAGGCAAAAAGTTTTTGAACTATTTGTATATTGGCTTGACTTGAAGTTTAATTAAAATTTTACAATAATTATATAGTTCCTGAGAGGAGGGGGCAGCCCTATGCTGCTGAGGCAAATTAGATATTTTGTAACTGTGGTGGACACCGGCAGCTTTACGGAAGCGGCTGAGGAGTGTTTTATTTCACAGTCGGCAATATCGCAGCAGATATTGTCGCTTGAAAAAGAACTGGGCGTGCAGCTTTTGCAGCGCAGCACGCGGCGCTTTACGCTGACGGATGCAGGCAAATACCTGTACAGCCACGGCAAGCGCTTACTTGGCGAAACGGAAAAAATTAAAAGCGGCACCATCGCCGCGGCGACCAAACAACAGGGCGCGCTTAATGTATGCTACATTAACAGCTTTGCCGACGCCCGGCTTTACAAAGCCGTCAGCCAGTTTAAACAGCAAAACGCCGGCGTGCGCTTTAGCATAAGCTGCGGCACGCACGACGAGATAGCGGCGCTTTTGCGCGACGGCAAGGCTGATGTGGTGTTTAATTTACAGCGGCACGTTATATCTGAGGAGTATAAACAGGTGCCGGTGGTATCGCTGCCGTGCTTTATCGAAGTTTCATCCGTTTACGGCGGCTTTGAAGGCGGGCGCGCCGAGCTGAAAGATTTGGAGCAGATACCCTGCATATTAGTAGCAGATGAAAAGCAGCGCGAGCAGGAAAAAGATTTTTATGCACAGGTGGTGGGTTTTAAAGGCGGTTTTGTGTTTGCCCGCAGTGTAGATGAAGCGCGCATAATGGCGGCGGCAGGCAGCGGTTTTTTGTTAGACACCAGCGCCGCGCCCGACTTAAAAAGCAGCGAAGGCATCCGCCTTTTGCCTTTATACCAGGGCGGCAGGCAGCTGCAGGCAAAATATTACCTGTTTTGGAAAAAAGCCAACGCCAACCGCTACATTAAAGATTTTACCAAAGTGGTTCTGCATACCTTTAAAACTGCCAAAAGCGAAACTGATAATTTATAAGGCTGTTTAATAAATGGCATTAATTATTGAAATTGCAGTTTAAAAACGCGGTTTATATAATAAAAATGTAAAGAACGACTGATCGGTCAACGGCAGTTATTACTTTGCCCGAAAAAAGAAGGTTTGGAACAGGAGATTTTTCTCCATCCCTTTTGGCAGCCCGCTGCCGGAGTTTTTCACTGTTCCGTATTGCAAGTACGCCTTCTTTTTTAAGGCTTTGCCAATTCCTCAGGGGCAAAGCCTTGGCTTTGGTTATATTGCGCAAAAGGCGCAGATTAAAGGCAGACGGCAAAACAAGGTAGAGGAAACCAGGAGACTCGCACCAAATGTTTTGGCAAAAGCCGGTAATTTGCTCCTCCGCGCTTTATAAAATATAAAGTGTTTTTCTAAAAGGAGGAAAACAAAATGAAAAAATCCTTAGTATTAGCAATGGCTATGGCTCTCGGTGTTACTGCTTCCGCTTATGCAGCTAACCCGTTCAGCGATGTACCGGCTGGCCACTGGGCTTATGACGCAGTAAACAAACTTGCTGCAGAAGGCGTTGTTGACGGTTATCCCGATGGCACTTTTGGCGGCGACAAACTGATGACCCGTTATGAAATGGCACAGATTGTAGCAAAAGCAATGGCAAAAGGCGCTAACGTTGATAAATTAGCTGCTGAATTTGCAGACGAACTCGACAGCCTCGGCGTTCGCGTTGCTAACCTTGAGAAAAAATCTGACAACGTAAAAATCACCGGTCAGATCCGTGCTTCCTATCGTGATGCTGACGGTAATGGCTTAAAAGGCAACGAAGGCCGTCTGCGTACCCGTCTGTTCGTAAACGGTCAAGTTAACGAAGACTGGAGCTACACCGGACGTTTTGAAAATAACCAGTACTATACTGGTGATTATGATTCCAGCGATGACGATGTTAGCCTGAACTGGGCATATGTTTCCGGCCGTATTGGCGGCGTTAAAGTAGACGCTGGCCGTCAGGACTTTGTTAAAGGCGATGTAATGGATAACCGTGCTGATGGTATTAAACTGAGCTACGGTGACCGCATTAAAGTATTTGGCTGGGCAATGAAAGCTAACCATGATGATTGGGTAAACGGCAATAAGTTCTATACTGGCAACCTTGACGACAACGACCGCGTATATGTAGCAGGCGTTGAATCCAAATTTGGCGCTATGGGCGCAGACGTACGTTACTACAAAGCAGATAATGCTCGTGACAATGAAATTTGGGAACTTGCACTCTCCGGCGAAATCGCTAAAGATTTGACCTTGAAAGGCAGCTATTTCTATGGTGACTGCGATGCTACCGGTTACACTGACGGCGATGACAGCGGCTATTTGGTAGGCCTTGCTTACCGCGGCGCTAAAGCTTCTCAGCCTGGCAGCTGGGGCGTATACGCTAACTACAGCGACCGTCCGCTTTCCACTTATTTGCATCCGACTCTGTTCAGCGGCGGCTATGGCCTCTATCCTGATGATGTAATTGAAGGCGACGGCTATCAGGGCTTTGATGTAGGCGCTAACGTAACCCTTGCTAAAAACATCGTAGCAGGTGTTAAATATGTTGACGTTGAATCCCGTGACGGCAACGACGATTCCCAGACTATCTGGTCTGAACTCGTATTCACTTTCTAATCTTAGCATTAGAAACGCTGGTAGTTTTAACTAAACTTAACAGTTCTAAACAAGCTTAATAAGTTTGAAAACATTTAACAATGTTTAATACCCCCGGCTCATACGAGCCGGGGGTATTTTTTGCGCTTTGGGTATTCAATTTTATTTACGCTCCGGCATCTGCGCCAGCAGGATTGCGGCAAAAACCAGCACGCAGCCGCCTATTTCGCGCAGGGAGAGTGTTTCGCCGAGGAACAGCCATCCGGCAAGCACCGAGAAAACAGATTCCAAACTGAGCAGGATGGAAGCAAGAATGACGTTAACGTATTTTTGCCCGGCAATTTGCAGGGTGTAGGCAATGCCGCAGCTCATAATGCCGGCATGCGCCAGCGGCAGCCACGCGGCGGTAATGCCGGCAAGGCTTGGCTGTTCTGCCCAAATGATAACCGGCAGGCTTAACATGCTGCAGACAAAAAACTGAATGGCAGACATACGGACCGGGTCTACCAATTGGGTAAAGCGTTCAATAGCCATAATGTGTACCGCAAAGCCGACGGCGCAGGCAAGGATGATTAAATCGCCTTTGTTGATGGAAAAGCCTTCGTTAATGCAGATAAAGTACATGCCCACGGCGGCGACGGCGACGGCAGCCCACTGCATAAGGGTAACGTGTTTTTTTACAAGCAGCCCTAACAGGGGAATGATGACGATATACAGTGCCGTAATAAAACCGGCTTTGCCCGCAGAAGTATAAGCGATGCCGGTTTGCTGCAAAGTGCTGGCAATGGTTAAAAGTATGCCGCAGCAAATGCCGCCGGTGATGAGGTCGCCGCGCTTGTGGCTGTTATCCGTGCCCCAAAAGGACAGCGGCTTGCCGGAGAGCTTATCGATAACGGCGATGCAGGGCACTAAAAACAGCGCTCCCATAAAAGAACGGATGCCGTTAAAGCTGAACGGGCCCAGTAAATCCGCACCGACGCTTTGGGCGACAAACGCCGTGCCCCAAATAAAAGAACATAACAACAGCATGGCAATGCCTTTAAAACTATTTGTTTGCTGCATAACTAATCCTCTCGCTGCAAAATTTTTAAACAGATAATATCATTATAGCATTTTCTAAAAATAATGTTTTCTGAAAATAATAAAAAAGCGCACAGCCTTAAACTGTACGCTTTTAAAGCACCGTTATGTTATTGTTTATCCTGCGGGACGGCTTCTTCTTTGGGCGCTTCGGTTTCTTCGGCAGCTGCGGGTTCGGCTGCTTCGGCAGCAGGTTCTTCTGCCGGTTTTTCTTCCGGCGTAATTACTTCTACTTCAGCTTCCGCTTCGGGTTTATGCTCTGCGCTTTCGCTTACTACTTCCGCTTCCACAGTCTGCGTTGTTTCAACAGGCTCCAGTTTGCCGCCGCATTCGCTGCAGAACTTAGCGCTTATGCTTACTGCTGCGCCGCAGTGCGGGCAGGCGGTTTTGGGTTCTTCGCCGTTAAAGGCGGCTGCCTTAATATTGGCAATTTTAAGTTTCAAGTCGTCTATAGCGGCAAGGCTGGCTTTAATAGCCTCGCATTCTGTTTTAAATTCATCGGGCAGGCAATCGCAGCTTTGGGATTTTTCCCAAACCATTTTGCCCATTTTGGTGTAGGTGCTTTCAATTTTGCTTTCTTCTTTGCCGGCCAGCGAGGTTAGTTTTTGAATCTCCAGGGCGGCTTCGGCTTTTTCGCCGATGGTTTTGGTAATTTCTTCAGTTTTGTTAGCCGCTATTTTTGCAAATTCGCCAATTTTATCGAGTATTGCCATTGTAAGCTCCTCCTTTTTGTTTGGTTAGTTTTATTATAACACAGAAATGTGAAATCGCCATTAAATTACGGGGCTGATAGTTACTTCTGTACCTTCTTCTAAATCGAGCGACGTGTTATCGATATTAACTGTTACCGTGCCGTTTTCAATTTTGGCAATGGCGCCGTTAAAAGTTTTGTTAATGCCTGCGGCACGGGCGGTAATTTTTTGCCCGGGCTTAAGGTTTTGTGCCGCTGCGGCGGGGATTTTAATATCGGCGCTGCAATTTTCCAAATCGCGTATGCTAAGCACTTTTGCACCTGCGGCGGCGGTATCGCCTGCGTTAAAGTATTTTTCGGCAACGATGCCGGTGCAGGGGCTTTCCGTTTCTAATGCCAATTGTTTTTGCAGCAGGGCGTTATATTTTTTTTGCAGGTTTTGCAGTTCTTCCTGTTTTTGGGCAACGGCTTCGGGCGACGCTTTAACCGTTGTGCCAGCGTTTTGCGCGGCGTTCAGCGCTGCCTGCGCTGCTGCTTTGGCGGCGGAGGCTGCTTCGTACTGGCGGCGTGCCACGGCGCCTATTTTATAAAGCGCGGCCATCTTTTCTTCCTGTACGGCTGCCTGTTCGTAACGCTGCTGTGCGGCGGCGATGCCTGCTGCACTGGCGGGGCGTTCCTGCCCGTTCTGCATTACTTTCAGTTCTGCCTCGGCGCGGGCGGCGTCGGCGGCAGCCTGTTTAATTTCTGCGTCCAGCTGTTCATCGGC
>DXVZ01000139.1 GCA_019417125.1 Phascolarctobacterium sp.
CTATAATAACAATGTACATGCACTGCATAATATCAGCCTGGAAATTGCGGCAGGCGAGTTCGTTTCGGTTATCGGCCCCAGCGGCAGCGGCAAAAGCACGCTGCTGCGCACGATAAACCGCCTGATTGACGTATCGGACGGCGGAATTTACCTGGACAGCGAGGATATTACCCATATCGGCGGCAAAAAACTGCGTGCAGTGCGCCGCAAGGTTGGCATGATTTTCCAAAATTACAACCTTGTGTACCGCCTGTCCGTTCTGCAAAACGTGCTGCACGGCTACCTTGGTTATCTGGACGGCATTAAAGGCATTTTGGGCATTTACCCCGAAGAAGAAAAGCTGCGCGCTATCCGCCTGCTGGACGAAATGGGGCTGGGCGCTTTTTGCTATAACCGCGCGGCTGATTTATCCGGCGGGCAGAAGCAGCGCGTAGGTATTGCCCGGGCAATTATGCAGCGCCCTAAAATTTTGCTTGCCGACGAACCGATAGCGTCGCTTGACCCTTCCAGCGCCAAAAACATTATGGATATTTTGGCAGGATTGGTTAAAACGCGCGGCATAACTTGCATTGTTAATTTACATCAGCTGGAGGTTGCCAAAAAATATTCTACCCGCATTATCGGGCTTTCTAAAGGTACGATTGTGTTTGACGGCAAACCGTCGGAGCTGACCGAAGAAATTGTAGAACAAATTTACGGTACCAGCAGCGCTAATTTAATCGGAGGGGCAGAAAATGAAGAAGAGCATTTCAGTTATGCCGCCGGCTGAAAAGAAAATTTATAATATCTTTTTAGCGGTTATTGTGCTGCTGTACGGCGTTTGCACAGCTTTTACCGGTTTTTTGCCGCTGGCGGTGTTCGGCAGCTCGGACCAGTTTTGGCTGTTTTTAACAGAAGATTTCTTCCCACCGCAGTTCCCCACGGATATACGCATGTGGAACATTTTAGACAGCGTCGCCGTAACCATTGCCATGGCTATTTCTTCTACTACCGTAGCGGGTATACTGGCGTTTTTTACGGCGCTGTTTGCCAGCGAACTGGTTTCGCCGTTCCCTAAATGCGCCAAATTTGTGCGCGGCTTTGCCACCTTTCTGCGCAATATCCCGGCGCTGGTATGGGCGTTTATCCTGTTTTCGTCGCTGGGCATCGGCACAGGCGTAGGCTTTGCGGCACTGTTGATAACCAGCTTCGCCTTTATGGTGCGCGCTTTTACCGAAACCATGGAGGATATTTCCGTAGACTGCCTTGAAAGCCTGGAAGCTGTCGGTGCGGGCTTTTGGCAGCGCGTGGCGCACGGCATTGTGCCTTCGTGCATCAGCGGCTTTTTGGCGTGGTTTTTGTACTGTATCGAAGTCAACGTCAGGGCGTCAACCATCGTCGGCATGGTCGGCGGCGGCGGTGTCGGCATGGTACTGTTTTCGTACATCAAATCGTTTAACTACCACATGGCGTTTACCGTAATCCTCATCATAGCGGCGGTGGTTATACTCGTCGACCGCATTACCGGAGCCATCAGAAAGGAACTGGAACAATGAAACAAATGTCGCCGTCACAAAGCGGCGTTACCATTCATTACGGCTTTAACAATAAAATCAAAATTGAATGTACATACCAAAATAAAGCCATCCCAATATTCATGGGCGGCACGGCAATTTTATGCGTAATGAGCTTTTTATACCTTGACGTAGACTGGCTGAAACTTATCAGCCGCGTGCCGGATATGGGCAGAGTGTTTTACCGCTTGTCGCAGTTTGATTTTAAATATATGGATTTAATAGCTGCCGCGATGTGGGAAACTATCTCCATAACGGTGCTTTCCACTCTGTACAGCGTGGTTTTGGGGCTGTTTTTCGGTATGTTCGCCGCAGAAAATATTTTCCGTATGCGCTGGCTGGCGGTACTGGTGCAATCGTGGTTTACGTTTTTGCGCGCCGTGCCTACGCCGGTGTGGGTGCTTTTAATGATGGTATGCCTGGGCATGGGGCCTGCCGCCGGTATTGCAGGTTTGTGCGTGCATACAACGGCATTTTTTACGCGCGCCTTTGCGCAAAGCTTCGAAAGCGTACCGCAGGAAACCTTGGAGGCGCTGGAGGCAACCGGTATCGGCAGAGTAGGCGTGTTTTTTAACGCCGTACTGCCTGCGGCATTATCGCAGCTTGTGGCGTGGATTGCCATGCGCTTTGAAATAAACTTTTCGGAATGTGCCATTTTGGGCATGATTGGCGCTGGCGGCATCGGTTTTATCATCGCGCGCAGCATACAGGGCTATGAATACGGTACTGCCGGCGTGGCGATTGTACTGGTGTTTGCCTTTGCCTACACTATTGAAAGGCTGTTCATTTTCATAAAACAAAAAATCCGTTGATTTGCTTTAAATTTAAACCCGCTGGCAGAACCGGCGGGTAATTTTTTGCCTGTACCAAAATTTAACGGCGGTGGCGTATATGGTATAATAAATATAAAAAAGTTTAGAGGTTACTATGAACGAAATTCAATTTTTGCTGTACAACACACCGGATGAAAATATAAAAGTAAACGTAATTGTTAAGGATGAAACACTGTGGATGACGCAGAAAGCCATGGCGGAGTTGTTTGAATGTACTTCTGACAATATTTCATTGCATTTAAAAAATATTTACAAAGAAGGGGAATTAGAAGAAAAAGCAACTGCCGAGGAAATCTCGGTAGTTCAAAATGAAGGTAAACGCGAGGTAAAGCGCAAAACAAAATTTTATAATCTTGACGCTATCATCTCTGTCGGCTACCGTGTAAATTCGCAAAAAGCTACTAAATTCCGCATTTGGGCAACCGGTATTTTAAAAGAATATATCCAAAAAGGCTTTGTGCTTGATGACGAGCGTTTAAAACAGGGCAATACGGTTTTCGGCAAAGATTATTTCCGCGAATTACTGGAACGCATCCGTTCTATCCGCGCCAGCGAAAGAAGAATTTGGCAGCAGATTACGGATATTTTTGCCGAGTGCAGTATTGATTACGACCCCAAGGCACAGACAACGCGGCAGTTTTATGCTATGGTGCAGAATAAATTCCATTATGCCATTGCAGGGCAGACGGCAGCAGAAATAGTTTATAACAGTGCCGACCATACCAAAGAAAATATGGGGCTGACAACGTGGAAATATGCCCCGGATGGGCGCATTTTAAAAAGCGATGTTACCGTTGCCAAAAACTACCTGCCGGAAGAACAAATACGCCGTTTAGAGCGCGCTATTACAGGGTATTTTGATTATATAGAGGATTTGGTGGAGCGCGAAAACACTTTTACCATGGAAGAATTTGCCGCCAGCGTCAACGAATTTTTAGCATTCCGCAGATATAAGATATTAAAAGACAACGGTAAAACATCCCACCGCCAGGCGGAAGAAAAAGCTACTGCCGAATATGATGAATTTAATAAAAATCAGAAGATAGTATCTGATTTTGATAAGCTGATAGCGGAGAGCAAGAATAAATTTTAAAAGCTTAATTAGCCCTTCCTTTTGCTTTTTGCCGCCAGTTATTGTAAAATATTAAGATAGTAGTAATGAAAACCTAAGGAGCGATAAATGTGAGTACAAATTTAGAAGTAGGCATTGTAGGCCTGCCTAACGTGGGCAAAAGCACGCTGTTTAATGCTATTACCAAAGCAGGGGCAGAAGCTGCCAACTATCCTTTCTGCACCATAGAGCCTAACGTCGGCGTTGTAGATGTGCCGGACGCGCGTTTAAACGTGCTGGCTGAGATGTTTAAATCGAAAAAAATCGTGCCTGCCGCCATGCGCTTTGTAGATATTGCAGGGCTGGTTAAGGGCGCGTCCAAAGGCGAGGGCCTAGGCAATAAGTTTTTGGCGCATATCCGCGAAGTTGACGCCGTTGCACAGGTTGTGCGCTGCTTTGAAGACGGCAATATTACGCATGTTGAGGGCAGCATCGATCCGCTGCGCGATATTGAAATCATAAATACCGAATTGTGCCTTGCCGATATGGAAACGGTAGAAAAACGCCAGGAACGCCTGGTTAAGCTTTTAAAAACCGGCGATAAAAAAGTACCGGTAGAAAAAGCGGTGCTGGATAAAGTTATGGCTGGCCTGGGCGAAGCCGTACCGGCGCGCCGCATTGGTTTAACCGATGAAGAAAAAGAATTTTTAACCGAGCTGCACTTACTTACGATGAAGCCGGTGCTGTATGTTGCCAATGTTGCCGAAGACGAAGTGGCAAACCCGGAAAACAACCCCCATGTACAGGCGGTAATGAAATACGCCGCCGAAGAAGGCGCGGAAACGATTGTTGTTTCTGCTAAAATGGAATCGGAAATTGCCGAACTGCCGGACGACGAAGCCAAAGAGTTTTTGGAAATGGCTGGGCTGGAAGAAGCCGGGCTTGACCGCCTTATTAAAGCCGGTTTTAAACTGCTGGGCTTGATGACCTATTTAACCGCCGGCGAAACGGAAAGCCGTGCCTGGACGATTAAACGCGGCACCAAAGCACCGCAGGCGGCAGGCAAAATACACAGCGACTTTGAACGCGGCTTTATCCGTGCCGAAATTGTATCTTACGACGACCTTGTTGCCTGCGGCAGCAAAGCGGCGGCGCGCGATAAAGGCTTGGTTCGCCTTGAGGGTAAAGACTACGTTATGCAGGACGGCGATGTGGTAGAGTTCCGCTTTAACGTATAATTTAACTTTAGCCTAAAATTTAAGCAGACAGTGTTGTAACGCACTGCCTGCTTTTTTAGGCTCTATAACTTTTCTTGGGGTTATCTAAGTAAAGTATATTTTAAAATCAACAT
>DXVZ01000014.1 GCA_019417125.1 Phascolarctobacterium sp.
GTTATAAACCAAGCTGCCGCCGCCGCGGAAAAATTCGTTGTTAAACTCGTTATAAGTCCTGTAATTCCCAGTGCCGTTTTCGTAAAATACGCCCCAGCTAAAATCGCCGCCACTGTGCTGATTTTTTGCGCCAAAGCCTGCAATCGTACTCCAGCCGTTAATTTTAATATTGCTGTTCACATCGTACTTGCTGCTGTTGCCGTGCACGGCGGCAAAAGTTTTTACACCGTAACCGTCATCGCGGCTTAACGCATCCAGGCTGCCGCTGATTAAATCCGTGCCCTGGTTAACAAACGCCGCTGCCACCGCGCGGTTTTCGGCAACAAGGTTTACCTGCTTAGCCGTATGCAGGCCGTTAATCTGGTATACCAAATCGCCGTTATCAAGCTTCGCCTCACCGCTGCCTGCCAGCGCCACGCCTGCCGTAAAATCGCCGCTTTTAATAACGCTTTTTTCCAGCTCCTGGCCCGCGCCATCAAAATGTATCAGCACCATGCTGTCTTTAGCGTTCATATCGCTGCCGCCGCTAAAGTGAATATGCCCAGCATCGATAACGGTGCTTGCCAAATCGCTGTGCGCGCCGTCAGCCACGTTCAGCACCGTGTCGTGGTTATGCCACTCCACATCGTTAAAGCTAACAAGGTTAAACCCGCCAATACTTTCTACCTTGCCATGCCAGCCGTTAATAACCAATTCGTTGCCGCTGCCGCCAGTGTTGCTGCCGTGCAGGCGCGCTTCCGTAAGGTCCGCCCTGCCGCTGATGATAACCCTGTTATTGTCCGCCTCTTCCGAAGGCACCGCCGCACCGGCCGCGCTATCCCTAACGGAAATATACGCGCCGTAAATATCGCCTTTTACCTTAGCGCCGCCGCCAATGCTGACGGTGTTGCCATCCGCATTAAACTGCGCGCTATGAGCCCCCTGCACATAAGCGCCGTACACGCCGTTGTTAACCACGCCGCCGTTAATGGTTACGGTATTGTTGTCCGCCGCAGCCTTTACGCCCGCATCCGTGCCAAGCGCGTTTGCCCAGCCGCCTACAACCGCGTAAGGAATCATTTTTTCATCCATGCCAACTTCGCCGCCGCTGATGTTAACGCTGTTGCCGGAAGACTCCGCACTGTACCCCTGTGCTACACCGCCGTACAGCGCGATTGCGGTTTTGCCGCCGGTTATATTAATGGTATTATTATTTGCCGCTGCCGAAGCCTTTTTGCTTGCCAGCACATAAGCCGTGCCGCCATACATATTAAACGCCTCGCCGCCCTGCATGTTAATTACACCGCCCTCTGCCAAAGCATCGTCCTGCTTCCAGCTGCCCGGGTCGGCAAAACCATCCGTTACGCCGTAAACATGCCCGTAAACATCGCCGCTGTTAACCTGCGCCAGCTTGCCGTTTGCCGTACCGTCCAAATCGGCTGCCCATGCAGGCTGCGCCGCACCAGCCACAAGCAGCGCCATAACCGAAGCCGCCAGCAGTTTTTTACCGTTGTTATTTAAAATGTATTGTGCCGAATTTCTCATATAAACCTCCATATAAAAACAAAAAAGGCATCTCCCTCTTTTACTTTGAAGGAAATGTCTTAATTAAAAAATATGTCCGACTAAGCATTTTATTAAGTTGTTAAGCATCTTCTGCTTATAGTTTAATTATACCTTATATTTTTATAAATAGCAAATTTTTTGCGATATTTTAAAAATTATATTTTTTGAGTTCCTTTACTGTAAGCATTATTACATAAAAGCACAGTAAAAACTAAACGCTCCCCGCAAATGCGGGGAGTGTTTATAATTTAAGGTTTAAAATTGACTGCCGCTGTTTAAGCCGCAAGCTTATCAGAAGCTGTATTCGGCATTAACAAACCATTTATTGGCTTCGGCATGGCTGCCTTTCTGATAGGTATAGCCAAGGCCAAAGTTCCAGTCGCCCTT
>DXVZ01000140.1 GCA_019417125.1 Phascolarctobacterium sp.
GTTAAAGGCAATGCCTGCCGTAAGCACTTTTTTACTGTGGTTATTTACAAGCCATTCGCCGAACGCATAATTTATTGCAATGGAAACCAACAGTATTGGCAGATTGTTAATATCCCAGTAAGAATAAAAACAAACCGAAGCGAAAATTAAAAACAGCTTAGCAGCCTCATTTTTAATAAATTTAGCACTTAAATAATAACCTAATAACGTAATAGGAAGATAAACAAAAATAAACTCATAGGAATTAAATAGCATAATACTCTCCAATTATAAATTATGCTACTATTTTATCACTCACTTCCCCCCCTGCAATACATTCTAACTTACGTACTGCAAATATTTTTGTAAGCGCTTTGCCCATACAAAAATTCCGGCATATCACTGGTATGCCGGAATTTTTTCACACGGCAACGCACGCCATTGCTGCGCATGGCGACGTTGTTTTTTTATAATAACGTAAAAAAGCTGCGGCACAAATTGTGCCGCAGCTTTTAATTTAAGCTACTTATTAACCTTCAATGGCGATGTATTTTTTGGCTTCAACGGCTTTTGCATCTTTTTTAGGAATGCTCAGGCTCAAAATACCGTTTTCGTATTTGGCTTTAATGTCCTCTTCGGTAAGGGCGTCGCCAACATAGAAGCTTCTCGTCATGCTGCCGCTGTAACGTTCACGGCGGATGTAATGGCCTTCTTTGTCTTTTTCGTCCTTATCCAGCCCTTTGGCTGCCGATACGGTAAGATAACCGTTTTCGAGATGAGCGCTGATTTCGTCTTTTTTGAAGCCCGGCAGGTCAATGTCAAGTTCATAACCGTTGTCGGTTTCTTTAACGTCAGTTTTCATAATGTTTTTGCTGTGTTTGCCGTACAGCGGGTTCCTGCTGCCGAAGAAGTTTCTTTCAAAAGCATCGTCCATAAAATCGTCAAATAAGTTTTCTCCAAAGATGGTAGGTAACATCATAATAAAAGACTTCCTTTCAAAACTTGCAATGTATATCAGCAGCTTTAAAGGCTGTCGCTTCTGAACTTTAGGTTTCCGCCCCTCATCGGGGCCTTCCTTCGTTCTGAATATAATATACCACTTCTTGTTAGCACTGTCAATAGGTGAGTGCTAATTTTTTTAAAAATTTTTTTATTTTTTCTTATTTAAAATTAAAAAACTGCTGTAATTTTGCTTACAGCAGTTAGGTTTTAGTTCTTTAGCAGGCGGCGGCTGTTAAGCCATACCGCCAGTGCGGATATAACAAGCATCAGCGCCAGCGCCGTACCCGGCAGCACTGTTTTAAACGCCAGCTGCCAGCCAAATGCCGCCATAACAGCCCACGCCGCCCCCAGCAACAGGGCTAGGCGGCTGTTTTGCCCGCGCACTTTAAGCAGCTTTTCACTTAACGCTATCGCCAAAGGCAGGTTCCCGGCATTGCCGCCTGCCAAAGTAAGGCTGCCCGCCAATGTTCCTGCCGGGCTGTATAAATCTGCCTGCACCGCGCCAGTTTGCGTATGCCGCAAAACGGCAATAAATTCGCCTGTGCGGCAAAAGGTTTCCGCCAGTTCCTTTTGGTGTTGCGGCGCCAGTTCCGCCACTGTTTTGTTAAAGCCTGCTTTAGCGGCGATGTATTCTGCCTGCGCCTTGGCGGCAGTGCTGAACATTACCGTGCGCACGCCGCGCTTGTGCAGTACTGCCAGCACCGGCTGCAAGCCGCCCGTTACCTTAGGCCCTACGGCGATAATGCCCTGCAAAACCCTGCCGCTGGTAATGTAAAAGACGGTTTTGCCTTGCTTTTTAAGCTGCGCTTCGTATTTAGCGTATTCCGTGCCGATAACGGCGACGCTGCTGACAAACGCCAGCGTGCCCATGCGCACGTTGCGTGCGCTGCACTGCGCCGTTATGCCGCCGCGCATTTTAACAACGCCGCTGCACGCAGGTACCGGCAGCCCTGCCGCCTGCTCGCCAAACATCTGCTGCAAGGGGTGCTCCGCCGCGGCGGTAACGCCTGCCGCCAATGCCAGCAGCTGCGCTTCGCTGACGGCGGCGGTAATAATATCTGTAATTTCCTGCCCTTCCGTAGGGGCAAAACTGTCGTCAAAAACAGCCATCGTCAGGCTGCGGCAGTTCTCCGCGCTGGCGCTGTCTGCAAAGGCATAGCCGCTATTGTGGGCGTTTTGCGCGGCAAAATAAAGCGGCAGTACGCCCGCCAGCATAAACGCACCGGCGCTGCCTGCCAAAAGCACGCCCGCCAAAACCAGCCACGCCGCCGCCGCGCCCAGCCCGTAAAACCACCAGCTAAGCGCCGCCGCCAGCGCAATTGCAAATACTGCCGGCAATACAAATGCCGCCGTTTTATCTGCGTTTAACGCTTCTTCTTCCGCAGTTTTCAGCGGGCAGGCTGCTTTAAAATATTCTGCCGCCAGCACCGTAACAAGCATTACCGCCAGCGGCGCAAAGGGCAGCCCGGCAAGGCTTACATGCCCCACAGCGGCACTTACGCCCGCTATTACGCCTGCGGCAAGCCCAATGGCACAGGCGGCAAACGCCAGCCCTTCCATTGCGGGCACGCCGCCAAATAAACTGCGCCTGCCCCGGCGCAAAACCGGGCGCGCGTAATACACCAGCGGCAGCACAAACACCAGCTGCACGGCGGCATACGCCGCACGCAACGTAAAATTGCCAAACAGCGCCGGTATGCCAAGCGGCAGGGCAGCAAGCAGCACCTGGCACAGCGCCAGCCCTGCGCAAATATGCAAATCTTTTTTTAACGCATTAGATTTTTCCGTCATCGCCTTTATTTTCAACCTGCACTTCTATTTTCATTAAATAATCATCTGCGTAACGTTCCGAAAGATAATTGGTAATATCGTTTTGGTAAATATCGCCGCAGGGTTCATAACCAAGCGCCTTTAATTCAGTGCAAAACTTACGGTATTCCGCCTGCAAAGCGTAGTACGAATTGCGTATATATTTTACAGCGTAGCGCCCTGCCGGTTTTACGCGCAGGTAGCGGCTTTTAGCCTTTTTTTCGATACGCGAGGAATACCAGCCAGTAACAAAACTGCCATTGGCAATATTTTCGTAGGGTATAATTTCGCCGGTTGCAAAATCATCATAAGCATTATATTTGCTGCAATAATCCCACAAGCGCGAAATTGCGGCAAACTGCTCTTTTTCACTGCCGTTTTTAGCGCGGTCGCTGATGATAAAATATTCTTCTGGCAAATCTTCAATAGTTATTTTATCTTCCGGCACATCGCAAGCTTCGCTTATCATGCGCAAAGTGTTGCGCAAAAGGCGGCGGCGGCGCATTAACACGTCTATTTTATGCTTCAGCAGCTTGTCCTGTTCTTTTAAAAGCTCTACAAAAACGTCCGTATCGCGCTCATCCATATAATTTTTTATTTCTTCCAGCGAAAGCCCGACTTCTTTTAACGTAGTAATTAAATCGAACATATAAATCTGGTTGAGCGAATAATAGCGGTAGCCATTGGCGGCGGTACGCACCGGCTTCAGCAGCCCGATAGCGTCATAATGGAACAGGGTGTCTTTGGTTGTGTTGCAAAAAGCGGCAAATTCGCCTGTTTTTAAAAGGCGCTGAGACATTTGCTAAATCCCCCTTGACTATGGTGCAGCACCATACTTTACCATTATTATAGCGGCAAAATTACTTTGCCGCAAGCGAAAGGGTGAATTATTATGAAACATCTCTATATGCTGCTTGCAGCCATTGCCCTTGAAGTTACGGGCACAACTTTTATGAAATTTTCGGTAATGCACGAGTTGTTTATCGGCTATCCGATAATGCTTGCGCTGATGGCGTTTTCGTATTTTTGCCTAAGCAAAGCAGTTAAAAAAATTCCCATCAGCGTCGCCTACGCTATTTGGGAAGGCGTGGGGCTGGCGGGCACGGCGGTGGCTGCCTGCCTGATTTTTAACGAAAGTATGCCGCCGCAGAAACTACTTGCCTTTGCCGTTATCTTAACCGGGCTGACGATGCTGAAAAACGGCACCGCCCGCAGGGAGTGTGATTAAAATGACTTACGCCAACGGTATTATTTATTTGCTGCTGGCAGTTGCCGGCGACGTTGCCGCCAATATCTGCCTAAAAAAATCCGACGGCTTTCATAACAAAAAATACGGTTTTGCCGCACTTTTTCTCATCGGCGCAGCCTTTATTTTTATGGCGCAGGCGCTTTTAACGCTTGATTTAAGCATTGCTTACGCAGTGTGGGGCGCTTTGGGTATTTTAGCCACTACTTTTGTAGATAAGATTTTTTTCGGTCTGCGGATAAAACCACTGGGTGCGCTGGGCATAGCAACTATGATCCTGTCTCTTATACACATCTGACGC
>DXVZ01000141.1:0-2595 GCA_019417125.1 Phascolarctobacterium sp.
GAACACCTGACTGTTAATCAGGGCGTCGTAGGTTCGAGTCCTACTCGGGGAGCCAGCAATTATATCCCGGACATTCGTGTTCGGGATTTTTTGTTTTAGTAGAATGCATCAGAAAGCTTAAAAATAAAAACGGAATTACCATTTGCATTTACAAGCAAATTAGCAATCCCGTATTTTAAACTTTTTACAGCATACTGTTAAATTATTTTCTTGTCAGCTTGTAAATAAGCGCGTTGCAGATTGCCGCAGCGACGTTGCTGCCGCCTTTGCGTCCAACAGCGACGATATACGGAATACCTGTCTTCATAATGATTTCTTTAGATTCCACAACATTTACAAAACCTACCGGCACACCGATAACCAGTGCCGGTTTTATTTTACCTTCTTTTACCAGCTCATCAAGGCGTACCAGTGCCGTCGGCGCGTTGCCAACAGCGATAATTACCGGGCCTTCGACGGTGCAGGCTTTTTCCATGCAGGCCGCCGCGCGTGTAGAACCAGCTTCTTTAGCTCTTGCGGCAACATCAGCGTCAGCCATAAAACATATGGCTTTTGCGCCAAGTTTTGCAAGCCCCGCTTTGTTGATGCCGGTGCACGCCATGTTAGTGTCGGTAATAATAGTAGCGCCGTTTTGCAATGCCTCTAACGCTTTTTCTACAACGCCTTCACTAAAGCGCATGTTGCGCGCATAGTCAAAATCGGCAGAAGTATGAATAACGCGTTTTACAATGCTTAATTTTTCGGGATCAATTTTTAATTCGCCCAGTTCTTCACCGATAATCTCCATGCTGCGGCTTTCAATATCCGCAGGCAAAACATTTTGTAATTTCATATAAGCCTCCTGTTATTTTTCAATACCTTCACGCGCCATAATGCCCCTATCCATCGGGTGCTTTATTTTGCGCATTTCCGATACATAATCGGCAAGCTCCAAAAGTTCCAGTGCAGGATTGCGTCCAGTCAGCACAACTTCAAGGTTTTCCGGCTTATGGCGCAAAAAGTCAACTAATCTTTCCTTCTCAAAAACCTTTGCATTAATTGCACCGATAACTTCATCCAAAACCAGCAGTGCATAACTGCCGGTTTTAATTTTTTCCTGCACTGCGTCAAACATTTTATTGTGTTCAAGCAGCAGGGCATGTTTTTCTTCGTCATTCATCTGAAAAGTAAATTTTTTACTTTCCTTGCCGCGCATTACTTCAATTGCCGGCAGCTTGGCCAGCGAATACAGTTCGCCGCTATCGCGGCTTTTTAAAAACTGCACCAGCAGCACTTTGTTACCGCGCCCGGCACAGCGCACTGCCAGCCCCACGGCAGCAGTGGTTTTGCCCTTGCCATCGCCGCAGTAAATATGTATTAAACCAAACATTTAAATACCAGCCTCTAAAATCTCGTAAACTTTCTTCATATCGATATTTTTTCTGATGTTGTCAGCCAAAATATCATACTGCTGTTTTTTGTAGTCGTCAAAATTGATAACTTTGATATCGTCGCTGCTCATGCCTTTTTTCGCAAGCAATGCTTCAACAACGGCAGCAGCCACGCCTTCGCTGTCAAAAATACCATGCACATAAGTGCCGTATACATTCATTACGCCTTCAATATGCTGCGAACCTTCCGGCATCACGCCGCCTTCTTCGTAAATAGGCTGCATCTGAGTGAGCGCGCTGCTTTCTTCAAAATTGGTTACACCGGAATGAATTTCGTAACCGTAAAATTCCTTACCGCTGAGGTTAGCAAAAACGCCCTGCACTTCGCCGAAATGCCCTTCCACGCGTATGGTGCGTTTCTTTTCGGCAAAAATAGTTTCTACATTAAGCAAACCGATACCTGCAGTATCGCCGCCTTCTTCTACGCCATATGGGTCACTGAGGCTTTTGCCCAGCATCTGATAGCCGCCGCAAACTCCAAAAATAACCGTGCCTTTATTGGCGTGCTTTAAAATTTCGGCTTCAAAGCCGCTTTGGCGCAGCCATTTTAAGTCGCCAATAGTATTTTTCGTTCCAGGGATAATAATCATATCCGGATTTTTTAAGTCCTGCACTTTATCTACATAACGCAGCGAAACACCTGGAATCAGTTCAAATACGTTAAAGTCAGTGTAATTAGACATACGCGGAATACGCACAACGGCAATGTCCACTGCTTTAACCTCGGTGTGCTCCGTCAGGCGTTCGGAAAGGCTGTCCTCATCTTCAATATCAACATGCAGCATCGGCACAACACCGATAACTGGCACACCAGTTTTTTCTTCAATCATTTTTAAACCCGGGCGCAAAATTTCTACATCACCGCGGAATTTATTGATGATTACACCTTTGACCATTGCACGCTCTTCCGGCTCCAGCAGCATTAAAGTACCGTAAATAGAAGCAAAAACGCCGCCGCGGTCGATATCTGCAACTAAAAGCACCGGCGCATTAGCCATTTTTGCCATACCCATGTTTACAATATCGTCGGTTTTAATGTTAATTTCCGCCGGGCTGCCAGCACCTTCAATAACGATAATATCGTTTTTCTCTACCAAACCATTAAAGGCTTTCATAATTTCCGGTTTCAGCGTATGCTTCATTTTAAAATATTCAGCAGCAGTCA
>DXVZ01000141.1:2605-5773 GCA_019417125.1 Phascolarctobacterium sp.
GATGTTGCCATGAACCCGATTTTATTAAAGCCAACCAGCGACTGCGGTTCGCCGTTAACAATAACCTGCGAACCGCAGTCGCTGGTTGGCTTTAATAAAATCGGGTTCATGGCAACATCTGGTTCAATGTTGGCAGCTTCTGCCTGCACAACCTGCGCCCTGCCCATTTCCGCACCAGTGCGCGTAATAAATGAATTAAGCGCCATATTCTGCGACTTAAAAGGCGCCACCTTATAGCCGTCCTGATTGAAAACACGGCACAAGCCCGCAGTTACAAGGCTTTTGCCCGCATTTGACATTGTTCCCTGAACCATTATTGTTTTGGCCACGTTAATCACTCGCTCCCATTAAAAATTTGTGTATATCATGGTAATCGCCTATTACTGGCGCGTTGTTATCACAGTTAACACAGGCGGCAATTACAGGCACCTTACCAGCGCTGTGCTTGCCGGTTACGCAGCTTGTAACATGATCGCCACAAATAAGTATTTTCAGCGGGTCTTTTGTTTTTTGCAGCACAGTACCGATAAAATCGCGGTCGATACGCGTTATAAAATCTGCTTTGCCGCGGTAATCATAACGGTGCGCCGCTTCATCACTGCCGTTAAAATGAGCAGCCACAAAATCATAGTCCTGTAAAAAATTAAGTGTTTGTACCGCTTTAGCACTGATGTCGGTATCAATATCGGCAGTTGTGCCCGGCAATACCGGCGCCGGCATTTTCAGTGCGTGTGCAATGCCGCGGACAATCTCAGCCTTGCACACCACCGCCCCTTTGATACCGTGCAGCCCATAAAAGGTAGGCAGTTCTTTGCGTTCCGAAGGGCCCCACGGATAAATTCTGTAAGTTACGCCATTTTTAGCAAAGGGCTTCAGTTTTTCCGTGGTTTCATCTATAAAGGTTTTTAATAAAAGCGATTTTGCCTTAATGCCGCTTAAAAGTTCATCAATGCTCTGCCCCATGCTTTCGTGCGGCGGAGCAATACGGCAATCGTGCAAAATCTGCTTATCGTTGTCCAAAATAAGTAAATTGCGGTATTCGGAAAGATGCAGAAACTCAATGCCCTGCCACAGCTCGTTGCAGACCGCAGCCGCTTCCGCCATTTCTTCAGGCGTAAGCCCCATAGCATTAAACGATACCAGTTTGCCGTCAGCATCAACAGACGCCAGATTGCAGCGCAGTACCATTTCGTATTCACTGATATCTCGCCCGTTGGCAAGCAGTTCCAAATAAGCGCGGTTCATAGGAAAATCCTTCTGTTCCACACCTAAAAGCCGCAGAATACAGCCCAGGCTTTCTGCCGCAAAATCTCTTTCGCAAATGCTGATTTCCGAATATGTGCCTTTTAGCAAAAGTTTATCAATATTAGGGTGCTGTGCGTATTGAAACGGTGTTTTGCCGCTAAACGCGGCAATCGGGTCATCTCCCAGTCCGTCAATTATCACCAGTAGTGAGTGCATTACTTTGTACTTCCTTTAAAACTTCAATAAATCTTATGTTATCCGCATGTTTTTTTACGGCAATGCGGTAATAATTACCTTGTAAATTATGGTAGTTGGCGCAGCTGCGGATTAAAAAGCCCTTCTGCGCCATTTTTTCTTTTAAATCAATTGGCTGTTCCCACTTAAAAAATATGTAGTTAGCTTCCGAGCCGTAGGTTTTTGCGCCTAAGCGGTTCAGCGCATTTGTAAGATAGCGCCGTTCTTTAGTAATCAGCGCACGCGCTTTTTTTACATATTCCGTTTCGTCAAGCGCCGCCAGCCCCGCTTCCTGCGCCGGTACGGAAACATTCCAATCCTGTCCGCATTCATGCAGGCGCAAAAGCAAATCTTCATCTGCCGTTAAACAATAACCAAGGCGCAGCCCAGGCATAGCGTAAGTTTTGGTAAATGCCTTTAAAATTATCAGCTGCTTATTATTTTGCAGCATCTTAATCATACTGTAAGCTTTTTCTTCCGCTACAAAATCCATAAAACATTCGTCAATTAAAATTTTTATGCCCAATTCGCCGCATTCAGCAATCAGTTTTGCCAAAAGTTCTTTGTCTATCAGCCTTCCTGTTGGGTTGTTAGGGTTACAGATAACCATAAAATCCAGATCCGGCGTCAGCTGCTGCAAAATATCAGGCTGCGGCTTAAAATTATTTGCCTCTTGCAGCAGGTAATATTCAATCCCACAGTCGACGCTGCGCAAAGCCTTTTCATAATCGGCAAAGGTTGGCGCTAAAAGCAGAGCTTTTTTAGGGCGCACTGCCAGCGCAAGTTTAAACAGCACATCGGCAGCGCCGTTGCTGAAAAAAATGTATTCCTTAGGTACGGAGAAAAACGCTGCCAGTTTATCAGTTAAACGGCGGCAAAACGGGTCAGGATAATCTATGCAGCTGCCAATGGATTTCACGATTGCTTTTTTTACAGACTGCGGCAGCCCCAGCGGATTGATATTTGCCGAATAATCAACTATGTTATTTTTACCATTGGCGCTGTAAACATCGCCGCCGTGCACATAGGTATACATCATTTACTCTCCAATTATAAAAATTTTAATCAAATACACAAGCGAAAAAATCAGCACGCTTAAAATACATGTCATGTACATCAGCCCGTTCATTTTCACTATATCTTCAGCGTCAGTCTTTTTCAACTCATCACCAATAGTATCTTTCGGCACCCATTTGCCAAAATAAAAATGCCCGCCGCCAAGTTTAACGCCAAGCGCACCCGCCGCGGCAGATTCCGTCATGGCAGAATTTGGGCTTAAGTGATGCCGCCTGTCACGCTTAAAAATGCGCCACGAACCGGCAGCGTCCATATTAAGAAAATACGCCGCCGCCACCATTAACAAACCTGCGATGCGCGCCGGTATAAAATTAGCAATATCGTCAAGCTTGGCTGCGCAGCGCCCAAAATACAGATATTTATCGTTTTTATAGCCCACCATTGAATCCATAGTGTTAATGCCCTTGTACAAAAACGCCAGCGGCGCACCGCCGATAAACATAAAGAACAACGGAGCAATAACACCGTCGGAAGTATTTTCCGCCACAGTTTCCACGGCAGCCTTGGCAACTTCTTCATCCGTGAGTTCCGCCGTATCGCGCCCGACAATCCACGAAAGTTTTTGACGTGCTTCTGCCAAATCACCCTTCTTCAGCGCGTCATACACCAGCG
>DXVZ01000141.1:5783-14168 GCA_019417125.1 Phascolarctobacterium sp.
CCCTAAGCGAGCGCATGGCAAAAATCTGGTAAAACATAAAGGTTTCCAGCACAAATGCCAGCACCGGACTGTACATTTCCGCAAATTTTAAAATAAAATACGGCACGGAAAAAGTTACTGTAAGCACAACAATCACCAGCACAAAACCGCCCAGCAGCAATCCTTCCGGTTTTTCACCAGTAAAGCGGCGCACTGTTTTTTCCGTAACGCTTATCAGCTTGCCGATAAAACAAATCGGATGCGGCAGCCACCGCGGGTCGCCAAAAACGAAATCCAAAATAAATCCCAAAATTATCGCAGTTAAAAGAACCATACTACAAACCCTTCGTCATCATCAACCATCAAATATTATGCCTGTAATCCCAGCAGGCTTTAACAAAATTGCGGGCAAAATCCGCATTGCCCCACAAGTGAATATGCGGATACCCGGCATAAAGGCTCGGCGTTGTGTAAACCGCCTCCCATGTTTTAGTACCGGAAGCCTTGGCAACAGTAAAAGTATCGCCGTTGTTTGTACTTTCCGAATAATGAAACTCATGTCCGTTAATCTGCCCGCCCTTGCCGCACAGTAAATTATCGCGCTTGGCGGTTAAAACAACGTAGCCAAAACGGTTTAGTTTCTGCGTCATATAGGTTTCGCCGTCAATCGCGCCAACCCAGCCATATGTTTCACCGTTTTTACCGCGGAAAGTTTTCATCAAATACATGAAGCCTCCGCATTCTGCAACACAGGGCAAACCACCCGCTAAAGCGGATTTTATATCTGCGCGCATTGCGGCGTTATCCTGCAAATCTTTAGCGTACAGCTCCGGATAGCCGCCGCCAAGATATAAACCGTCACATTCAGGCAGCTTATTGTCTGCCAACGGGCTGAAATATACAAGCTGCGCTCCCAAATTTTCCAAAAGCTCCAAAGCGTCCTGATAATAAAAACAAAACGCTTTATCATAAGCAACGGCAATTTTAACATCAGCCAATTTTTCCGGCTGCATATCGGTATATGTAAGTACCGGCGCATTGTTTGCAATTTTCAGCAAAGCGTCAAAATCAATGCTTTTTTCTGCCTGCTGTGCCAACCTGCCGATAATTTCCTGCAAATCGCTGATTTCGCCAGCAGTTACTAATCCCAAATGGCGGCTTTCAAAATTGCAGTTTTCCATATGCGGCAAATAGCCTACCAGCGGTATGCCGGTTTCTTTTTCAATAGCATCC
Organism: Phascolarctobacterium sp.; assembly: GCA_019417125.1. Taxonomy (GTDB): domain Bacteria; phylum Bacillota; class Negativicutes; order Acidaminococcales; family Acidaminococcaceae; genus Fusicatenibacter_A. The sequence goes on from DXVZ01000141.1 coordinate 6,996, forward strand.
TTATAAAAATTATAACTCATCGCCGTTACGTTGTTTAATACCGCACCGGCAACTTTAACATCCTTGCGGAAGTTTTTAAAACCTTCAATCATGGCAGCGATAGAAAGCGCCGCTCCTTTAGCGTTAACCACCAAAATTACTGGTGTCTGCGTCAGACGCGCCAAATCGTAAGCACTTCCCTTTAAGGTTGTGCCCATACCGTCAAAAAAGCCCATTGCGCCTTCCAAAACGGCAATATCACAACCGCTGCCGTTTTTGGCAAGCAGGTATTTCGCTGTTTCCTCCGGCAGCATAAATAAATCCAAATTGCGTGATTTAGCACCGATAACGCGCGAATGGAACATCGGGTCGATATAGTCAGGTCCCGATTTAAACGCCGCCGTTTTTAAGCCCTTATTCATCAGCGCCTTAAGCACAGCACATGTTAAAGTTGTTTTGCCGCTGCCGCTGGCAGGTGCAGCCAGCATAAAACGCGGAAGCTTCAGTTCAGCCATTTTACTCACCCTTTTTTAACGCTGTCATAATATAAACGGGGTTTTGAGACATCATTAAATTATACGCGCCCAGCTTCTTAGCACGCGCCGCAAACACATTAACAATATCCAAAGCATATTCCGCATGCTGTTTATAATACTCAACAACTTCTATCAAAGTTTCAACCGTGATGGCATTAATAACCACACGGCAGTTGGCGTTTTTGGCGTAAATGGCATCCAGCATTTTACACAGCTTGCCGCCGCTGCCGCCGATAAACACGCAGTCCGGCACCGGCATTTCCGCCAGTTTTTCAGACGCCTCACCTGCAACGACGATAAGGTTCTCCACGCCGAACAGTTCCTTATTTTTTCCGATAAGGTCCACGGCTTCAGGATTACGTTCAAACGCATAAACCATACCGCGTTTTGCCTGCAATGCCAGTTCAATAGAACATGAACCCGTACCGGCGCCGATATCGTAAACAACGTCAGTTTCTTCCGGCATCAGTTTAGAAATGGACACTGCGCGGATTTCCTGCTTCGTCATCGGTACTTTGCTGCGCGTAAACAAATCATCGCTTAAGCCGTGTACGTTATGCGTTAGCGCTCTTGCTTCTCCGTTTATAATCATCATTACGGAAAGTGAGGAAAATTCCCGTTCCGCACCTTCCGCCGCTGTCAGGCAGCTAATTTTTTCATCGGAGTACGAAAGGTTTTCACCAACATACACTTGCACGCCGCCCATACCAAACTCACACAGTTTTGCGCACAGCGCCCGCGGAGAATTCTCTCCGCCGGTAAGGGCAAACACCTTTTTATTGTGCGCCACAGCTTCGATAAAGTTTTGCCTGCGCCCGTGCATGCTGACAATTTTAGCATCGTCCCAAGACATTTGCAGCTGCTGTGCAAAATACACCAAACTGCTGATGCCGCAGTAACGTATACATTCACAGCCCGGCAGTTTGCCGCTGATAGTTTTGGCAAGGCTGAAAAAACCCACGTCGCCGCTTACCAGCACGCTTACAATGTCTTTTGCCGGGTCTGCTTCGCTGCAAATTTCGCATATTTTTGCTGTCTTAATAGTGTCATAAACGCGCTTATCTGACGCAAAATTTGCCAGCATCCGCTTATCGCCGATTAAAACGGTACTCTGCTCTATTGCTTCGCGTGCTGCGCCGGTTAAAAGTTTGGGGTTGCCCGGCCCAATGCCTATAATATTAACCCTTAACATTATTTCACCTTCATTCTGCCGCGTTGTAGCGCGCCTTTATCTGCGCTGCAATGTCGGCATAACCGCTGCCATGCTCGTTCTCGCTTCTGGCGATAATCACCAGTTCCGCCCCCGCTTCGTGCGCTGCGGCAATTTTCTCTTCAAAGCCGCCCGCCTTGCCGGAATCCTTAGTTACAAGGTATTTGGCGTTAAAATGCTTAAGCATGGCAATATTTAAATCTTCTTCAAACGGTCCCTGCATACAAACGATGTTGGCAGGCTTATACCCTAACTCCACCGCTTTTGCCAGCGAATCCTGCATAGGCAGAATCCTTAAAGCAATGCGCTCGCTGTAACCAGGCACCGCCGTAAAATCAGGCAGGTTTTTACTGCCTGTCGTTAAAAATATTTTACCTTCTGTATGGCTTAAAACTTCGGCGGCTTCGGCAAAATCATGCACAACTACCGCACTGCCATAGCTTTCTTCTGCCGGGCGCACCAAACGCAGGTATTCAGTGCCAGCCCTTGAGCAGGCTTCTTTTACCGTCTGTGTTACCACAGTTGCATAAGGGTGCGTCGCGTCAATCACGCAGTCAGGCTTGTACTCTTTCAAAAAAGCCTGCATTGCCGCCAAGTCCATGCGCTCAGGCATAACCTTTACGTTGCTGTGCTGTTCAATAAGCTTTGCGCCGTACACAGTAGCCACCGAAACGTAAATTTCAATATCAAGCTGCGCCAGTTCTTTTACCAGGCTGCGCCCTTCGCTGGTGCCGCCAATAATCCAAATGCGCCTGTTCACAGCTTATAGCCTCTGGGCGTAACCAGCTTGCCGTTAATAACTTCGGTCTGCGAATTGCCGATGATAACGGTCGAGAACATATCCACCTGTTTATCACGCAGTTCCTGCAAAGTAGTAATTTCGTAGCTTTCGCCTTCACGGCCGATGTTGCGCACAATGCCTGCCGGTACGTCCGGTCGCTGGTTTTTCAGCATAATATCGCACGCCTTTTGCAGATAATCGTGGCGCTTAAAGCTGGAAGGATTGTACAGGCAAATGCAAAAATCAGCCTGAGACGCGCAGTCAAGGCGCTTTTCAATTTTTTCCCACGGAGTAAGCAAATCGCTTAGCGAAATCAGGCAAAAATCACTGATAAGCGGAGCGCCAAGCACTGCCGCGCCTGAGCAAGCCGCCGTAATACCGGGTATAACTTCAATATCAAGTTCCGGATGGTCTGCCGCTACCTGGTACATAATGCCTGCCATGCCGTAAACGCCTGCGTCGCCGCTGGAAATCATCGCTACGGTTTTGCCTTTCAGCGCTTCTTCCACGGCAAGGCGGCAGCGGTCAACTTCTTTGCGCATGCCAGTGGTTAAAAATTCCTTACCTGGAAAATCGTTTTTAATTAAATCTATATAAACATGGTAACCTGCGATAACATCGCATTTTTCAAGTGTGTTTTTGGCACGGGCGGTCATTTGTTCTACGCCGCCTGGTCCTAAACCTACTACATAAACTTTCTGCATTTTACACCATCCTAAAATTTTACTTTAAAACTCTATTGTCAGCGGTTCTTCAGCAACCGCCAAAGTTACGCCGTCGTGCGCCGTTTTGCGCAGTCTTAGCTTACCGCCGCTTGCCAGCACCGCCGCGCGCTCGCACACGTTATCCACACCGGCAATGCTTTTTACAAAAGCGCTCGGCGTAAAATCGCCCTGCGCCTGCTGCAATTCTTCCGCCGTGTAAAACTTCGCCGGCAAATTATACTTAGCGGCAAAGCCCAAAAGCCCCTGCTCGTTCTTTTTTAAATCTACCGAAGCTATGCTTTTAACGCAGCGCAAGTCAAAGCCGTGCTGTGCAAGTTCGCCAAGCACAAAGCTTTCTATTTTTTCCAAAGGCGTGTTGCGGCGGCAGCCAATGCCCAAATGCAAAATTTTAGGCATTAAAACAACGGTTGTGCCAAAAGGCTTGTTGTTTTTATCCAACGTTACCGCCATGCCCACTTCGCCGCTGCCGGCTTTGGCAACTCCGTTAGGCAGCACGCCTTTAACTTCGTAATTACTGTAGAAGCCTGCCGTTTTGCCAGCCACCAGCGCTGCTGCAAAATCTTTGGCGGCAGCCATGCTTTCAATAACCATGCCGTGCCTTGCTGCCCATTCGTCCACAGCAAACAGATTATTAACGTCCGTCGCCGTTGTTACTACGGGCACAGCGTTAATTGCAGCAGCAATTTGGCGTGCCAATTCATTCGCACCGCCGATATGCCCCGAAAGCAGCGATATTACAAAATTAGCGCGCTCGTCGATAACCAGCACAGCCGGGTCCGTCATTTTGTTTTTAACGTGCGGCGCAATGGCACGCACCGCAATGCCGCTGGCGCCAATAAATATCATCACGTCAGCCTTAACAAAATACTCCGAACAAACAGCTTTATAATCGCAGGCAGTTAAACCTTCGCACACATTGGCAAATTTGGGCATGGTAAAGCACTTCGCCTCGTAACCCACCCCGGTTAAAAATCTGCCTATCTCAGCGTTTAACAGCCCGCCGCGTCTGCTAAAGGAAAAAAGCACTGCCAGCATTTTATTTAACCTCTGGCTTAATATTCAGCTTGCTGGGGTCAGCTTCACGGTAACCGTGCGCAAAAGTCGGGTTATACAGTTCGCTGCGGTCATATTCGCTGCCAAGGAAGTAACCAACGGTAATCAGCGCGGTTTTGGTAATGTTATATTTAGCTGCCGTTTCAGCAATCGTGCCGACGGTACAGCGGCAAACCTTTTCATCAGGCCACGAAGCCTTATAAACAATCGCCGCCGGGGTATCTTCTTTATAACCGCCTGCAACCAGTTCTTTCTGCAGCTTATCCAGCATGCTGGAGCTTAAAAAGATAACCATTGTTGCATTATGGGCGGCATAATCGGCAATTTTTTGCCTGGGCGGAACAGGAGTGCGCCCTTCCATACGGGTAATTATAACCGACTGGCTGACGTTTGGCAGGGTATATTCCGCTTTTAAAGCCGCAGCCGCTGCGCAGAAGGAACTTACGCCCGGCACAATTTCGTAGTCCAGCCCATAGCTGCGCAAAAGGTCAATCTGCTCGCGGTGAGCGCCGTAAATACTGGGGTCGCCGGTGTGCAGGCGCACAACCAGTTTACCGCTCTGCGCCGCCGGTACCATAGCCGCAATAACTTCTTCCAGCGTCATTTTGGCACTGTCCATAATTACGCAGTCCGGTTTGGCATATTTTAAAAGTTCGGGGTTTACCAGCGAACCGGCGTAAATAATCAAATCCGCCTTTTCCAAAAGTTCTTTGCCTTTCACCGTAATCAAATCAACGGCACCCGGGCCTGCGCCAATAAAGTAAATCATTTGTCAAACTCCTTTTCCTTTACTAATATTATCGAAAAATAACTGCTCTTTTCGTCAATTTCATTCAAATCATAGTAAACTTTTTCGCCGGGCAGCCCGCAGCGCTCAACCATTGCTGCATGGCTTAAAAGCCCGCGCTCTTTCAGTTCATCGCGCACAGCGGCAATTTGGCTTGCCGATTTCATCAGCACCTTGTTGCCTGGTGCGTCCAAAAACTTGCCCGATTCCTTATAGCTGCCGGGCAGGATGATTAACGGCTCTGCTTTTTCGCACAGCGATACGTTAAGTTTGGCTGCAACGGCGCAGAAGCTTGTAACGCCAGCTACCAATTCTGCCTCGTAGCCTGCTTTTAGCACAAGCTTGTGCACATAAATGCAGGTTGCGTAAACCGTGGGGCACCCCAGCGTGATAAACACTACATTTTTGCCCTCGTCAAGCAGCTTGATAATAGCGTCAGCGCCCTCCTTATGGGCTTTTGCCAAAGCATCTTTATCTTTCGTCATCGGCATGTAAATAACGATTTGTTCTTTTTCATCAATATTTACAACCTGATTTACAATGTTTTTAGCCGTCATTACATCGCCGTCGCCTTTCGGCAGCGCCACAACGTCGCATTCTTTTAATAAGCGTACCGCTTTCAGCGTCATCAGTTCCGGGTCGCCGGGGCCAATGCCCACGCTGTACAGTTTACCTCGCATTATCTTCATCCTTCCTTTTCATCTGATGCAGCTTTATAAGTTCGTCAGCACAAGCTGTTTTACCCAAAATGCCATATACGTTAGAGAACATCAGCGCGCCGGTTTTTAACTTACCGTGTACGCGGTGCTGCATATAATAATCTATTTTTTCTGTAATGGCGGGCATAACCTTGTCAAACAGGTTTTCCGCCTTCAGAATTTTAATAACCTCGTCTGTAGTAAGCGCTCCATAAATCTTTTTCCCGGTTTCAAGGCTTGCGCCGTTAAACAGTGCCTGCAAAGCAAACAGTTCCGTGCGGCAGTCCGCATATTTGCTGTGCGTGTTCATAACTCCCTGTGCCAGCTTTACCAGCTTGCCGCTGTGGCCAATTAGCAGCAGGCTTTCAAAGCCCTTGTAAACGGCGTAATCCAAAAGCTCGCCCACAAAATTGCTGCATGTTACGGCGTTATCAATATCCACGTTTAAATTATCGCGTGTAAAATCTTCGCCATAGTTTCCAAAAAACACAAGCAAATCTTTGTTGCCTTTTTCCGCCTGTACGTTAATTTCGGTGTACATCGTTTCAATCAGCGCCGTGTCACTCATAGGCTCTACAATGCCGCTGGTGCCCAAAATGCTGATGCCGCCTTCAATGCCAAGGCGTGGGTTAAATGTTTTGGGCGCAATCTGTACGCCCGCCGGAGCGGATATGGTAACTTTTAAGCCGCCGCCGTAATTAAACTGCGCCGCCACATCCGCAAGGCTCTGCAAAATCATTTTGCGCGGCACGGGATTAATAGCAGGCTCGCCCACGCTGCACGCCAGCCCCGGCTTTGTTACTCTGCCGACGCCGGTGCCGCCTTCGATAGTATATTTTGCCGCGTCAGTTTTTTCCACACGGGCGTAAATTAAAATGCCGTTAGTGTCATCCGGGTCATCGCCGCTATCCTTTTGTATGGCGCACGCCGCATACTCCGGCGTCATCTCCGCCTCGTGCGTTTCAAGGTGCAAATGTATGCCTTTCGGCGTATCAAGCTCTACGCAGTCCACGCGCCTGCCGCCTAAAAGCATCAGCGCCGCCGCTTTGGCCGCCGCAGCAGCACAGCTGCCAGTTGTATAACCGCAGCGCATTTTTTTGCCCTGCGAAAACGTATATTCTTCCATATAAATCCTTCCTAATCCGGCAGCTTCTGCCAGATAGTATTTTATGCTGATAATAAAAAAGGCTCCTGCCCTACGGCAGAAGTCACAAATACCAACAGCACCGCCCAAAGCAGTGTTTATTTTTGCTCTCTCCATCGCCCGTAGATACAGCCAATCAGCAATGCTTCCGGCTAAAACCGGCGGCGGGACCGCTGCGGGTTTGCACCGCAGTACACATGCCGATTTATTTACTTACCGTATCATTATAACATATAATTTTTAAAAATCCAATAAAAAAT
>DXVZ01000142.1 GCA_019417125.1 Phascolarctobacterium sp.
GAGACAGGGCATAGTGTTTCCGCAGTAATGGCAGCGCATGGCACGCCCAGCCTCGTGGTACACTAACGCTACAGCACAGTGCGGACAGGTAATGGTTTCACTGCAGTCGCGGCACATTACAAAAGTAGAATAACCGCGGCGGTTTAACAGTACAATTGCCTGTTCGCCCGCTGCCGCTGTACGTACTAATTCCTGCTGCAAAGTGCGCGAAAGCACCGAAAAGTTCTTTTCCTGCAATTCCCTGCGCATATCAACAATCTGCACTTTTGGCAATGGCTGCCCATTAGGGCGTCCAGTCAGCCGCAAATGCGTATAACGCTTCATTATGGCATCATAATAACTTTCTAATGACGGCGTGGCGCTGCCTAAAACAACGGGAATATCAAAATAAGCCGCCCTGTGCAGTGCAACCTCGCGCGCATGGTAGCAGGGGCGTTCTTCTTGTTTATAGCTTTGGTCATGCTCCTCGTCAATAATAACCAGCCCTAAATTGGCAAACGGCGCAAAAACAGCTGAACGCACACCTATTAAAATCTGCGCTTCGCCGGTGCGGATTTTATAAAAAACGTCCGCCCTTTCGCTTGCAGAAAGCTTGCTGTGCACAACGGCAATGCAGCCGCCAAACCAACTTTTAAAACGTTTTACAATCTGCGCAGTAAGGGCAATTTCTGGAACAAGTACCAGTACCTGCCGACCTTCTTCAAGGGCTTTGGCGGTTAAATTAAGGTAAACTTCTGTTTTGCCGCTGCCGGTTACGCCCTGCAATAAAAAAGTTTCCTGGCGCTTTTCCGCAATCGCCTTGCTTACGGCATTTACGGCTGCCGCCTGTTCGTCCGTCAGCGCAAAGCTTTTTTTTAAGCCGCTGCTGCCTGCATAGCTGTTGCGCAAAACTCGCTGTGCACTGCGGCTGCACCAGCCTTTTTGCAGCAGCGTCCGCAAAACAGCAGCATTTATACCGGCGGCTTCCAGTTCTGTCGCTGTAAGTCCGCCCCCTGCCTGCGACAACATTGCCAGCGCCGCCATCTGCGCTTTAGCGCGTTTATTGCCTGCTGCCAGCGCTGCTCTGCCGCTTTCCGTAACGGCGTAACAAAACTGCGTTTTCTCTTTTAAACGATTTTCCAGTTCGTAGTAAAGCAGTTTGCCGTCATCGCCGTACACTGCATGGCGCTTAATGCTGCTTTTGCCGGGTATAAACAAGCGCATCGCCTCCGCCAGCGGGCACATATAATACTCCGCCAGCCAGCGCGCCGCTTCCAGCATTTCCTCATCAAACCATGGTTCGGTGCCGATAACCGCCTGCACCTCTTTGTAGTTTTCTGGCTGCGGCAAATCAGTACCAGCTTCGCCTACCACAAAACCTTCCGTGGTCTGCCGTGCAAAAGGCACAATTACACGCCAACCTGCGCCGATATAATCAAACTGCGGCGGCAGCGCATAGGTAAACTGCTTAAACAAATTTTTTACCGGTAAATTTATGGCTACATTTATATATCTCATCACAAACTCCAATTTAGGCTTACTTATTTATTTTACCATAAAATACCAAACCTTTAATAAAAAACTGCACTGCTTACCATAAGTACAGTTTTGCAGTGCAGTTAAGTTTTAATTTTAAATTTTACAAGCCTGCCTGTTCGCGCAGGGTTTCAGCCTTGTCGGTGTGTTCCCACGGCAGGTCGACGTCGGTACGTCCAAAATGGCCATAAGCAGCCGTCTGTTTGTAAATCGGGCGCAGTAAATCCAGCGTTTTAATAATGCCGGACGGGCTGAGTGAAAAGTTCTTTTTTACAAGCTCGGCAATTTTATCGTCGTCAATTTTGCCGGTGCCAAAGGTATCAACCAAAATGGAAACCGGCTGCGCAACGCCGATAGCGTAAGCAAGCTGAATTTCGCATTTATCGGCAAGGCCTGCGCAACTACGTTTTTGGCAACGTGGCGGGCTGCATAAGCTGCGCTGCGGTCTACCTTCGTGGGATCCTTGCCAGAAAAAGCGCCGCCGCCGTGGCGTGCCATGCCGCCGTAGGTATCGACGATGATTTTACGGCCGGTTAAACCGCTGTCACCCTGCGGGCCGCCAATAACAAAACGCCCGGTCGGGTTAATGTAGTATTTGGTTTCGCTGTCCAGCATTTCTGCCGGCACAACCGGTTTTACAACAAATTCCATAATATCACGGCGGATTTGCTCCAGCGCGATTTCCGGCGCATGCTGCGAAGAAATAACAATTGTATCTATGCGCACAGGTTTGCCGTCGTCATATTCTACCGTTACCTGGGTTTTGCCGTCCGGACGCAGGTAAGGCAGCACGCCGGTTTTGCGTACTTCTGCCAAACGGCGCGAAAGTTTGTGCGCCAAAGATACCGGCAGCGGCATATATTCCGGAGTTTCATTGGTAGCGTAACCAAACATCATGCCCTGGTCGCCTGCGCCTACTTCGTCCTCGTCAGCTTTGCCTTCTTTGGCTTCCAGAGATTTATCAACGCCAAGCGCAATATCCGGCGACTGCTCGTCAATAGAAATCAAAACGCCGCAGGTATTGCCGTCAAAACCGTATTTAGCACGGTCATAACCAATGTTGATAACGGTTTCGCGCGCGATTTTAGGAATATCAACATAGCAGCTTGTAGAAATTTCGCCTACAATATGAATTTGCCCGGTTGCCACAACGGTTTCACAGGCAACGCGGCCATGCGGGTCTTCTGCCAAAATGGCATCAAGCACGGCGTCAGAAATCTGATCGGCAATTTTATCGGGATGCCCTTCCGTAACGGACTCGGAAGTAAATAATTTTCTCATTCTGTTCCTCCTTAATGTAATAAAAAAGCGCTCTCTATGAGAGCGCCGCTGATTATACCGACATTCTCATCTCTCGATTATCTCGCAGGACTTAGCACCGTTTGCAAAATGCAATGGTTGCTGCGGTTTCATTGGGCCAATCCCTCCACCAGCTCTTGATGAGTAATATTATGTTACTATGATATTATATCTAATTTATGTAAAAAAGGCAATACCTATTTCCGCAAACGCAAAACCGTGTTTAAAAGTTCTTCCGCAACGTCGTATTTGCTCATCTGGGGCAGTTCTTTAATGCTGCCGTCCGGGAAAATAAGTTTGACGATATTGGTTTCGCTGCCAAAACCGGCGCCCTGCATTGTTACGTCGTTAGCAACAATCATGTTCAGGTTTTTCTTGGCTATTTTTTCTTTGGCGTTGTCAATAAGGTTCTGCGTTTCTGCCGCAAAGCCAACCAAAAATTGTCCTTTTTTACGTTCACCCAACGTTTTTAAAATGTCCGGGTTTTTATCCATTACAACCGTTAAAGCATCATCGGTTTTCTTTTTAATTTTCTGCGCCGCTACATCGTGCGGACGGTAATCAGCAACGGCAGCAGCCTTGATAACGATGTCACAGCCATCGTAAACAGCAAGGCAGGCGTCCATCATCTGCTGCGTGGTTTCTACTTTAACAACCTTAACATTAGGCGGCGGCACTAGTGCACTCGGGCCTGTAACAAGCGTTACCTCCGCGCCGCGCTCCGAAGCTGCCTGAGCAATGGAATAGCCCATTTTGCCGCTGCTGCGGTTGCCAACATAGCGCACCGGGTCAATCGGCTCTCGCGTGCCGGCGGCAGTTACCAGCACTTTCAAACCGCGCATATCACCCTCGGTTTTCGCCAAAAAGTCTTTTACAAAGTTTACTATGTCCAAAGGCTCCGGCAAACGGCCTGTGCCCACAGCGCCGCACGCTAATACGCCGCTGGCAGGCGGCATTACAACAACGCCGCGGCTTTGCAGCTTGGCAATGTTCTCCTGCGTAGCAGGGTTTTCGTACATGTGCGTATTCATTGCCGGGCACACAATAATTGGCGAATGTGCTGCCAAAAGCGCCGTTGAAAGCAAATCGTCAGCAATGCCGTACGACATTTTGGCAATAATGTTGGCTGTTGCCGGCACAACCATGTATAAGTCAGCCCAATCAGCAAGGGCAATGTGTTCTACGTTAAATTCCTGATTAGCGTTCCACATGGAAACAGCCACCTGATTGCCGCTGATTTCCTTAAAAGTCAGCGGAGTAACAAACTGCTGGGCATGCTCTGTCATAACGACGCGCACTTCTGCCCCCTGCTTGCGCAGCTTGCTTACCAGGTCAACGGCTTTATAAACAGCTATACCGCCGGTAACTCCCAAAACAATCTTTTTACCCTTTAACAAGGACGGCGCCTCCCTTATCTACTCTGACTGCGCTCGTAAGTAATGGTATCATTGGCAATTTCTTTCAGCGCGATGCTTACTTCTTTTTCCGGCAGGTTCTGCCCGGGGATAGTCAGTTCGCGCGCACGTTTGGCTGCCAGCATTGCCAAAGTGTATTTACTGTCAACTTTTTCTGTCAAATAATCAATGGAAGGGTCTACCATAGACATGAAAATCACTCCTCTTTTTTGCAATGGCAAATTTCATCAATAATAAAATAAGTGCGGGCAGCGCGGTAGCGTTCGGCTTCCATAACCGTCAGCACCTTCTGCGTCGCCCTCTCGGCAATATCATTAACTATAATATAGTCATATTCAGTAGCGTAAGCAAGCTCGCCCGTAGCAGAAGCAAGGCGTTTTTTTATAACCTCCTCGCTGTCGGTGCCGCGTTTGTAAATACGCGAAGAAAGCTCGTCCAGCGACGGCGGCACTATAAACACAAATACACCGTCCGGGAAACGCTTTTTAATCTGCAAAGCGCCCTGAATATCAATCTCTAAAATAACGTCCTTGCCCTGTTCCAGCAAGTCCATAACATAATCGCGCGGCGTGCCGTAATAGTTGCCGTAAACCTCGGCATATTCCAAAAGCCCGCCCTCGGCAATCATGGCTTTAACTTCTTCAACAGTTTTAAAAAAGTAATTAACGCCGTCAACTTCGCCCTCGCGCGGCGCACGGGTTGTAACAGACACCGAATAGCCTATATCCGGCAGCCTGTCGCGCAGCATCTGGCAGATTGTTCCTTTACCGGCTCCGGACGGCCCGGATAAAACCAGCAGTAATCCTTTTGGTTTCAAAATAAGCCCTCCCCTGCTTTGCCGTCATTCCTCATCTTCATCATCACTTTGTACAAGCCTGTTGGCAACTGTTTCCGGCTGCACTGCCGATAAAATAATGTGGCCGCTGTCGGTAACGATTACGGCGCGCGTCCTGCGTCCGTAAGTTGCGTCAATTAAAGTACCGTTATCACGGGCTTCCTGGATAATTCTTTTTATCGGCGCGGATTCCGGGCTGATAATGGAAATAATCCTGTTGGCAGCCACAATGTTGCCAAAGCCTATGTTGATAAGCTTAATGTCCATAAAACAGCCTCCTTTTATTCAATGTTCTGTATCTGTTCCCTGATTTTTTCAATTTCCGCCTTAATGTCCACTACCAGTTGGGCAATGGTATAATCGTTAGCCTTAGAAGCGATGGTATTTGCCTCGCGGTTAAACTCCTGCACCAAAAAGTCCAGTTTGCGCCCTACCGGCTGGTCAAGGTTGATAATTTCGCGGAACTGCTTAATATGGCTTTTTAAACGGACTATTTCTTCGGTAATGCTGGTGCGGTCAGCAAAAATGGCAACCTCCTGCAATAAGCGTTCCGGCTCTACCGACTGGTTGTATTTTTCCAGCAAATCGTTAATGCGTTCGCTCAAACGCTCCTGGTATTCTTCCACCACCTGCGGTGAACGCGCTTCAATCTGCAAAAGTTTTTCTTCAATCAGCGCGGCGCGCTTAATAAAATCACCGTAAATATTGCCGCCTTCTGTTTCGCGCATGGCGACAAGGTTGCTTATCGCCTGCTGCAAAGCCTGCTCCAGCTGCGGCCATATAGATTCCACGTCAAAGAAGCCTTCTTTAACGCTGATAACGTCCGGGCAGCGTGCAAGGTACAGCACCTCTGCCTGCTCGGCAAGTTTGCAATCCAGCCCCGCCGCTGCGGCAACCTCCTGCAAAGCGTTATGGTAAGCAGCTGCCAGCGGCTTATCTACTTTAACGGTACAAAGCCCGTCGTTAACGTAATCTGCCGTAATAAAAACATCTATGCGCCCACGGTTAATACTGCGCAAAATAGTTTTGCGTATCCTGTCCTCCAGGGGATTTAAAAAGCGCGGCAGGCGGATAGCGACTTCGTTATAACGGTGGTTCACCGTTTTCATCTCTATCGTTACCGAAAACTTTTCATCCTCATATTCGCCGCGGCCAAACCCAGTCATACTTTTAAGCAAAATAAAACCTCCCGCCGCATTTCTAAAATGATAAATTTGTTGTATACTTATTCTTGAAATAATATTATTATACCTTATTC
>DXVZ01000143.1 GCA_019417125.1 Phascolarctobacterium sp.
AGCATAGATTGTTTTACAAGTGAGGGGTTTGTTATGACGCAAAAATTATTTGAAAACGACGCTTATTTGTGGGAGTGCGACGCCGTCGTTACGGCGTGCGAACCAGCGAAAAACGGCTTTGCCGTTGAACTTGACCGCACGGTGTTCTTTCCCGAAGGGGGCGGGCAGCTTAGCGACCGCGGCAAACTGGGCGGCGCCGTTGTTACGCACGTTGCGGAAACGAACGGGCGCATTTTGCATTATTGCGATAAACCGCTTGCCGTTAGCAGCACGGTACAAGCCGTTGTGGACGGCGTAGTGCGGCTTGACCACATGCAGCAGCACTGCGGCGAACATATTTTATCTTACGCGGCGTGGAAGCTGTTTGGCGCGAATAACATCGGCTTTCACATGAGCGAAGGGCTGGTAACGATTGACCTTGATAAAGAACTGACGGAGGACGAGCTGGCGCAGACGGAGGATTTTGCCAACCGCGAGCTGTGGCTGGATAAGCCCATCAGCGTAAGCTATGTGCCGCATACCGATTTAGATAAATTTACTATGCGTAAAAAGAACACCAAACTGACGGGCACGCTGCGCCTGGTGAGCGTTGAAGGCGGCGATATCTGCACCTGCTGCGGCACGCACCCGAACAGGACGGGCGCAGTGGGCAGCATCCGCATTATCAGCGCCGAAAAACATAAACAAGGACAGCGCATTAGCTTTTTGTGCGGGCGCTGGGCGCTGGAGGACGCGCGCCGCAAAAACGCTGCACTGCGCAAGGCTGGGCAAATGCTTTCCGTTAAGCCGGAGCAAGTTCCGGACGGCGTGCTGCGGCTGAAAAACGAAATTGCCGATTTAAACGCACGCCTGAAAGAAAAAACTATGGCGCTGTACGACGCGCAGCTGCCGCAGCTGTTGAGCACGGCGCATGTTATGCCGGACGGCAGCCGCTTTGTGGTAGTAACGCCTAAAGACGCGACGGCGGCGGACGCCAAAATGCTGCTGCAAAAACTGACGGCTATGGAAAACCTGTCGGTTGCCGTTATTTACGAAGCCGGCGGCAGGGTAAGCTATATGTTTGGCCACTCTGATGGCGTGGAAGCCGACTGCCGCGAATACTGCAAAAAAGCAAATGAACTTTTTGGCGGACGCGGCGGCGGCAAACCGGATTTTGCCCAGGGCAGCGGCTCTAATACCGAAAACTGGCAGCAAAAAGCACACACGCTGCTTATGTAAATATTAGATATATACTTTTAATTAAAACCTAACTTAACGCACAACAGCCTGCGGATTTTCCGCAGGCTGTTTGTTTTTGTGTTTTATTAAGTTGTAATTTTAGCTTCCGGTTTTGCCGTAACCAGCCTTTACAATATGCCCTTATAAACCGCCGTTAAATTTCCATGCCGCCGTCAACAAAGTTTACTTCTGCTTTGCGCTCGCGGAAGTTTTTGCTGCGGTCAAATGGGTTATCGCCAAACAGGTAATCCCAGCGGTTATGCGGCCAGTCTTGCGGAACTTCAAATTCGCTAACTGTTAACGTGCCGGGGTTAAAAGTAATATTGTAGTTGGCAAAAAATTCAAGTCCGTTAATTTTATGCCATTCAGGATTTTGCGATAAATCGTAAAATGTTCCGTTAAGCCAAACGCCTATTTTATCGGTATGGGTACCGACAACACTTTCAAGCGTTGTATCGCTGATGCCATGCTCATAATAAGGCAATTTTTGCTGGTCGCCGTTTACAAGCACATCTTCAATAACAGTACTGCCGTTAGCGTAATTCGGCCTTTGCCCTAAAACTATGTTTTGGTCACCGGCTGTAATGGTAATGTCTTTTTTATTTACAGTAGCTTTGCCAGCATTTACTTGTACGATATTATAGTTTTGCAATATATCGGCATTATTATTAGCCAATTCGTTTTTAAAGCTCAAACTATAATTGCCTTCAGCATCCTGAGTAACTTTTAAACCATTGTTTCCGTTAACCGCACCGGTATTATTATATCCGCCTGCGGCAGAATCAATAGCATCCTTAACGTCATACAAAGTATCGCCGTTAACTAAAACATTTGCACCATTACTGCCAAAGCCGTAACTGTACTTAGATTCATCAAACGCAGTACCATAAGTGGTTTCTGCATCATTAATGTTGATTACCAAGTCGGCTTTATTAACAACCGAACTGCCTGTGCCTGTGTTATTGTTATTCTGCGAATTGTTAACAACAATCTCATAGTTTTGATTTAATTTTTCATTTTTACCAATAACAGTACCAGTATAAGTATATTGATTTACGTCATTAGTTACCATACCGCCGCTTAGTCCTGTTAAAGCATTATCTTCACCTTGATTTACATTAACAGCAAAATCATTGTAAGCGTAATTATCGCCATTAGTATTATTTGCTACATTAATTACACCATAACCGCCGCTTACAATATCCGCACTACCATATGTTCTATTGACATCGTTTAAATCAACTGTAATAGTTGCTTTATTAACAACTATTGTACCGCCAACACTATCGTCTACAAGTTCATAATTATTTGCATCAGTACCATTAAGCCCTAAACCACTAATATTAAGGCTGTTCTCATAAGTATCTACATCAGCAGTATCACGGTCACCTTTGTTTTGTGCATATTTGCTGTCTGCAACTATATTAGCATCCGTAACGTTTAACGTAGTATCAATATTTACCTCATCATCATAAACAATACCTGCTTTACCGCCAACGCCAGTTAATGTACCGCCGGAAGTAACGGTAAAACCTTTGCCATCCTGATTACCATACGTTATATTAGCGATAATATCGCTGATGCTAAGTTGACGCTTATTAACTTTAGAACCACCAATAGTAGTGATGGAAGTACCGTTTACATCAAGAGAGCTTTGCCCATCGCTTTCTTGTACATTTGTTAATACAAATTCATAGTTGCCTTGGTAGCCGTCAGCGATATTAAGCTTTCCTGTCCAATTATAATCACCAGCATTGTTGGTTTTTGCGCCGTTTTCTACAAGACCGCCGTCATTTTTTACATCACCGAATAACAACGCATTATTATTGTCCAACTCATTACGGAGATTTGCTAAATCTGTTTCGTCAATTACATTGGCAAAATCATAACTATAACCATAATTACCGTTATTTAAAATTGTAGTATCGCCATACGTTCTTTCAACTTCGTTTAAATCAACCGTAATTTGGGCTTTGTCAATATCGTGCGTTAATTCAATATCATAACCAAGGTTATTGGGGTTAAAACTTTCGTCCGTACTGCTGGAAGCAATTTGCCCGGAATACAGCCAATTATCGTAAGTACCGGCATTTTTATGTTCAAAACCGGTATTTTGAATAAGGCTGTTATTATTTTTATACGCCGCGAAATCATCTTCCGCACTAAACGCACCATTTGTGCTTGTCAAATTGCCAATGTCCAAATCCTGGTCTTGTGTATTATAAACAAGGTCAGGTAATTTATCAGCATTTACTTTAACAGTTGTTAAGAATACCTTGAGCAACGGATTGCCGCTGCCAGCATAAATCTTCCAATAATCATTCGTACCATCGGAATCAGCAGTTTCATCTGCTTTAGTTGCACCAGTAATATCAAAATCAAACCCTGCATAGCTATCGCTGTCTTTTTGGTCATTGCCGCTGATAACTTCAGTTGCAGTATTATCACCAGTAACAAAGCTATAAGCATTTTGAATAGCATTTTCTGCTATATTGGAGTTAGCACCAATCAAATTGCCGGTTGTATTGCTTGCGTAAATATTTACAATAGTACCAGCATTCTCGCCAACCGCATTGCCAACATAGCTGTTGCCAACAACAGCCGTCGTATTATAAGCGTTGCTTAAGGTGCCGCTGTTAGTGCCTGCCAAACCGCCGACGTTGGCGCCGCCGGTGATAGCAGCATTTTGCACATTGCCGTTAAGGTCAACCGAACCATTTGCAACCATTACGGTGTTAAATACCTGGTCGATTATGCCGCTGTTGCTGCCTGCAATGCCGCCGACGTTAGTGCTGTTGCCTGCGTTGATAGCGCCGGTGTTGTAACCTGCGGTTAAGCTGCCGCCAGTTGCATTTTCACCGATAAGGCCGCCGATGTTTTTGCTTTGATTACCATTCTGCACCGCATCAATCTCACCAGCATCAACTTTGCCGTCTTTATTATCATCTTCCCACGAACCGACAGTAATAACGCCGTTGTTGTAGATTTGGTATTTGTAGTAACCGACATCAGTACCGTCTGCTTCCGTGCGTCCGCCGATAATTCCACCAGTGTTATAGCCAATTAAACCGCCGACATTGCTTACGCCGATAACCTGTGCGTCAGCCGTGTTAATTAACGAAGATGTGCTGAAATTACCGCTGTTAGTGCCAAACAGACCGCCAACATTACTATTGCCCGCTACAATGCCTTCGTTGGTAAAGGTGGAACCCGTTGCGTTGCCGGTGTTAGTGCCAATTAAGCCTCCAACCGTACCGCCGCCGGTAACAACGCCAGTGTTAGTAAGGGTAGAATTTGTAATATTACCGCTGTTTATACCAAACAAACCACCGGTTATACTATCAGCACCAGTGCCGCCTGTTACCGTACCGCTGTTGGTAATATCTGCATTGTTAATAGCATTTGCATTGGTTTCACCCTCACTGCCAGTAATAGTAATATTATTCTTGTAGAAAATACCTGCCGCACCACCTTCGGTTGCGCTTACGTTGCCGGTATTGGTAATCTGCAAACGCACGTTATTATCTTCATTATTCAATATGGATGCATTTAAGTTTTCACCAATAATGCCGCCGACATTAGATAACCCGCTTACAGTACCTTCATTACGTATTTGCCCCTGCAACTCGCCGGATGATGTATTTTGCCCGATGATACCGCCGACATAAGTTGCTCCGTCCGCAGCAACATCTACCGTGCTTTGGTTTGTTGCGCCTATAATTGTACCGCTGTTTTGCCCAACAACGCCTCCAAAATATGACGGATTGTTATTATCAACAACATCATCTGTTAGTTTAGGGTCTTTTACGTTAAGCACAATGCTTGAAATGGTATTTGTAATAGTTCCGCTATTTGCACCGGCTACGCCGCCAACAAATTTATTGCCGGTAATGCTGCCGCGGTTAATAAGGTTACTGTCGGTAGCGCTTATTTCACCGGCGTTACTGCCTGCAATACCGCCGACGTATTGCTCGCCGGTAATATTTGCCGAACTGTCGTTGACGAGGTTAGTAAGCGTTGCACCTTCTTGGTTAGTGCCAACCATCCCGCCGACATTCTCCGTACCGGTAATTGTGCCGTTGTTGCGTCCGTTAGTTACGCTGCCACCATTGGTTCCAATAAGACCGCCAACATTATAGCTTCGTTCACCATTACTAAAATCCCAGCCGGTAACACTGCCGGCATTTACAATATCTGTTACAACGCCGCCGGCAGCATTTAAACCAATAATACCGCCAACCTGATTGCGGCCGCTGACAATACTTTCGTTATAAGCACTGCTAAGCTTGCCTAAATTATAGCCAATTACACCGCCAACATGAAGATACAGTTCATCGCCGCCATTAGTTATACCAAGGCTGTCAACAAGCCCAACTGTGCCATTGGCATTATTAACGCCAACTACGCCGCCAAGACCCGCCCTGCTATCGCTGTTGTTTGCGCCAACGACCGCACTGTTGCTGTAACTGTTAAGCAAACCGCCGTTATTAGTGCCGATAAGCCCGCCTGCAACAACCTCGCTGCCAGCAATTACGCTGCCTGTAACTTCAACATTGTTAATACCGCCGCCGGTAATCTGATAAGTTATCTCGCCATTTTCGGTAATAGCCTCAACCTTGCCGGAATTATTAACGCCAACAATACCGCCTGCATTAGCAGCTGTGCTGGCATTAGCGCCATTACCTGTAACTTCAACTCTGTTGCCTAAAGCAGATATATTAGCAATGGTGCCGTTATTTATGCCTGCAACCGCACCGGCGTTAGTTGTACCGGTAAAGGTGCTGCTGTAAATATTAAGATTTTCAACCGTGCCGCTGCTGCCAATGGTACTGAAAATGCCAGCGTTTTCAATATCTTGCGTATCATTGCCATTTGTAGCGTCAAGCCCGATAATGCGGTTGCCGCGCCCGTCAAAAGTGCCGGTAAAGCCAATATTACCGTTTGCATCATCATTGCCCGTGCCGATTGCTTCCCAGCCGGTTACCCAGTTGGCGTTAATATCGTCTTTTAAGGCAAAGTTGTATGAAAGAAATTCTGTGCCTTTATTTACTTCTACGCCATTTACAGTTTCCGTCTCATTTTTTGCCTGATTGTAGTAACCTTGTATGCCTTGCAGCTGGTCGGCGTCGCTTACCCAAATGTAAGTTATGTCTCTCGCATTTAAAGATTCGTCTTTACCGTTTATAAAATTAAGACTTGTAATTTCATCGCGGAAGGTATGCGCACTTTCAGTTGGTGTGTCAGTACCGGGTTCAACGGTAAAGGTGTCAAACTTGCCCATATCAAACTGGTTAGTTTCATAATTCCACATATCCACCGCAAGTTTTATATTGTTTGCAGTTGTTACATCAGCATTACCGTCCTCTGTGGTAATAATTTTGCCAAAGTTAATCTTATCACCGCTGCCTTTGTCAAAGTTATGCAAAAAACGGTGCATATACGCCGCGGCAACTTCCTGTTCCAGTTCGCCTACATTGGTAGAACCTTCTAACTGCCCTTCGTCACTAACTTTTCCTGTCAACAGATTATAAATACGCTGAGCTACGTTTTGGTTCGCCTCTTTCTCTGCGTCTGTATCATTTGGTGCGCCGCCTGCTACTATGGCGTTCAATATAGCTTCTTTTGCTGTATCTCCATTTGAACTTAATTGATTAACGTTGTTAATATCAAGCCCCGATTCTCTAAGTGCGTGTTCAATCGCATCGACATAGGCGTTTTTTCTTACCTGACCTAAATTGCTTAAATCAAATACTATTTCGCCATCGTCAGCATGGGTATACAAATTTATGTCGCCGTCGACAAACATATCGCTGTCGAGATAAACGCCGTTGTCTGCATCAACCGTTAAATTGCCGCTTGCCGCAATATATCCCGCTTCTTTATTGCCAAAGTAACTGCTGGCATTGCCGTTGCTGCCGCTGCCGTTTTTATTTGCTTCGGCGGTAATGTTAATATTGCCAGTTATATTATCGCCTGCTTCTGCGGTATATGCGTAACGTTCACCGGTGCTTACCATTTCGGCGTAGGGGTTGGCAATGGCCTGCGGTGCATCACTGACACTTTGTTCTTTACCGCTAATACCGCTAATGGTTATGTTTTGCCCAGCCGCAGCAGAACTGATAACGCCGTAATTTTGCACTTCGCCGCCGTTAATGTATACGCTGCCGTTTTTATTATCGGCTGCGGTAACATCGCCGCTTTCCTTCCCAGTTGCGGTAACATCGCCGCGTATTTCTATCAATCCGTTAGAATTTAAAGTTACGGAAGAACCATATAACTGCGACCTGTACCCAAGGGAAATAGCGTTGTTGCTGTTTGTATCGCCCAAAGCGTTAGCGTTAACAACTAAATCGCCGTCGGCATAAATGCGTCCGTAAAAATGATTATTGCCCCTGTCGATAACAAAGTTGTTAATTGTAAGGTCTGCTCCGTAAACAGCAAGGCCAGCCAAATTTTTAATGCCAAGTTCCTGCCAGTCAAAGGTTATTTGGTTAGTTCCCTCTGCCGCATTTATAATGGTTAATGTTGGGTCATAAGCAGTGCCGTATTGAATAGAACCGATACCGTAATCGGTAAGAACTTTATCTTCAAAATAATCTTCCGCATAGGGCAAAAAGGCGTTTAAGATAGGCGTTGTGCCATCGTAAATGCGCCATATATAATTTCCTTCATCAACGGAACCTTCAGTTATATTAGGTTTCTCAATACTTGGTGAAAAGTCATAGTTATTCCCATCGTCCCTATCATTATATTCAATAACAGTATAACCTTGTTGTCCGCCTATATTACCAAGATTAACAAAATTATCCGTTTCCGGCATTATATAGTTGGCACCACTTAATATTGGTACATCGTTACCTCCGTAAATAGCCCCCAGTCCGCCATCTGCGCCAACGCTGGTATAACCATAATCAGCTGCATTGCTGTTAAATGTACCTCTGGCAGCATATAAATTCCCTGTTGTATAAACATTAGTAATACTTGTACTATTACCGCCGCGCGCCCTGCCGATAATGCCGCCAACGTAAATTGAATTAGTAGACTCCTGATACCCCCTGATAGTGCCAAGGTTATAAGCATTGCTTAATTTAAGCCCGCCTTGCCGTGACGAAGCACCAACAAGACCGCCAACCTGCAATTCGGTTATAGCCCGCGCTGTAATATTGCCGGTGTTAAATACGTTATTAATATTGCCGTTATACCACCAGCCAACAATGCCGCCGACAGTTGTATCGTTATTATAAATATTGCCTTTGTTGTAGGCTTTTTCAATAGTTCCGCTTAAACGCCCAACAACGCCGCCAACATGCCTGCCAAAATAAGCATACGCCGAATCGCCAATATCGCCTTCGTTGTAAGCGTCATAAATATATACGCTTGCTCCGGAGTTCTCCGTTGTATCGCCAACAATGCCGCCCATATTAAGCGAATCTATATTGGTGCCGCTTACCTGGCGGTTTGACCTAATTGTGCCCTGGTTGTAAACGGCTGCCAGCTCGCCGTTGTACATCATACCGGCAATACCGCCAACGCCCGTATAGCCGCGCACATCGCCGTTATTAAAACTGCTGTTAACAGCTGCATTATCAGTGTTAACATCAATAGCATTTCCTGTAAGCGTTTGGCTGCGGTCAATTTTACCAACAATGCCACCTACATTAGCCGCACTTTCATATTCCTGCGGTGCTGAAGGATTGGTCGGGTCGGACGTATGCACAGTGCCATCATTAGTACTGCCGCTGATGTAAACATTGTCGCCGTCCATATAACCAGCAATACCGCCAATATTGCCAATAATAAATTCTTCGTTACTACCATCACCTCTTGGGCGGATAATTTCTTTGGCAAAATAATGCGTATTATCGTTATCATACCGCGCTCCTGTTGCCATAATATCGCCATCAAGATTTTCGCTGCTGCTGATGGTGTAGCTGCCGTCATCCTCAGTGCTGCCAAAGTAACCGGCTATGCCGCCTACGTTATGCGCGCCGCGAACATTGTTATCGTGGTTAACGGCGTCGGTAATATTAGTATCAACCGCCTTGCCAACCACGCCGCCTACATTACCCGCGGTATAATATGCGTTATTTCCATCTCTGACGCTGCTTACATCGCCGCTATTAGCAACATTTTGTATAGTGCTTCCACCGCTGCTGTTACCGGCAATACCGCCTGCGTTGGCAGCATTAACATCAAGCGTTACAAGGTATTTACCATTGCCAATATTTTCAATAGAACCGCTCTGTGTTGTACCAGTTCCTGTTGCACTATTATAATCTTTTAACAAAGCATTAGCCGCAGCACTGTGATAAATATATTTATCATAAGTATAACCAGTCGCTACAACATCGCCGCTGTTTTCGGCATTCTGCACAGTACTGCCTTCCATTTTGCCTACTATGCCGCCTACGTTATAGGCGCCGCTGATATTCATATAGTTGCGCAAAACATTGTTATCGTTTTCGCCGCCAAGCGTAGAATTTACAGCGTACCCGGCAATGCCGCCGACATTATAGCCAGTTGTCGAAATATCGCCCAGGTTATAGCTGTTGCCATCCAAACTGCTGTCAGCTATATAGCCAACAAGCCCGCCTATATTCCCGCCTATATTATCTTGAGTGCCCATTACTTTGCCGGTATTGATAAGGTTATTAATAGTGCTGTTTTGCGCGCTGCCAACAATGCCGCCTACATCCGTTGTGCCGTTGACGGACGCAGCGTTAACAACATTATTGATACTTGTATTTATAGCCGTACCGGCAACGGAGCCAACATTATTGCTGCCGCTAATATTGCCGCCTACCAGCGTTACATTATTGATTGCTGCGCGATCAGCATAGCCAAACAGGCCTACGTTATCTTCGCCGGAGCGGTTAATGTTAAGGTCAAAAATGCCGTAATCAAGCCCGTCAAACTTGCCATAAAAACCTTTTTTAGTTTCTTCGCCAACAGTTGTTTCTACAACGTCACCATCGTTATCTATGCCAATAGATTTAAAACCGCCATCATCCCAGTTTATGGTGCCGGTAGCGTCGATGCTGTTTTTTAGGGCATAGTTGCCGCCAAGGTTGGTGTTAATGGCTTGCAGCTGATCAACATCTTCTACCCACATGTAGCCTTTAACGGATGTTGCTGTATCAGAACCATTTATATAAACATTGCTGTCAAAAGTTTTTTGTTTACCTTCATACGTACCTTCGTCATAAGCTATAGTTGTGTTATCATCTTCATAAACTATTTCATTATAAGCGTCATAACCAATAAGAACATTGCCTGCGTCATTGGTATGCACTTTAAAATTATTATTTACGGTGTTACCGCCAACATCTTTAATTCGTTCGCTATCAATAACTATACGTCCATTACCTTCAAAAGTTACATTTATAGCATTGATATTGCCAAGGCTCATAAGGGCGGCTTCGGTGCTTTGTCCTTGCAAAGCATAGTTAATAATATTATTAGGGTCAGCATTATTCATAAAATGAGTAAAATCATCATTACTCATTTCGTTATTAGATACATACAAACTGCCGACATTTATCTGCGCGCTGTTGCCGATTTGCACGCCAGCCGGGTTAACGATAAAAATATTGCCGCCTGCGGCATTGATAGTGCCGTAAATCTGCGACGCCGCGCCGCTGTTGACATAGTTTAATGTATTAAAATTATTAGCATAAGCTTCTGCCGCACTAAAATTAACCGTTGCACTGCCGCCAACATTAAAGCTGTCCCATTTTATAACAGCGTTCTGCCCGTTTTGAACAACGTTCATCTCTAATCCGCTGCTTGCTATACTTCCGCTGCCATGTGCAAAATTGCCGCCCACCGGCAACGTACTATTGGCAATAATGCTCGTCGCTGCGTGCAGGGGCAGGGTGTACATAACGGCAGAACCTGCCAAAAGGCATATTAAAAGGTTTTGTTTAAGATTCTTTTTTCTGTTCATTTTTCCCTCCGCAAAGTTTTAAAGGAATTTGTAATGAGTCTATCGCATATCTATTGATATTAATCAAAACATTTTATAAAGCTGGAACCACAGCCTGCCGTCATGGTCGTCGCGCTCAATACGGTCGGGGCGCGCGTCAATTTTGCGGGCGTAGTCAAGCTGGGCGTACCAGTCGCCAGGTTTGGCGTAGCGTAAGCCAACGCCCCAGCCTGCCAGGTGGTCCATGCTGCTGTCAAACTTGTTTTTAACCGCGCCGCTGTCAATAAACACTGCCGCTTCCAAGCCTTCTATACCGGTTGCGCGGCGGATTTCTGCCGTTGCCAAATAGCCCAAATCGCCGTAGCCGTCGCTGGCGCCATACGCGCGCACGCCGTTAATGCCGCCCAGGTAAAACTGTTCGCTGCCGTCCAGCGCGCGGCTTGCCATTTGCCCGCTGGCTTTAATGCGGTAGTTCCAGTCGCCGTCGTACCAAATGTTCAGCAAATCGCCGGTCAGTTTGTGGTAGCCGCCATCGTAATACGCGCCGCCGTCGGTGTCAATATCGCCGTACCAGTAAATTAAGCTGTACTGCGTAAACTGGTTTACGTTGTACTGGCTGCCGCTGACGCCGATATGCACAACGTCCGCGTTTTTTTCGGTTTTCATTCTGCCAAGCTGGCTGATGTTAAAGCGCAGCTCATCTTCAATATCGCGGTGGTCGTAGCCGTAAATGGCGGTAATGCGGTTGCTGCGGTCGCGGTAAACAGGCGTCATGCCATACAGGCTGATGCCCTTGGATTTGCCCAAAGTGTTATAAAAACTGTTGGTACTCATCTCGTAACTGGTTTGGCTGTAAGCTATGCCCAGGCGCGTGCCGCGGCTGCCGATGGGCAGTTCGTAGCGGATGCCGTAGTTTTTAACATCATGGCTGGAGAGCATACCGTTTAAAATAAATTTATCGCCGATTTTGCCGGGGTTGTTAATTTCGGTGTTGAAGCCGTAGCGGTAACGCCCGCTCCAGTAGCCGCCGCCGTTATCTGCAAATACATAGTTGTTCCACACCGGCCTGCGCGCCGCTTCAACGTCAAGGCTGGTGGTGCCCGGCTCGCCGCCCGGTTTTAGCACGGCGCGTGCCTGCACGCCGGGCAGGTCGTTAAGGTTGTTAATGGCGTCTTCCAGCTTGCGGTCGGTAATGGTTTCGCCTGGCTTTAAGCCGCTTAAATAGTTATTTAATACGCCGGTAGCAATATCGCTGCCGTTTTGCGTAATGTTTACTTCGTCATAGCTTGCAACGTAAACTTTAATTTCCAGGCTGCCGTCCGCAACTTCCTGCGGCGGCACAACCGCCTGCGCCACGGTGTAGCCGCATTCTTTGGCGTAGGCTGTAATTTCTGCCGTCAGCGCGTTAAGCTCCGCCACTTTTACGCTGCGGTTTTGGTATTTATTTAAAATTTCCTGCAAGCGCCCAATTTTATCCGGCAGTTCAAAGCCGGTAAGGTTAATAGTTTTAATATAAAAAGCAGGTTCTTCTTCCGTGCCGGTGTTGCCCGGGCGGTAAGTTTCGCCGGGCGGTGTTTCGTCGCCGCTGATAACGTCCTGCTGCCCTGTGCGGTTATAAGGATGGGTAGTAACCGCTTCTTTGTCAAAAGTTGGTATCGGCGACTGTGCAAAAGCCTGAATGTTAATCATCAGCCACATAGCCGCCAGGCTGATAGTCTTTTTCATAAAAATCACTCCCCCAACATTTTTGCTATATAACAGATATTCGCTTTGTTAATTTCTCATTAATTAGTTATAAAATAAATTTATATTAGTTTATTTTTTCCATTGTACCAAACAACATTTTGTTCCGTCAAGACCTGTACATTTTGCAGCCAATGCTTT
>DXVZ01000144.1 GCA_019417125.1 Phascolarctobacterium sp.
TTTTGGGGTAATGGAAATAATAATAGTCAAGAACAGTTGAGACAATATAGAAATAATATTACATCAATTTATTATTTGAATTTTCCTGAATCACAATCAAAAGATAAAAGAGTTGCACAAGAAGTTTGGGTATTATATCCAGATAAATATAATACAGATAAAATGGATTATGAAGTAGATGATAAAATAAAATTTCTATCATTTATTCCAAGGCATGAAAATTCGTTAGAAGAAAGACTTAACAATTTTATTAATAATATAAGAGTCACTGCAAATTATGATTTTAAATGGTAATAGGTGTGAATTTATCAACGAAGTAAAAAGCGTAAAAACTTTATAAAAAATAAGCCCTTCCGATAGGGGAAGGGCTGTAAAGAAGCAGTGCCGGGCGGTGTGTTCCGGCGCTGTTTTTTTATGCGGTTTTTCTTTGGTTTAAGTGTACGGTTAAATTTTGTTTACGCCTGCTTACCCATGTTGGTTAAAAACTCAACGGTGTCCGGGTCATAGTGCGAGAAGAAGAGGCTCTTACCGGTATCCAGCGTTTTAAGCGCCGCCATATCCTCGGCAGAAAGTTCAAAATCAAAAACGTCAAAATTTTGCGCCATGCGTTCTTTATGTACAGATTTAGGAATAACGCCGACGCCGGACTGGATTAAAAAGCGCAGCGCTACCTGCGCGGCGGATTTATTATATTTTTTGCCGATGCAATTTAAAACGGCGTTGCTGAAAAAGCCGTTGCGCCCTTCGGCAAACGGACCCCAGGATTGGTGCTGTACTCCGTATTTCTGCATAATAGCGTGGGCTGTCTGCTGCTGCTGAAAAACATGGGTTTCTACCTGGTTTACCATCGGCGCGATTTCGGCAAACTGGCACAGGTCAATCAGGCGGTCCGGGTAAAAGTTGGCGACGCCGATAGCGCGCAGCTGCCCGTTTTTATAGGCTTCTTCCATAGCGCGCCAGGTGCCGTAATAATCGCTGAACGGCTGGTGGATTAAGAGCAAATCAATGTAATCGGTTTTCAGTTTGCGAAGCGATTCGGCGATAGAAGCTTTTGCCTTTTCGTAACCGGCGTTACTAATCCACACCTTAGTGGTGATGAACAGTTCTTCACGCGGCACGCCGCATTTTTCAATAGCGTCGCCGACGCCTTCTTCGTTATGGTATGCCTGTGCGGTATCGATGGAGCGGTAGCCGCAGCTGATGGCGTCCAGCACACAGCGTTCAGTATCGTTGTCGGGGATTTGGTAAACGCCGTAGCCTAAAACCGGCATTTTAACGCCGTTGCTTAAAGTAAAGTTTTCCATGGTTAATTCCTCCTGTTTTAACGTTTAATAACGCGCGTGCCGCCAAACACGCCGCTCATTGTCATATTGTCCAGCGCTTTGTCAAGGGCGGCAACTTCGTCCGCTGTAAGCGCAATATCTGCCGCACCCAGGTTTTCGGCAAGCCGGTTTAATTTGCGCGTGCCGGGAATGGGCACGATGTACGGCTTTTTGTTAAGCATCCACGCCAGCGAAATTTGCCCCGGAGTGGCGTTTTTCGCTTTAGCAGTTTCTTCCAGCAGCTTCATAAGGCTTTGATTTTGCGCAAAGGCTTCTTTGGTAAACTGCGGCATGGCGCTGCGGTAATCCTCTTTGGGGTCAAACTTGCTGTCGGGCGTGTATTTGTTGGTTAACAGCCCGTTAGCCAGCGGGCTGAAAGCGACAAGCCCAATGTTCAATTCTTCCAGCACTGGGAACAGTGTTTCGTAATTGCGGAACATCATTGAATAACGGTTTTGAATGGCGGTGACGGGGCAAACTTTATGCGCGCGGCGGATGGTTTCCTCAGTTACTTCGGAAAGCCCCCAGTGCGTGATTTTGCCTTCTTCCATCAGGCGGCTCATTACGCCGGCTACTTCTTCGACAGGGACGGACGGGTCCTGACGGTGCTGGTAGTAAAGGTCGATGTGGTCGGTCTGCAAGCGTTTCAGCGAGCCTTCAACTGCTTTGAGGATGCTTTCGGGGCGTGAATCGGGAATAACAGGTTTGTTAACGTCGGGGTCGTCCCAGTCGAAGGTTATGCCAAACTTGGTTGCCAGTACGATTTTATCGCGGTAGGGTTTAAGCGCAGGGCCTAAAAGTTCTTCGTTGTCGTGCGGGTTGTCCGGCGTGCCGTACAGCTCGGCGGTGTCAAAAAAGGTGCAGCCCATATCGACTGCGCGTGCTAAAAACTCCGCCATTTCTTTTTTGTCGGCGGGCGCACCGTAAGCGTGGCTCATGCCCATGCAGCCTAAGCCAACGGCGCTGACGGTTAAATCTTTTCCTAAAGTTCTGTATTGCATAAGCTGTCCTCCTTATTTTTACAAGCGTCCGGTTTCTCTTTGCCACAGCTGCCACGAGTTGACGATATTCTGAAAAAGTATGTAGCTGCTGGGCGCAATGGAAATTACCGGCGAAAGATAGGTGTAAGCCACCCAGATGGCAAGCAGCGTATTCTTCTGCCTAAAGCCCTGCCCGCAGGCGATGTAGTCGTTAAAATAACGCCCGGCTATTTTGCCTGCGCCAAACTGCCGCGCCTGCCAGCATGCCAAGCGGCAGCGTCCATTTTTTGGCAAAATCAATAAGTTTTGTCATCATAATTTATCAGGGCTTTGTTTTGCATTGTTACAATTTTTAAGCTGCATTTTTAAAACCTTCTTTTTTATTAACAGCTTTTGCCCATTTTGTAGGCTTCATCAATGGCGGGGGTATTTAAAACTTCGCCTTTGCCGTAAACGCTGTGCCCGTAAATTCTGCCTTTTACAACTGCGCCCGGCAGGCAGTCAGTAAACCCTTTTAAGGCAAGCATGGTGCTTTCAAGGCCTTCTTTTTTATCGGCGGCGGTGGCAATAAAGTAAAATTCCTTGTTTTTAATATTCAGCCACTGCGGCAAAGTGCGGTCGATAAGGGTTTTTAACTGGCCGCTCATGCTGTAAAAATAAACCGGCGTGGCAAGCACTATAACGTCGGCTGCAAGCATCTGCGGCAGAATGCTCTGCATATCGTCCTTTTGTACGCAGGCGCCGGTGCCGCGGCAGCCGTAGCATGCCAGGCAGTGCGCTATTTTTTGTTTT
>DXVZ01000145.1 GCA_019417125.1 Phascolarctobacterium sp.
ATACAATAGAGAAATATCAGTTATCCAGGCATTATTTTTTTCAATAGCTGGATTTGAAACTTCGAAAGATTCAGTAACAGGATTAAAAGCTATTTTTATATACTTTCTCCTATAATTACTTCCTACAACAGCATTGCCAACAATTGCTGCTTTCATAGCCATTATTCTTTGCTGCCCGTCAATTAAAATAGTTTTTCCATAAGACATTGTTCCATCTTTTAATTTTATGTTGGGATTTTTCCATGTAATAATATATCCAACCGGAAATCCCGAATAAAGAGAATCTATAAGATCTCTTACTTTTGTAGCATCCCACACAAATGGACGTTGGATTTCAGGTATTGCTATTGCCCCTGAACGAATTAACCCTAATAAATTTTGAATTGAAATATTATTGACCTGATATTGTGCCATAACTTTATCCTTTCGCAATCACTTTTCTAAATCATATCAAAATGCCTAAATGCCGCTTTGATAATATCTTTCTTCGAATCAGGGCATGGAAAAACTCTTCTATTTGGATTTTTTCTATTATGGGCTATTTTAACAGGTATACCACAAATACTTTTCATATGAGCAATCCAACAACTTTTTACAGTGCAATTATAATTTAATTTTATATATCTTTGGATATCTTTATACGTAGCCATAAATACATTTCCTTTAATAAAAAGCTTCTGCATATAATTAATATATCATACAGAAGCTTCCTTAACAATTATATTTTTCACTTTTGCCGCAGCTTTTTCCTGTCCGTTTTGCCACTTTCATTTTTTGGCAAAGCATCTGTAAAAATTATGCGTTTGGGCAATTCATGCTCAGTCAATCTGCCGCGCAGCTGCTGCAAAAGGGTGGTCTTTGTCAGCCCTTTGCCGCACACAAACGCCGCCAGCATATCGCCCGCGCCGCCGTTTACCGGCAGCACCGCTGCGTCCTCCACGCCGGAGCAATCCAGCAGCGCGCTTTCCACCTTTAAGCCGGAAACTTTAATGCCGTTGATGTTATACATATCGTCGCGCCGCCCTAAAAAGTGCAGCATGCCATTAGCGTCAACGCTGCCGCAGTCCCCCAGCGTCGCCGGGAGCGGCGTACCAATAACGCTGTATGCCGTGTCGATATAAATCTCGCCATGGCGTATTTCAATGCCGACGCCGTTAAAAGGCCTGCCGATTAGCGTGCGGTCATCCGTCATTTCAGAATCTTTAATGTAGGTAATATAGTTCAGTTCGCTCGCACCGTAGTACAGCGTCATAGCGGCGTTGGGCATTACGCGCTTAACCTGCTCCATGTCATTTTTATCAAACCCCTGCGACCCGGCAATAATGTTTTTAACGCTTGGCAGCCCATCCTTGGCACTGCGCGCCAACAGCCGCAGTTTGGTGGGGATTAAATACACAACGTCGCAGTTATTTTGGGCAATCATCTCCTGCCATAAGCGCGGTCGGAACTTATCTGCCGCTGCAATGGCAGCGCCAGCATACAGCGCGCCCATGTACAAATTAAGGTTGCCCGTAAACGCCAAACTTCCCTGCGCAAACATGCAGCTGTCTGCCGTTATGCCAAATACGCGGTTCTGTTCGTCAAAAAAGCCTGCCCAGCTTTCATAAGTGCGGAACAGTACCTTTGCCGCGCCGGTTGTACCGCTTGTCATCGCGCCCATACAGGCTTCCGGCGGCGGCAAAATATTCCGCAAATGCTCTGTATCCGCTTCCTGCGGTGCCAGCACCGGCACCCAAGCAGTGCCCGCCAGGGCTATAAACTCAATAAGCTGTTCTGCCGCCGTAGATTTTTTTATAAAATGCACGCAGCGCCCGCCGCGCACTTCGCTTCTGCGCCCGCGCGCCAGTTCCGTCAGTTCGCCGTAAGTATAAGTTTGCTGTTCTGTTATTAAAGCCGCCTTTTGGGGCGGCTTGCTTGCTATCAGTTCAAGGTAATCCATCTTAACATCTCTCAATCAAAAGGGCTGTACCCACACCGCCTGCCGCCGCAACGGAAGCCACGCCATACCTGCCGCCGCGCTTTTGCAGCGATTTTAACAGGTGCAGCAAAATAATCGCGCCCGATGCGCCATAGGGGTGCCCATAAGCCAGCGCGCCGCCGAAAATATTATAGCCATCCCCGTGGCCGGGGAACGCACGGCCGAACATTACGTCGATAACGGCAAAGGCCTCGTTCAGCTCAAAACAATCAATATCCGTGTGCTGCAGCCCTGCTTTAGTAAGCAGCGCCTGCACCGCCAGCACCGCGCTTTTAGGGCTCACCAAAGGGTCGCCGCCCACTGCCGCGCCGCACCGCACTTTTGCCTGCGCCGTAAGGTTATGCTCACGCGCATAACGCTCGCTTGCCAGCAGCACAAACGCCGCACCGTCATTCGTCAGGCAGGCGTTGGCAGCGTTAGTAAATTTGCCGCCCTCCAGCACGCAGGGCAGCCTGTCCAACAAGCGCTGGCTCATTTTGGGGCGGATGCCTTCATCGCGCACGGCGCCAAAACACGGCACAATTATATCCGCCAGCACGCCGTCCGCAGCTGCCTGCGCCGCCAGTTTGTGGCTGCGCAAAACCCACGGGTCGCTTTCCGCGCGGCTGATGTGTTCGCGCTCCGCCGTCAATTCCGCGCCCTCCAGCATTACCGTTTCGCGGTGAATGCCCGGCATAAATTTGGCAACGCTGTACGTTTCTTCGCCCTTATAATCGGGGTGGTTGGCGTTGTAGCCGCGCCGCGGCTGGGTCGATGTGCTTTCAAACCCTCCGGCAGCAATCACGTCCGCCTCGCCTGCTTCAATCTTTGCCGCCGCCATCGCCACGGCTTCCAGCGCGCTGCCGCACTGCACGTCCACGCTCACAGAAGGTATGCTTTCCGGCAAACCAGCTTCCAAAGCCGCCAGCCTAGCAATGTTGCCGCCTGCGCCTACGCCGTTGCCAGCGATAATCTGCTGTGGCAGCACGTTATATTTTTTTATTATTTCTTTCAGCACCGCCGCGCCCAAAAGTTCTGCCGGCACATACTTGTACACGCCGCCCGTCAGCCCAACGTAAGTGCGCAGCCCGCCGATTAAACAAACCTTATCCATCAGCGCCCACCGCCAATTGCACGCTGTATCGGCGCGGTGATATACGCCGCCGCAATACATTTAACAATATCCATCGGAATAAACGGCAAAGCGCCAGTTACCACCGCTTCTTCCCAGCCAATGCCGGTAACTAATTTAAGCTGCGCCACGCCCAGCAGGTAAATTACCGGAATACCAATAACCACGCCCAGCACTGCACAGCGCTTAAAACCGTAGTTATTGCCGCGCAGCCAGCTGATGACAAGCGAAGCCGCCAAAAAGCCGAAAATGTAACCGCCCGTAGGCCCAAACAATTTTCCCGGGCCGCTGGTGCCGCCCGTAAATACCGGCAGCCCCGCCAGGCCCATCAACAGGTACGCGCACATGGTAATCAGCACCTGCCGCGGCGTTAACAAAAACCCCAACAGGTTTACAAACACCGTTTGCAGCGATATCGGCGACAGCGAAAATGGCAGCGGGATAATTACATACGCCGATACGCAGTTCATCGCCATTAAAAGCGCCATTTTTACCATCTCGCGGACACTGTCCGGCTTGTTTGTGCCATTCATCTTTTTTAACTCTCCTTTATGCCTACCGTAAACAGCTCGCGCCCGCCGCAGTAGCCGTCAAGCGATGCGCCGTTACGGTAAATGTCTATTACTTCGCCTGCAAACGCCGGCATTTTAAATTTTACGTCCCAATTAAGCGGCATAGGCTTGCCAAGCTCGCGCCACAAATGCTCAATCATGCACAGCCCCGGCACCACCGGATGCTCGCCGCGGTGGATGGAATTAGTATCGTCCACAGCGTCAAGGTAAGCATTAATTTCGGGTATATCAATAATAAAGCTCAGTTGTTTTTCGCCCTGCGGCACCGTTTCCGGCATCTCGCCTGCGCGCACCAGCGGGCGCAGCAGCGTTACCGTCAGCGAAGCGGAGCCTTCTTTATAGGCTTCCATAATGCCCATGCGCGGCGGCGCCATTTTTACCGGGCGCGTCAGGTACTCTCCTCCGGTTAAATCAGTTGCCTTGATAACGGCTCTTGCCATCACAGCGCCGTCATAGGTAGGGCCGTTGTATTCGGATAAAGCCCTAATAAGTTTTAACATAGTCACCACACCTTTACTTTTTAATTATAATTATTGCCTTTTTTATTGTCAACCTTTTGTTTATTTATGGTTAACTTTCTTTTTGTCAGACTTTTGCGAATTTACATTCCGCGCTTCTTTTTTACAAATTTATGCTTGTAAATAAATTACGACCTGCTATAATATAAGATATTTTTTGCAAACATCATATCTATTATAAAGGAAGTGTACCCATGCCGTCACTAAAAAATGCCGAAGGAACACAAAAACTTTCAGTTTTTAAAATGACCTGGCCTATTTTTATAGAAATTTTATTGCAGATGATGGTCGGCAATGTCGACCAGTTTATGCTCAGCCACTATTCTCAGCATTCCGTCGCCGCCGTAGGCAACGCTAACCAAATTATCAACATCATCATTATCGCCCTCAGCGTCATCAGCATGGCGGCAACAATTTTAATCGCCCAGCACCGCGGAGCGGGCAACCGCGAAAAAGTTGCCGAAGTATGCACCGTCGCGCTGCTCGCCAACCTTGTTTTCGGCGCTCTCATCAGCGCGGCACTGTTTGTTTTTGACGGCTTCTTTTTAAGCCTGCTGGACGTTCCGGCAGATATTTGGGCGGAAGCGTCGCTGTTTCTGCGCTACATAGGGCTCTTTATCGTTGTGCAGTCCGCCTATATCTCTTTTATTTCGTTCTTCCGCGGCTATTCCCTTTTAAAAATTACCATGATGTGTTCCGTAGTGATGAACCTTATCAACATCGCGGGCAACTGCATTTTAATACACGGCCTTGGGCCTATACCATCGCTCGGCGTTTTAGGCGTAACCATCAGTACCAACACCAGTAAAGTGCTGGGGCTGCTGCTGATTTTGTACTTCTTCCATAAATATATTGATATCCGCCTGTCGTTTAAATACCTGCGCCCCTTCCCCAAAAACACGCTGTATAAAATTTTGTACCTGGGGCTGCCATCCGGCGGCGAATCGCTGTCGTACCAGATTTCGCAGATGGTAATAATGCGCTTCGTCAACGTAATGGGGCTGGTAGTTATTACCACCAAAATTTACGCCTACATCATCGCCATGTTTTCATATATTTATTCACAGGCGCTTGCCATGGCGACGCAGATTATCGTCGGTTTTTTAATCGGCGCGGGCGATTTGGACGCAGTGGAAAAGCGCGTATGGAAAACCATCCGCATTTCCGTCGCTATCAGCACCACGCTGACGCTGATACTGTTTTTTAACAGCGACAACATTTACGGCATTTTTACCGATAACCCAGAGGTGCTGGAACTGGGGCGGCATATCTTTTTAATTGAAGTGTTTTTGGAAGCCGGGCGCGCCGTAAACATGGTAATGGTTATGAGCCTGCAAGCGGCAGGCGATATTAAGTGGCCCGTAACAACGGGGCTTGTTTCCATGTGGAGCGTAGCGACGCTTGGCGCATGGTTCTTTGGGCTGCACCTTGGCTGGGGGCTGGTAGGCGTATGGCTTGCCATGTGCCTTGATGAATGTCTGCGCGCCATGGTATTCATCTACCGCTGGAAAAGCGAAGGCTGGCGTAAAAATAATTTGTTGGAATGAGCGCTTTACACGCAAAAAGAGTTTGGCATTTTGCCAAACTCTTTTTTACTACTCCGTATAAATTTCTAAAATCTTATCGCGCTCATCTGCGAAAATTTTTATGCGCTCCACTTCTTTTTGCTGCAATGCAAGGCAAAATTCCACAAAGCCGTTTAAATCTTCGGTATTTAAAAAGTTAATGTACCTTTTCTTTTCATCAACGGGTATTACTATCGGCGGCATTTTGTACTGCAACGCGCTGTAAACCATCAGCGCGCGCCCAACGCGTCCGTTGCCGTTCGGGAAGGGGTGAATCCGCTCAAAGCGGAAATGCTGGCGGCAAATCGCTTCCACCATTGCTTTGAAACTATCAGTATTTTTAAGCTGATAATCCAAATCCTGCCGCCATTGTTCAATATCCATTGGCACGCGGTATAGCGGCGATGGTGTAAATTCTGCGCCGATAACCATGTTGGGCTGCGTTTTAAACTTGCCCGGCACGGATTCTATCGCCTCGCGGCACAAAATAGCGTGGATTTCCTTAATAAACTCGCCGTTTACTTCGCGGTTTTCCTGCAAATAACGCACCATTTCTTTGGTAAAGGCTTTGTAATTTAAAACCTCGTTTAATTCGCGCAAATCAATAGCGCGCGGCACATAACCGTCAATCAGCACGCTCTTGGTTTCACCCTGCGTTAAGCTGTTGCCCTCAATCGCCGTGCTGTGGTGCGCCATCCGCACCATCAGGTCATCCAAATATGCAGTTGATAAGTAAAGTTGTTGTTTCATTGTTTTATCCCTTATATCATTTTTAATGACATCAGTTTTATTCTAACTGACATTATACCATACTTGCTTTGTATTTAAAAATCCCCCATTTGCCACATACCGCGCCGCGGTATTATAATAAATATGTACACTACTTTTAGGAGGCTTTGTTATGCAGTTTAAAACAAATAAAAAACTTGCAGCGGTACTTGCCGCCGTACTGACCATGACCTGTGCCGCAGGCGCTTTTGCTGCCGATGCTAAACAGGCGCAGCATTTTGAAAGCCAGATTTTATCCGTTATGCCGGAACGCGCCAAAATAAATTACATTCCCGACGTTGTTTACAGCCAGGTACCGACACGCGGCTACCAAAACACCGCGCTTAAAATGGATATTTTACAGCCGGAAAAAGACATCCAAAAACTGCCTGCCATTGTTTACGTGCCAGGCGGCGGTTTCATCAATGCTAACCGCGCACTGGGCTTACAGGAACGCCTGCACTTTGCCGAACACGGTTATGTTGTCGCCAGCATTACTTACCGCGTTGCGCCGACTTCTCAGTTCCCCGCAGCGCTGGAGGACGTTAAGGCGGCTATCCGCTACTTGCGCGCCAATGCGGATAAATTCGGCATCGATAAAAACCGCATCGGCATTATCGGCGGCAGCGCCGGGGGTTACTTATCGTCATTTGCGGCTGTTACCAACGATACGCGCGAGTTTGATAAGGGCGATAACCTTAACGAGGACAGCAGCGTTAAATGTGCTGTTGATTTATATGGCATTGCCGATGTAACCAATATCGGCATGGACTACTCACCAGCAGAGCAGGAACTGCATAAATCCGCAGGAGCGACGGAAGCGCTGTGGGTTAACGGCAGCCCGGTGTTTGGCGGCAGGGACGGCGGCATTTTGGCTGACCCCAAAGCTGCGGCAAAAGCCAGCCCCATAACTTACGTTGATGATAACAGCGCGCCGCTTTTGCTAATGCACGGCACGGCGGACGATGTTGTTTCTCCCGGCCAGACGGATTTGCTGTTCCAAGCATACAAAAAACAGGGGCTTGAGGCAGAGCGTTACATTGTGCCAGCGGCTAAACACGGCGGTATGTTTTGGGTGCAGCAGCCGGTGTTGGACGTTATAACCGCGTTTTTTGACAAATACCTGAAAGACTGAACTTTTAAAACGGCACGTAAACCGGCGTGCCGTTATGTTTTTATGTATACAGGTATATTTACGCTGAAACCATTGCAATTAGTAATTTTTTTTAATAAAATAGGTACAGTGCTATCCGAAGGAGGGTAAACTATGCAAAAAATTAAGTCTGTTTTGGTTGCCAACCGCGGCGAAATCGCTATCCGCGTTTTCCGTGCCTGCAATGAGCTTGGCATCCGTACAGTAGCCATTTATTCAAAAGAAGACACACTTTCACTGCACCGCAACAAAGCGGACGAAGCTTACCTTGTCGGCGAGGGCAAAGGCCCTATCGACGCTTACCTTGATATTGAGGACATTATCCGTATCGCGCACGAGCACGATGTTGACGCTATCCATCCCGGCTATGGCTTTTTAAGCGAAAACAGCGACCTTGCCAAACGCTGCGCTGAAGAAGGCATTATCTTTATCGGCCCGCGCCTTGAACACCTTATTATGTTCGGCGACAAGGTTAACGCGCGCGAGCAGGCAAAGCTTGCCGGCATTCCGATGATTCCGGGCAGCGACGGACCTATCAGCAGCGTGGAGGACGTTTACCGTTTTGTGCAGGCGCACGGCTTCCCGGTTATGCTTAAAGCCGTTAACGGCGGCGGCGGGCGCGGCATGCGCATGGTAAACAGCAACGAGGATTTGGAAACTGTTTACAACATGGCTAAATCCGAAGCGCTGAAAGCTTTTGGCAACGATGAAATTTACCTTGAAAAATACATCGAAAGCCCGAAACACATTGAAGTACAGATTTTGGGCGACACGCAGGGCAACATTGTGCATCTGTTCGAGCGCGACTGCTCCGTACAGCGCCGCCACCAGAAACTGGTAGAAATTGCCCCTGCTTTCTCGCTCAGCGTTGAGCTGCGCAAAAAAATCTGCGACGCAGCTGTTAAACTGATGAAAAACGTGCATTACCTCAGCGCCGGCACGGTTGAATTTTTGGTAACGCCGGGCGGCGACTTCTATTTTATCGAAGTTAACCCGCGTATTCAGGTTGAACACACCGTTACCGAAGAAATTACCGGCTTTGATATTGTGCAGACCCAGATTAAAATTGCCGAGGGTTATTCGCTGCACAGCCCGGAAATCGGCATTCCCGAGCAGGATAAAATCACCAGCTTCGGCCATGCCATTCAGTGCCGTATTACTACGGAGGACCCCGCCAACAACTTTATGCCCGATACCGGCAAGCTGATTGCTTACCGCAGCGGCGGCGGCTTTGGCGTGCGTTTGGACGGCGGCAACGCTTTTACCGGCTCCGTTATTACTCCGTACTACGATTCGCTTTTGGTTAAGGCTACCACCCACGGACTGACCCACGAAATTGCCATTACCAAAATGCTGCGCTGCTTAAAAGAATTCCGTATCCGCGGCGTTAAAACCAATATTCTGTTCCTTGAAAACGTACTTGCGCACCCCAGCTTCCACGACGGCAGCTACAATACCTCGTTTGTTGACGAAAACACCGAGCTGTTCATCTTCCCGAAAACGCTGGACCGCGGCACCAGGCTTTTGCATTACATTGCCGATGTAACCGTTAACGGCTACAACAACGTCGGCGTACAGCCCAAACCGGAATTTGCGCCGTTGAATATGCCTAAACCGTTTAAAGGCACTATGCCGGACGGCACCAAACAGATTTTGGATTTGCAGGGGCCGGAAGGGCTTTCTAAATGGGTTATGGACCAGAAAGAAGTGCTGTTTACCGACACCACTTTCCGCGACGCGCACCAATCGCTTTTGGCAACCCGTATGCGCACCAACGATATGTTAAAAGTTATCGGCACCACTGCCGCCAAGCTGCCCAACCTGTTCAGCTTTGAATGCTGGGGCGGCGCGACCTTTGACGTTGCTTACCGCTTCCTGGACGAAAGCCCGTGGAAACGCCTGCGCCAGTTCCGCGAAAAATGCCCGAACATTCTGTTCCAGATGCTGCTTCGCGGCGCTAACGCCGTTGGCTACACCAGCTACCCCGATAACGTTGTTAAAGAATTTATTAACCTTTCCGCTAAAAACGGCGTCGACGTGTTCCGCGTGTTCGACAGCTTAAACGGCATTGAGAACATGCAGCTTTCGCTGGACGCAGTGCGCGAAGCAGGCAAATTTGCCGAAGCAGCACTGTGCTACACCGGCGATATTTTAGACCCGCGCCGCGATAAATACGACCTTAAATATTATGTAACGATGGCAAAAGAACTGGAAAAAACCGGCGCTAACTCCATCTGCATTAAAGACATGGCAGGACTTCTGAAACCGGAAGCATCTTACCAGCTTGTCAGCGCTTTGAAAGAAGCTGTTAACGTACCTATTCACCTGCATACGCACGAAGGAAGCGGCAACAGTATTTACACCTACGCGCGCGCAATAGACGCTGGCGTTGACATCGTCGACATTGCCATGAGCTCCATGAGCGGCGGCACCTCGCAGCCTAGCGGCGCCAGCCTGTTCTACGCACTTTCCGGGCATCCGCGCCAGCCGCACCTTGACGTTAACGCCATGAACGAAATGTCCCGCTATTGGGAAAGCGTGCGTCCGTACTACAAAGCTATTGACAACACCGTATCCTACCCCAACCCGGAAGTTTATATCCACGAAATGCCGGGCGGCCAGTACAGCAACTTGCAGCAGCAGGCTAAAGCTGTAGGGCTCGGCGACCGTTGGGAAGACATTAAAGATATGTACCACCGCGTTTCCATGATGTTCGGCGACATTATTAAAGTTACGCCGTCCTCCAAAATGGTTGGCGACATGGCGCTGTTTATGGTACAGAACGACCTTACCGAAGAAGACATCTACGCCAAGGGCGATTCGCTCAGCTTCCCGGCTTCCGTTGTAGAGTTCTTTGAAGGGCGTTTGGGCGTACCGTACCAGGGCTTCCCGCAGAAATTACAGAAAATCATCCTTAAAAGCCGCAAGCCGATTGAAGGACGCCCGGGCGCAGCACTGCCCCCGGCAGATTTTGAAAAAGTACGCCAGAGCCTTGCCGAAATGGGCGCGCCGACCAGCGATGAAGCCGTAAGCAGCTACTGCCTGTACCCGAAGGTATTCAGCGACTGGTCAGTACGCCACGCCGAATTTGGCGATGTTTCCGTGCTTGACACGCCGACTTTCTTCTTTGGTATGAAAACCGGCGAAGAAATTAAAGTTGAAATTGAACAGGGCAAAATGCTCGTCATCAAGCTGCTACAAATCGGCGAAGCTAACGAGGACGGTATCCGCACCATCTTCTTCGAGTTCAACGGCTTACCGCGTGAAATTGACGTTAAAGACAGAAACGTTAAATCCACCAACGTTACGCGCAAAAAAGCCGATAAAACTAACCCCGGCGAAATCGGCGCAACGCTCTCCGGCTCCGTTGTTAAGCTGCTGGTTGAAAAAGGCCAGGCTGTCGAAAAGGGCACGCCGCTTATCGTAACCGAAGCCATGAAGATGGAAACCACCATCGCAGCACCTATCAGCGGCATTGTATCGCAAATCCATGTTGCGGCAGGCAGCCGTATCGAAAGCTGCGACTGCCTCATGGAAATTGAGATTAAAGCATAAAAGAAAATATCGCGCTAACTAAAATAACCCCTTCCGTTTATAAAAATGGAAGGGGTTATTTATATCTTTATTTTTACACTATAAATTCTCATCTGCTAATGATGTATTGCCGCTGTTTACGGTTTTATTATAACTATATAGACTTGCCTTTAATTACCTTTTAGCAGTACTTTGCATAAATTAAAGCATTGTAAAAATTAAATTTTATTATATTACCAGCAAATTTAGCGGCATGCTAAAAGCTAACGTTTTGCCTTTTAAACAGTTTAAGTAACTTATCCATTGACAAATTTACCAATAACTTCTACAAAACGTGCAGCTGCACGCGAAGGATTTTTAGCGTACACTATGCCGTAAGCCATGCTGTACTGCCAATCTACCGGTATCGTTACAAACGAAGGATGCACTTCTGACCACAGTTCCGGCACCTCAAGCAAATAACCGCGTTCCCAGCATCTGTTAAAAACTTCTATGTCGTAAAAAGCAGGCGTATCAACAATATGAATTTCCGGGTGGCGCGATATTATTTCTCCGCGCAGGCGGTCAACTACTGCTGATTCTCCTTCTTTTACAAGCAGCAGGTTCTCTCCATAAAGGTCGCTCCATGTTAAAAGTTTCTTGGACGAAAGCCTGTGTCCGCACGGTACGGCAATACAGCATCTGCTTATTCCCAAACGGCAGATATTATGCTGCTTTTCCCAGTCCAACGCTTCGCACGGACCTATAAAACAATCTATTTCGCTGCCAAGCGATTGCAGCATCGCTTGCATAGCAGCAGGGCTATCGTCAAACGGAACGATTTTTATGCCAACTTTCAGGCTGCCGTCATCGGCTTGCCTCCATAAATCCAGCAAATACTTGCAAGGACGCAAAAGCGAAGTGCCAATTTTTACAGCTATGCGTCCTGCTTCGTCTGCCTGCCGCGCTTTTGCAAATGCAAGTTCCGTCTTTTTTATGATTTCAGTTCCGGCCTTATAAACAATGCGCCCTGCCTCGGTAAGCTGCGCACCCTGATTGGTGCGGCGCAAAAGTTTTACGCCCACTTCCGCCTCCAGCTTATTTATTTGGTTCATCACCGAAGCAGGCGTTAAATACAGCTTTTGTGAGGCTTTTAAAAAGCTGCCCTCATCTGCGACGGTAATAAATGCCAGCAGTTCTTTGGTATACATAACATCCTCCGTTTTTAGTTTTTCTAAAAACCATTATAAGATTTTAGTAACTTCTGCGTCAAGCTTCACCGCTGTAAAATATAGTCAAACGAAATCTAAGACAGTTTAAATGAAAGGACGGAGATATTATGAAAAAGACTATTTTTGTTTTAGGAGCAGGCAAAGGCTGCGGCAACCACGTTGCAGAAAAGTTCGGTCAAAACGGCTTCCGTGTTGTGCTTATGGCACGTGACCCGGCGCATCTTGCCGCTTATGCGGAAGAATTTAACGCCAAGGGTATTGAAGTTTACACCTATCCCGCCGACGCCACTGATTTTTGCAATATTACCGATGTTTTTAATAAATTGAAAAACAGATTCGGCACGCCGGACGTACTTTTTTACAATGTTGGCATTACTGCGCCAGACAGCAGCGTCAGCAAAGGTATCAGCGCAGATGTACTGCAAAAACGCTACACTGCTGATGTCGCTGGCGCATACCATGCCATTACCCAGGTTTTAGGAAAGGAGTTCAGCCAAAAGAGCGGAACAATACTCATCACCGGCGGCGGGCTGGCGTTAAACCCGCTGTACGAATACCTGCCGCTTTCGATGGATAAAGCCGCTCTGCGCGCTATGTGCCTGGCACTGCACGAGGAACTTAAAAAGCAAAACGTTTACCTTGGCACAGTAACCGTAACCGGCGTTATTGCTCCCGGCGAAAAATGCGACCCCGCGCTTTTAGCCGAAGATTTTTGGCAGCTGTACACCAACCGCAGCACCTGCGAAACCGTCCGCTGAGTAAACCGCCATGCCGTTACTTGTACTTGCCGCTTTACTATCAGGCACTATCGTGCCGCTGCAAACTGCCGCCAATGCACGGATGCGCTTTGCGGCAAACTCACTTGCAGCCACGGTGTTAATATCGTTTACGGTTTCTCTCGCCGTTTTGCTGGCAACATCATTGATACTCAATGTTCCTATACTCCCCAGCAACTCACAGCTTGAAGCAGTGCCGTGGTGGACTTGGCTGGGCGGTATCTGCGCCCTATTTACAATTTCTGCCAGCACCTTTTTATTTAAAATGCTGGGGCAGCTGCAAACAACAATCCTGCCGCTATTAGGTCAGCTATTATTCAGCCTTATTATCGACCATTTCGGTCTATTCGGCTCGGTGCAAATTCCGCTTACAGGCACGCGCCTTGCGGCGATGGCGTTAATTTTGGCAGGCGTTGCGCTAGCAGTGGTTTTTCCAAACCTTAAACAGTATCACACTGATAGCGCAGGCAAACTACTGTGGCAAATTACCGGCACTGCCGCTGGTTGTTTAATGGCGAGCATCGGCGCTGTTTATGGCAGGCTTGGCATACTTTTAGGCTCCGCTGTACAGGCTTCAACGCTGTCGTTTCTACTGGCTGTACTTGCCATTACCATCTTTTGCACAGCAATGGGCAGTGTAAAAAATATTGCCGCTGTTTTAAACGCCAAATTGCCGTGGTGGGGCTGGTTAGGCGGTATCTGCGGGGCTGTTTCTGTTTTTGCCAACGCTATGCTGATACCAACTTTAGGAGCAGGAACATTTTTTACAGCCATGCTGTTGGGACAAATGCTATTAAGCCTTGTTATGGAAGCGCGAGGCTGGCTGGGAGCGCCAAAAAAAATTATAGCTCCGGTGCAATACGCAGGCATAACGCTGATGATTGCCGGAGTGGTGCTGATTAGATTATAAAAACATTATAAACTGAAAGGAAAATAATTATGAAACAAAGAAAATTAGGAAGTTTAACCGTATCTGAAATAGGCTTTGGCTGTATGGGGCTTTCGCAAAGCTATCCTCCGTTTCCACTTAAAGAAGACGGCATAGCAGTTATACGCAAAGCCTATGAACTGGGCGTAAATTTTTTTGATACTGCTGAAGTTTACGGTCCTTACACCAACGAAGAACTTTTAGGAGAAGCGGTAGAACCATTCCGCAAAGATGTCATTATCGCCACAAAATTCGGTTATGAGATTCCAGCTGAACACCACGCCTATGCAGACAAGGCTTTTGCGCTGGACAGCAGTCCCGCCGCTATCCGCAAAGCGGTAGAAGGTTCGCTTAAACGCCTGCGCACAGACTACATTGACTTATATTATCAGCACCGCGTTGACCCCAAAGTACCTATCGAAGAAGTTGCAGGCACCGTTGCAGACCTTATCAAAGAAGGCAAAGTTTTATATTTCGGCCTTTCAGAAGCCGATGCCGATACTATTCGCCGCGCACACAGCGTCTGCCCTGTTACCGCCGTACAAAGCGAATATTCTATGTTTTTCCGCGAGCCGGAACAAAAAAT
Organism: Phascolarctobacterium sp.; assembly: GCA_019417125.1. Lineage (GTDB taxonomy): Bacteria > Bacillota > Negativicutes > Acidaminococcales > Acidaminococcaceae > Fusicatenibacter_A. The sequence goes on from DXVZ01000145.1 coordinate 14,701, forward strand.
TATGTCCACGCTGGAAGCCCTTGGAATAGGTTTCGTACCGTTTTCGCCGCTTGGCAAAGGCATTTTAACCGGCGCTTTTAAGCGCGATACGAAACTTGACGCAAGCGATTTCCGCAGCAATATTCCGCGCTTTCAGGGGGAAAATTACCAGCATAACCTTGCCCTGGCAGAATATGTTGAAGATCTGGCGCAACAAAAAGGCGTAACGCCTGCGCAAATCGCACTCGGCTGGCTGCTGGCACAAAAAGATTACATTGTTCCTATTCCAGGCACGAAAAAAATAAGCCGCCTGGAAGAAAATCTTGGCAGCATCAACGTAAGCTTTACGGAGTCAGAGTTGGCAGATATCCGCACAAGACTTGACAGTCTTCAAATAACCGGCGAAAGATACCCTGAAAGCCATAACAGATTGATAAAATAACAAAAAAGGCGCACTGCTTAAAGCAATGCGCCTTTATTATGTATGCAGTTAGTCCATAAAAACAGTTTGCGGGTAACTGGCGTTTAAACCATCAGCAGCCAGGCTTTACTGCATTTTTTCTTTCAGCAGTTTGTTAACCATGCCAGGGTTAGCTTTGCCGCGCGATTTTTTCATTACCTGGCCAACAAGGAAGCCGATAGCTTTATCCTTGCCTGCTTTGTAGTCGGCAATGGACTGCGGGTTTTCTGCCAAAACTTCGTCAACGATAGCGGCAATAGCGCCCTCGTCGCTAACCTGCTCCAGGCCCAGCTCTTTAACCAACTGTTTCGGTGTTTTGTCACTGTTTTTCAGCATTTCGGCAAATACTTTTTTAGCCAGCTTGCTGCTCAGCACGCCGTCTTTGGTTAAGGTAACCAGTTCGCCCAGGTTTTCCGGTTTAACCGGGAAATCTTTAATAGTAATGTTTTCGGCATTAAGGTATGCGGAAACATCGCCCAGCAGCCAGTTTGATACGCCTTTGTCGTCCTTGCTGTTAGCGCAGGCTGCATCAAAATAATCTGCCATTTCTTTGGTAGCGACAATTAAGGAAGCGTCGTACTTCGGCAGGCCGTGTTTTTCAACCAGGCGCTGCAAACGCTGTGCCGGCAGCTCCGGCAATCCGGCGCGTACACGTTCAATCCAGGCGTCGTCAATTTCAACCGGCACAAGGTCCGGTTCCGGGAAGTAACGGTAATCGTGTGCTTCTTCTTTGCTGCGCATAGAAAGAGTTACGCCGTTGGCTTCGTCCCAGGTGCGCGTTTCCTGCACTACGTGGCCGCCGTCCTCAAGGATAGCTTTCTGGCGTTCAACTTCGTATTCAATAGCGCGTACCAGCGCGCGGAAAGAGTTAAGGTTTTTAATCTCTGCGCGTGTGCCAAATTCTTTAGCGCCCTCCGGCATAATTGAAATGTTCGCATCGCAGCGCAGGCTGCCTTCCTGCATTTTGCAGTCGCAAACGTCGATGTATTCCAGCACTGCTTTCAGCTGTTCCATATAAGCGCGTGCTTCTTCGGCGCTGCGCATATCAGGTTCAGAAACGATTTCGAGCAGCGGCACGCCGGCGCGGTTGTAGTCAACGGAAGAAAAATCGGAGGTGCTGATGGTAGCGCCGCTGTGGTTCAGTTTGCCTGCATCTTCTTCCATGTGGATGCGGGTAATGCCCAGGCGTTTCGGCACGCCGTCAACTTCAATATCAATGTGGCCGCCAAGGCAAATCGGCTGGTCAAACTGCGAAATCTGGTAGTTTTTCGCAAGGTCGGGGTAAAAATAGTTTTTGCGGTCAAATTTGTTGTATTTTTGAATATCGCAGCCCAATGCCAACCCGGTGCGGATGGCAAATTCTACAACCTGTTTGTTCAGCACCGGCAGTGCGCCCGGCATACCAAGGCACACGGGGCAAACGTGGGTGTTAGGCGTGCTGCCGAACTCAGTAGAGCAGGAGCAGAAGGCTTTGGTTTTGGTTTTTAATTCGGCGTGTACTTCAAGGCCGATAACTGTAATATAGTTCTTCATTATTTGTTACCTCCCAGCGGTGCCATTGCTTTATGGAAGTCAGTAGCCTGTTCAAAAGTATAGGCTGCGCGCAGCACGGTTTCTTCGTCCAGCACTTTGCCGATAAGCTGCATGCCAACCGGCATACCGTCTGCAAAGCCGCACGGAATGGAAATGCCCGGCAGGCCTGCCATGTTTACAGGAATGGTAGTTACGTCCAGCATATAAATGGAAAGCGGGTCCATCTTGCCGTCAACAGGATAAGCGACAACAGGAGAAGTCGGTGTCAGCAGAACATCGCATTTTTCAAACGCTTCGTTAAAGTCGCGGCGGATAAGGGTACGCACCTGCATGGCTTTTTTATAGTAAGCGTCGTAGTAACCGCTGCTTAAAACGTATGTACCCAGCATAATGCGGCGGCGTACTTCAGGTCCAAAGCCTTCGGTACGGCTTAATCTCGTCATTTCCGGTGCGCTGGTAGCGTTGCTGGCGCGGAAGCCGTAACGCACGCCGTCATAGCGTGCCAGGTTGGCGCTTGCTTCCGCCGGGGCGATAATATAATAAGTAATTACTGCATATTCGGTATGCGGCAGCGAAACGTCTACAATTTCAGCGCCCAGTTCTTCGTATTTTTTCACTGCCTTTTCAATTTCGGCTTTAACTTTAGCGTCAACGCCTTCGCCGTAGTATTCTTTCGGCAGGCCGATGCGCAGCCCCTTAACATCGGTGCGCAGCGCTTTGGTAAAATCAGGCACGTCAACCGGCAGGGAGGTGGAATCGTGCTCGTCCTTGCCGCAGATGCAGTTCAGCACGGTTGCAGCGTCGGTAACATCGCGGGTAATAGGCCCAATCTGGTCCAGCGAGGACGCAAACGCTACGCAGCCATAACGGCTAACACGGCCGTAGGTCGGTTTAATGCCAACGCAGCCGTTAAAGGAAGCCGGCTGGCGGATAGAACCGCCGGTATCGCTGCCCAGCGACCAAATAGTTTCGCCTGCGGCAATGGCTGCCGCGCTGCCGCCGGAGGAACCGCCCGGTACGCGCTCCAAATTCCACGGGTTGTATGTTTTATGGAAGTATGAAGTTTCGGTGGTAGAACCCATCGCAAACTCGTCCATATTGGTTTTGCCGGTAAAAATAGCATCATCGGCACGCAATTTGGTAATTACATGCGCATCGTAAATAGGCACAACATTGCTCAGCATCTTGCTGGAGCAGGTGGTGAGCAATCCTTTGGTGCAGATGTTGTCTTTAATAGCGCCGGGGATGCCTGCCAGCGGGGCAATTTCTTCGCCTGCGGCAATTTTAGCGTCCACCTTGGCAGCCTGTGCCAATGCGTTTTCCTTATCAAGCGTTACATAAGCCTGAACTTTATCTTCAACCTCGTCAATGCGGCTGTACACGTTTTCAGTAAGCTCTACGGAGCTGATTTCTTTTTTTACCAGCTTGTCGTGCAGCTCATGTGCCGTTAATTTATATAAATCCACAGTTGTTCCTCCTTCTGTTATTCGATTACGCGCGGTACTTTAAAGCCGTCGTTGTATACGGCGGGCGCATTTTTCAGCGCATCCTCGTGGGATACGCCAGGTTTTACAACGTCCTCGCGGAACGCATTGCTGATTGGCAGTACATACGGCGTCGGCTCAATGCCTTCCGTATCAATCTTTTCCAGAATATCGGCATAATTGAGGATTTGGTTAAACTGTTCGGTAAATTTTTCCATTTCGCTTTCCGGAATGGTTAAACGGGAAAGCCCGGCGATGTGTTCAACATCTCTTACTGTTACCTTCATTAGTACGCCTC
>DXVZ01000146.1 GCA_019417125.1 Phascolarctobacterium sp.
CGCGCCGACGTACCTTGCCTTCTTTAATATGGCAGGCGGCGACGCTGCCGTGCTGATGACCGAGGGCGCCAAAACTTTGATGGCGATTTCCATGGGCGCTGTATTTATGGGCGCCAACAGCTACATCGGCAATGCGCCTAACTTTATGGTGCTGTCCATCGTCCAGGAGCGCGGGCTGAAAATGCCGACTTTCTTCGGTTACCTCTTGTGGTCAGGCTGCATTTTAATTCCTACTTTCCTGCTGCTGACCTGGCTGTATCTGCTGTAAGGCATTAAATTTAAAACTGCATTGCAAAAGCTGTGCCTATAACTTTTGCAGTGCAGTTTTTTGCTGTACGCCTAAATTTGTTTTATAATGTAAGTAAGCTAATTTAAGGAGAGTCTGTCGTGTCATTTAAAACCGGCGTTATTTTAATTTTGCTTTCGGCGGCAGCCTGGGGGCTGGGCGGCGTGTGCGGGCAGTATCTGTACCAGTACCACGGTGTTACCGCACCGTGGCTGATTGCGGTGCGGCAGGTGCTGGCGGGCGTTATCTTTTTGGGGTACTTGCTTTTGCGCGGCGAAAACATCTTCCGCATTTTTGCGGATAAGCGCGATGCGAAGGACCAGCTTGCCTTTAGCTTTTTAGGGCTTTTGGGTGCGCAGTTTGGCTTTTATTACACGATTTCGCTGTGCAACGCGGCGACGGCGACGGTGCTGCAATACACTTCGCCGGTGTTTGTAATGCTGTGGGTAAGCTTTAAAGCGCGGCGTTTGCCGGAAGGGCGCGAACTTTTGGGCATCGTCTTTGCGCTGGTGGGCGTGTTTTTAATATCTACCCACGGCGATATCAACAACGTGGTGCTTTCGCCGCTGGCGCTTACCATCGGGCTGATATCGGCGGTGTCGCTGGCGTTTTACACGGTGCAGCCCATGCGCCTTCTAAAAAAGTACAGCACCACGCTCGTCGTCGGCTGGGGGCAGCTTTTATCGGGCATGCTGCTGTGCTGCTTCGTCAACCCCTTTGCACCAACCGGCCATTGGGATACCGGCGCGCTGGCAGCGTTTGCGTACCTTGTCATCGGCGCGACGGTGTTAAGCTATTCGCTGTTTTTGGTGGGGCTTAAAGTTGTCGGTTCAACCAAGGCAAGCCTTATCAGCTGCGCTGAGCCGTTGGCTTCCATCATTGCCGTGGTGGTATGGCTAAAAACACCGCTTACGCTGATTGATTTAACCGGTATGGCGTGCATAATCTTTACCGTAGTGCTGCTTTCGCTGCCGAAAAAATAAATATCAACAAAAAATTATAGATTTATTAATTTTAAGCATTGCCTAATGGTAAATATTAGGGTATAATATAATAAGCTTTAAGAATTACTATTTTACTTAAATTTAAACCACATGTTTATCCTGGTCAAAAGGTACGTGTCGGAATTAAATACAAAGGAGTTGGGAATATGGATATTAATTACAAAGCCATTGGGGTAAGAATTAAGGCTGCGCGTGCACGTAAAGGCGTTACTCAGGGTTACATCGCTAATCTCATTGGCCTGTCCACCCCTCATATCAGCAACATTGAAACCGGCAATACCAAATTGGGATTACCGACCATTATCCATTTGGCAAATGTACTTGATGTATCGGTGGATGAACTGTTGTGCGACAACATTAAACGCAGCGAAAAAATTTTCCAAAACGAGCTGGCAGACCTTTTGCAGGACTGCACCGCCCAGGAGCTGCATTTTATTACCGAACTTATTAAAGTAGTTAAAAAGAACGGCTATGCCGGCGAACCGAAACGCCGCGGCCGCAAACCCAAAAAAGCTGCCGAAGCAGAAAAAACTGCGGAATAATTAAATTGGCACTTGCCAAACAGGCAGGGTTTATATTATAATATTGCCGTTAAGCCACAATAGCTCAGTTGGTAGAGCATCTCATTCGTAATGAGAGGGTCGCAGGTTCGAGTCCTGTTTGTGGCTCCAATTAAAAACGTAGGCGTGGCGCGGTTGTCACGCCTTTTTTGTTTTTATAATTTACGTTGGGGGCAATATTTAGATGGTCGATGGGGTCAACGTTGGGCAACACGCCTGTTTTGTTTAGGCGGGTAAAGTTTTGGCATTTATAAGGCAACGCTATGCGCATAAAGTTTATTTTTTTTTGACAAAGTTGTGAAATAATGTTACATTATAAGTAAGAACAGGAGTTGTCCTGTTGGGGATTATAAGCGCTGTACCTTGTTAAAGGAGGCATTTGTCATGAAAAAGATTTTTGTAGCAATCGACGGCAGTGACCACGCATGGAAAGCATTGGATTATGCGGCTGAGCTTGCAAAAGGCATGAAATGCAGCCTGTATGTTTATACGGCTTTAAAACCCAGCGACAGCGGCGCATTGCTTGCTATGTATGATATGGATGACCCGCTTCTGGCAACAGAAGTTTCCGGGCTTGACGATTTGGGTGACAAACTTCTGAACCAGGCTAAAAACCGCCTGGAGGCTTCGATTGAAGCAGAGTTTGAATATCAGGTTGGCTATCCGCCCGAAATGATTTTGAGCGCGGCCGAAAAGAGCGGCGCCGATATGATTGTGATGGGCTCCAGAGGCTTGTCCGGCATTAGAGAGCTGCTGCTGGGCAGCGTCAGCAACCACGTTGTGCATTATGCCAAAGTGCCGGTTGTAATTGTAAAATAACATTTTATTATTCCGGTTTGCTTTTATTAAAACGCCGTGGTATAATAAAGCCACATAAAGCTAGTGCAGCCTCATCAAAACATGGTGCACAAACAAAAAAACTGGGAGACGCCACTCCCGGTTTTTTAATTTGGGCTGACCGTGATTATAAATATCTGTCCAGCTACCTGCAAATATAGTACGCCACTATACTTGCCATAACAGATACGATAAAAGCTATAGCCTCATCGAACATAGTGCACCTCCTTTCCGCCGGAAAGGGTCACGGCTTTAATATTATGTCCGAAAAATAAATTCTTGTCAATTAAATTGTGTTATACCACGGCATAACCACAAAAGCAGCAACTGCTTAAAGGCATATTACCTTTTGCAGTCGCTGCTTTTATATTTTTTACATTAAGGATTACAAATTTTGCTCATTGTCCAATCGCAAAATTTGCATAGCCTCACTGGTTTAATTAGTGACGTTGACTTATTGCTACTTTTATTTATTTTACATTAAGGTTCACAAATTTCACTCGCTATTCGCTCGCAAAATTTGCGTAGCTTCGCTGGCACAATTATTAACTTCGCCTACGGCTCGTTACTAATTGGCGACTCAGCTATCGGCTAGAACGTATAAGTTGCCTGCACGTTAAAGCTGCCGCCCTGGCGCTCACCGGTGTAGCCGCGCAGGTTCAAATCAAAACTCCACGGGCTGGTCGGCGTCGGCTGGTAGTTTAAGCCGAGTTCCGCCATATAGCTGCTGCCCTGCAAACTCTGCGTCGGCGCGCTGATGCCTGCCGCTTTCATGTCCGCGTCGCCGTTAAATTCATACTCATACGCAAGCCCGTAATACGTACTGAACTTGTTTTCTTTGTTGGTTGTAACTCTTGCGCCAACTCTTAACCTATCGCTGTTAATGCTGTCAAAGTCAAAATTATCGCCGGCTACGTTAAAGCTGTCGCCTTCAACGTATGTATGGAAGAATTTGCCATAAATATCCAAATCGCTGTTTTCGCTAAGGCTGATGATTTTACCCACACCGATGTGCGCGCCGTAGTAAGCGCTTTCGCTTTCGTAACCGTAGATATTGCCGGAAGCATCGCGCAGGGCGTTATCCATATCGCTCTTTAACATACCGGCGCGGAGGCTGCCTTCGGTATAAACGCCGTTTTTGTTTTTATATCTTGCCGCAATGCCGCCGCCGTTGTAGACTAAACTGCCGTCGCCGCGGAAGAACTCAT
>DXVZ01000147.1 GCA_019417125.1 Phascolarctobacterium sp.
ACGTTAAAGAAAACGCCCGTGCACGCGTACCAGGTGCGCACCGGCGTACACCGCCTGGCAGCTTAGGGCAATGGTGCCCTCCAGGCGTTCCTGCGGCGGCAAATTGCCCAGCGTTTCGCCGATGACGGTTTTGCGCGACGCTGCTAGCAGCACCGGGTAGCCCAAACCTACAAGAGCGTCCAGCCCCTGCAAAAGTTCCAGGTTCTGCGCCGTATTTTTGGCAAAGCCGATGCCGGGGTCAAGGATGATTTTCTCAGCGCCGATGCCAAGCTGTGCCAAAGCTTCCGCACGCTGCGCTAAATAAGCGGCAACCTCCGCCACTACGTTGGCGTATTGGCAATTTTGCTGCATAGTTTTGGGCGTGCCGCGCATGTGCATTAAAATTACCGGCACTTTGGCTTCTGCCGCTACCTGCGCCATTTGCGCGTCGCCGGCAAGGGCGGTAACGTCGTTAATAATATCCGCGCCGGCGTTAATTGCCGCCTGTGCCGTCTGCGCGTGGTAGGTATCTGCCGAAACGATGCACTGCGGATAGGCCTTTTTTATCGCTTCAATGGCGGGCGCAACGCGGCGTATTTCTTCCTGTGCCGTTACGGCTCCTGCGCCGGGGCGCGTACTTTCACCGCCGATGTCCAAAATATCAGCGCCGTCAGCCAGCATCTGCCCCGCACGCTCCAGTACCGCCGCTTCGCCCTCAAGGCGCGAGCCGCTGTAAAACGAATCGGGCGTAACATTTAAAATGCCCATAATGCGCATTTTTTCATAGGTCAGCGTCCTGCCGTCCGCTAAAAGGGTTACCGGCCGCTGCGCAGCCAAAAATTTTTGCAGGTTTTCTTTAATGCCGGTTAAGCCAAAAAAAGGCATCTGCGCCAGCTTGCGCACTAAAATGCGGTAATGCTTAACCGTGCCCAGCAAAATCACATCCATGCGTTCGGCATCGTTTAAAATGCAGCCGCTGGGCACCGCGCAGTCGCCGCCTGCCGCCAGCATCTCCTGCTTTAAAATGTTCGCCGCCGGTGTGCGCACT
>DXVZ01000148.1 GCA_019417125.1 Phascolarctobacterium sp.
ATAAATTTTCATATTTTTTATTATAATTAAATTTTCTCATTATTTACTCCGTTTCATTTTTAATTTAATCATTTTTTCCTCATTATGATGTAATTGTAGCAAACCAACTTTATCATGTCAATTTCAATTTAATCATTTATACATAAAATGATTAAATTGAACACATTGATGATAAAATTAAAATTGAAAATTTACGCCTATATAACAAAAACCCCGCGGTAAAAACCACGGGGTTTTGTCGTAAAGGGGAGTTCTATCAAAATTTTGAAAGGATGTATTTTCAGCTGAAAAGTTCAGCCAAACAACTATTACATCATGCCGGGCATGCCGCCGCCCATCGGCATTGCCGGTGCAGCTGCTTCTTTAGCAGGTTTGTCGGCAACGATGGATTCGGTAGTCAAAATCATGGCAGCGATGCTGGCTGCGTTTTGCAGTGCGCTTCTAGTTACTTTGGTCGGGTCAACGATACCGGCTTCAATCATGTCAACATATTCTTCAGTAAGTGCGTTGAAGCCAAAGCCTTTGCGGCTGCGTTTAATGGTATCGACGATAACTGCGCCTTCAAGGCCTGCGTTGTAAGCGATTTGGCGTACAGGTTCTTCAATAGCGCGTTTTACGATTTCAACGCCGGTTTTTTCGTCGCCGGTTGCTTTAATGCGGTTCAGCGCGGGCTGTACTTGCAAAAGTGCGGTGCCGCCGCCTGCGACAATACCTTCGGCAACTGCTGCGCGGGTTGCGTTCAATGCATCTTCAATGCGCAGTTTTTTATCTTTCAGTTCAACTTCGGTTGCAGCGCCAACTTTAATTACTGCTACGCCGCCAGCCAGTTTAGCAAGACGTTCCTGCAGTTTTTCTTTGTCAAATTCGGAAGTGGTTTCCGGAATCTGGGCGCGGATTTGTGCAACGCGGGCAGCGATTTCTTCTTTGCTGCCGCCGCCATCAACGATAGTGGTAAGGTCTTTGGTTACGCGAACCTGGCCTGCGCTGCCGAGGTCTTCCAGGGTTGCGCTGTCAAGCTTGCGGCCAACTTCTTCACTGATAACGGTTGCGCCGGTGAGGATTGCGATATCTTGCAGCATAGCTTTGCGGCGGTCGCCAAAGCCAGGTGCTTTAACGGCAACTGCTTTGAAGGTGCCGCGCAGTTTGTTTACAACCAAGGTTGCCAGTGCTTCGCCTTCAACATCTTCGGCGATGATAAGGAGTTCACGGCCGCCTTGTACAACTTTTTCGAGTACAGGCATAATATCTTGGATTACATTGATTTTGCGGTCGGTAATGAGTACCAGCGGATTGCTGAGTACAGCTTCCATTTTATCGGTATCGGTTACCATGTACGGGCTGATATAGCCGCGGTCAAACTGCATGCCTTCAACAGTTTCCAGGCATGTTTCCATGGTTTTGGATTCTTCAACAGTGATAACGCCGTCATCGCCGACTTTTTCCATAGCGTCAGCAATTAAATTGCCGATTTCAGGGTCAGCTGCGGAGATGGAAGCAACCTGCGCTTTTGCTTCTTTAGTTTCAACTTTTTTGCTGATGGATTTCAGTTCGTCAACCAAAACTTCTACTGCGGTCTGGATGCCTTTTTTGAGAATCATCGGGTTAGCGCCAGCAGCTACGTTGCGCATGCCTTCGCGTACCATAGCCTGTGCCAGTACTGTTGCGGTAGTGGTGCCGTCGCCTGCTACGTCGTTGGTTTTGGTAGCAACTTCTTTAACAAGCTGAGCGCCCATGTTTTCAAACGGGTCTTCCAGTTCAATATCACGGGCAATGGTTACGCCGTCGTTGGTAATGGTCGGTGCGCCGAATTTTTTCTCCAGCACAACATTGCGGCCTTTAGGGCCAAGGGTTACTTTTACGGCATTTGCCAGTGCGTCAACGCCGCGTTCCAAGCTGCGGCGAGCTTCTTCGTTAAATTTTATTTCTTTAGCCATTATAAATGCACTCCTTTAAACTTTTTATCACTTACAGTACGGCAAGTACGTCGCGTTCGCTCAAAATCAAATATTCTTTGCCGTCCAGTTTAAATTCGGTTCCGGAATATTTTGCAAAAACAACTTCTTCGCCAACTTTAACTTCCGGAGCAACGCGGGTGCCGTTATCCAGCACGCGGCCTGCGCCGACAGCGATTACTTTGCCGGTTTGCGGGCGCTCTTTGGAAGCGGTGTCAGGAAGATAAATGCCGCTGGCAGTTTTTTCTTCTTTGGTAGTGATTTCTACAACAATATGGTCTGCTAATGGTTTCAACATTTGTAATTCCCCTTTCGATATAGTTACATTTTAAATTAATTCGTTTTTATCTTGTTAGCACTCACTTTCTTTGAGTGCTAACTACAATTATTATTATATCCGTTATTTGTAAAATTGCAAGTATATTTTTTGACAAAATGGTGAAAAATGTTGATTCAGCTCATCTTCTTTTAAATAATTCTTTATTTGTTCTGTTATCGCTTTCGTATTCTTTCCACTGTATCTGCTTAATATCCCCTATACCAAATTATCTGCCACGGCATTTATATTTTAAATTCCCCATTTTCATATATCATTAGCCTGCTCTTTCCTTTAAGAAACCCCGTAATGGAAAATTCCTTTTGGCTGCTGAAATCAAAATTATTTTATTTTGTGAAATTTAAGTCAATAGAAGATTTTAGAGAGAAATTAGGCGAACATATAGATTATTATAATACCCGAAGAATAAAGGTAAAATTAAAAGGACTCAGTCCGGTATAATACCGGACCAAGTCCTTAAGAACAGCTTAATTACTATGTCCAACTTTTTGGGTGCACATCATAAACGTGGAATTTTTATTTTTACAATCCGGCCTGTTCTACGCCGCTGAAAAGGTAGCCTAAATGCGTGGTATTATTTAACAGCACGGCGCGCCAGGCGCCGCCGTTGTATTCCAGTACATTAATACAGCAGTTATCCTGTTTAATATGCCAAAAATGGCTCATGTCAAGCCCCAGCAAATCGCAGATGATGGCTTTGTTTACAGCGTCGTGCGCGGCAACGAGAATTGTTTTACCATCGTACTTTCTTGCGTATTCGTCAAAAGCTGCACGGGAGCGTTTGCGTACGCCCTCCAGGTTTTCGCCGCCGGGCATCTGTACCAGGTGCGGCGAAGTGTGCCACAGTTTAAACTCCGTGGGGTACTGCGCTTCAATATCGGCGGCAAGCTGCCCTTCCCACGCGCCGTGATTAATTTCCGTCAAACGTGCGTCGGCAGTTACAGGCATTTTATGTAAATCGGCGCAAGCCTTGCAGGTTAAAAACGAGCGTTTCAGCGGGCTTGATATGCACAAATCAAGATGTACGTTTTTTAACCCTTGTGCGAGCATTGCCGCCTGCTCAAAGCCTTTTTCGCTCAGGCGCGTATCCTCCTGCCCCTGGTAGCGTCCCTGTAAATTCCAATTTGTTTCGCCGTGGCGTACTAAAATTATGCGTACCATATTATCCCTCGCAGTTAATCAGTTTCACGTCGATAATGCCTTCAATGCCGCGCAGCTTCAGCATAATGTCGTTGGGAATATCGCCGCCGGTGGCAATCGCCATCAGGTTAGTGCCTTCAATGGCGGTGCTGCCTACCTGCATGCCGTTAATGTTAATGCCGGCGCTGCCAAGCACAGTGGCAATCTGGCCAATCATGTTAGGTTTATCTACATGCGGTGCCAGCAGCAAATAGCCTTCCGGCTTAAAGTCGAGACGGAAGCGGTCAATCTGTACGATTTTAGCTTCTTTGCCGTCAAATAGCGTACCGGTCAGCGTGTGCTCGCCTTTGTCGGTAGTAATTTTTACGTTAATAGCGGTGCTGAAGTAACCCGTGCGGTGCGATTTTACATCGCGCACCTGCAAGTGGCGTTTTTTAGCAATGCCCGGGGCGTTGACGAAGTTGACGCTGTCCTGCAAAATCGGGTTCAGCAAACCTTTCAAAAAGGCGGTAGTCAGCGCCTGCGTTTCCGTCTGCGCCAGCTCGCCTGTGTATTCAATTTCCACAGCCTTAATCGGCCCCTCGGCAAGATAAATGCCGATGGTGCCCATGCGCTCGGCAAGTTTAAAATACGGCGCAATAACGCTGGCAACGCTTTTGGGAATGGGAGCCATGTTAACGGCGGTCATAACGGGGCGCCCTTCCAGCGCGTCGATAACGCCGTAAGCAACGTCCACGGCAACGCCAATCTGCGCTTCAATAGTGCTGGCGCCAAGGTGCGGGGTCTGCACAACCTGCGGCATGCCGATGAAGGGGTTGTTTTCCGCCGTCAAAGGTTCTTCTGGGTATACGTCAATCGCTGCGCCCGCTACTTTGCCGCTCTTTAAGGCTGCTGCAAGCGCTTCGGTATCTACGCATCCGCCGCGGGCACAGTTGACGATGCGCACGCCGTCTTTCATTTTAGCAATGGCTTCGGCGTTAATCATGTTATGCGTTTCTTTCGTCAGCGGGGTGTGAATGGTGATGTAGTCGGACTTAGCCAAAAGCTCGTCCAGCGAAACCAGTTCCACGCCCACCTGGTGCGCGCGTTCTTCGGTAATGTAGGGGTCGTAGCCGATGGTTGTCATTTCCATCGCCTGCATGCGCAGGGCTACGCGGCTGCCGATGCGCCCCACGCCGATGATGCCCAGCGTTTTACCCTGCACCTGGATGCCGTCAAAGCTTTTCCTGTCCCATTTACCGGCCTGAATAGAAGCATGCGCCTGCGGAATGTGGCGCGTCATTGCCATCATCATGGCGATAGTGTGTTCCGTAGCGGCGATGGTGTTGCCCTCCGGCGCGTTAAGCACAACAATGCCGCGTGCCGTCGCTGCGGGGATGTCGATATTATCTACACCAACTCCCGCACGCCCGATAACCTTTAAATTTTTAGCAGCGTCGATAACTTCTTTCGTCACCTGCGTTTGGCTGCGCGTTACCAGCCCGTCATATTCGCCGATAATTTTCAGCAGTTCTTCTGTGGGCAGGTTGGTTTTTACGTCTACGTCAAAATGTTCGCGCAGCAACGCTACGCCTTTTTCGCTTACATCGTCACTTACAAGTATTCTCATCATTCATTCCTCCGTTTATTTGTGTTGTGCTTGGTATTCTTTCATAAAATCCGCCAGGGCGCGGCAGGCTTCAACTGTTACGGCATTGTATGCCGATACGCGGCAGCCGCCGACTAATCTGTGCCCGCCGATGCCCACAAACCCGTGCTTTTTGCCAGCGGCGATAAAATCTTTTTCCATTTCCTGCGTTAGCAGGTTAAAGGTAATGTTCATTAAGCTGCGGCTTGCTTTTTCTGCATGGCCGCGGTAAAAGCCGTTGCTGTTATAAATAACATCGTAAATAAGCTGCGCTTTTTCGCGGTTGCGTTCGGCGATGGCGTTTACGCCGCCCTGGCGCTTAATCCAGTGCAGGGTTTTGTTAACCATGTAAATAGCAAATACCGGCGGCGTGTTGTACAGCGAATCGTTAGCCGCGTAGTTTTGGTAGCTTAACATCGGCGGCAGGTCCTGGCGTGCGGTTGCTAAAAACGCTTTTTTAACAATCACCAGCACCACGCCTGCCGGGCCTAAATTCTTCTGCGCACCGGCGTAAATAAGGCTGAACTTGCTGACGTCAACTGGGCGAGAGAGGATGTCGCTCGACATATCGCAGATAATGGGCACATCAATATCGGGAAAGTCCTGCCATTCCGTTCCATAAATGGTGTTATTGCTGGTAATGTGCAGGTACGAGGTGTCCGGTTTAAGCTCCAGCTGCTGCGGAATATAGCTGTGGTTTTTATCAGCGCTGGTGCAGGCCTCGTAGGCTTCGCCAAAGCGTTTGGCTTCCGCCATCGCCTTTTTGCTCCACACGCCGGTGTTGGCGTACGCCGCACGTTTATTGGTAAAAAAGTTAGCCGCCGTCATTAAAAACTGCAAGCTGCCGCCGCCCTGAATAAATAAAATTTCGTAATCTTCCGGCACGCCCATAAGCTCGCGTACCAGAGCTTTGGTTTCGGCGTGCAGCGCAGCGTATTCCGCGCTGCGGTGGCTCATTTCAATAATACTCATGCCGGTGCCTTTGTAGTTTAAAAACTCCGCCTGTGCCTCCTGCAAAACCTCCAGCGGCAGCGCCGAAGGGCCGGCGTTAAAATTATAAACTCTGTCCATAATGTTCCTCCTGCAATAAAAATAGAGAAGCCGTCCTTGGGACGAGCTTCTCTTTCTCGTGGTGCCACCCAAATTCAGCGCGCAGGCACTTGTATGGCGCAGATAAAAAATAAAACTCTCAATCCCACATGGGACGAGAGTTACCCGCGTTGCCACCCAAATTGCCTTACGGCCATCTTTAGTAACGCTGTATCGGGCGCTGCCCGGCGGATTCATCACCCGCATCTCCGGAGCGGACAAGCTGTACGCCGCTGCCGCCTTGCATCAACCGGCGGCTTTCTGAAAGCATTGATACTGCCTTTTCTCCATCATCGCTTTGCTGTTATTAATTTATACGGCTATTATAGCAGTTTTGCACGTCCTGTCAATAAAATCCGGCAAAAAATAAATTTTTTAAAATTTTGAGTTAATTTTTGTACAGAAGGTTACAGAAAAAAGTCCGGAAATGCCATATCGGCAAATCCGGACTTTTAAACATTATTTATAAATTGCTTCCAGTTTTTTACGTATTGCCTGCAAAAATTCTAAAGAAGACACTTTAGTAGTCGGCGTACTCTTTTCCCACATAGCAATTAAGTCGCCCGTCATAATGCCTTCTTCGATAGTATCAACAGCTGCTTGTTCAAGCTGTTGGGCAAATGCGCATAACTCAGGAAGATTATCTATTTCACCGCGTTTTTTTAATGCCCCAGTCCAAGCAAAAAGTGTTGCCATAGGATTGGTAGATGTTTCTTCGCCGCGTAAAAAACGATAATAGTGCTGTGTTACTGTACCATGTGCCGCTTCGTATTCGTAAACACCTTCAGGCGATACAAGAACAGAAGTCATCATTGCCAGCGAACCGAACGCAGTAGAAACCATATCGCTCATTACGTCACCGTCATAATTTTTGCACGCCCAAATAAAACCGCCTTTAGAGCGGATTACACGCGCAACAGCATCATCAATGAGAGTGTAAAAATATTCTATACCTGCTTTTTCAAAGCGTTCTTTATATTCAGTATCATAGATGTGCTGAAAAATATTTTTAAAAGTTTGGTCATAAATTTTAGAGATCGTATCTTTGCTGCCAAACCATAAATTTTGCCGTGTTTCTAATGCATATTCAAAGCAGCAGTGCGCAAACGATTTAATAGAAATATCTTTGTTGTATTGCGCTTGCAAAACGCCAGCTCCGTCAAAATCAAAAATGGTTTCGCGCCAACTGCTTCCATCAGCACCTGCAAAAACAAGTTCTGCCTTACCGGGGGCAATTACTCTGTGTTCAGTAGCTTTATAAACATCGCCATAAGCATGGCGGGCTACAGTTATGGGCAAGCGCCAAGATTTCACGGCAGGGGATATTCCGCTCACTACAATTGGTTTTCTAAAAACCGTACCATCCAAAATAGCACGTATTGTAGCATTTGGGCTTGCCCACATTTTAGAAAGTTTATATTCTTGCACACGCTGTTCGTTAGCGGTGATGGTTGCACATTTTACGGAAACACCGTATTTTTTATTAGCAATGGCAGCATCAACGGTTACTTTATCTGCCGTAGCTTCACGGTTTGGTAAACCTAAATCATAGTATTCACTTTTTAAATCTATAAAAGGCAAAATAACTTCGTCTTTAATTTGTTTCCATAAAATACGTGTCATTTCATCGCCGTCCATTTCAACAAGCGGCGTTAACATTTTTATTTTTTCCATTATACTGCTCCGTTTCTTAAATTATATTTTTTGAAGCCAATTATATATGAGCTTAAAAATTTCAGCACTGTTTTTATCGAGCATCATAAAATGGCTGTTGCCATTAATGCCTTTATCAGGCAGGCTAAGCCATGTTACCGGAGCGTTAAAGCGCCGCTGCTTTTCAAAATAGGCGCGCATGTTGGCCTGGTAAATTTCCCAGTTGCTGCCTTTTTCGATATGGCTGCCCCAAATATAAAGCGTGGGAACTAAACAGCATAAATTTTCATCCGACGGCGCGCTTGAACCTTCGATAATTATGGCCGCCTTAATTTTATGGCTGAATTCTTTCAGCAGCACGCCGGCAAATTCGCTGGCCTGGCTATGAATGATAAGGACGCATTCGTCCATTTTCTGCATCAATGCGCGGTAAGCATCGGTAATGGCAGCGTTGTTGGTAGTCCAGCGGGGCACGTTCATTTTCATAAAATCATCAAAACGTTCTGCCGGAAATTGCGTATCTGCAAAAGCAATTCTTTTTGAAGGATCAGAATTATAAATACTGCCAATCCGGAAATTAGTCCATGCTTCATTTTTGCTGCGGAATACAGGTTCTGATATGTAAATGTCAGGATATTGGGAAAAACCGCTGCGTCCCCGTTCCATAGCATCAACTACGTAAGTATCAAAACCGTGTTCTAAAAACAGCTGCAGCCAGCTTTTATTTTCAGTAAGGCTATCTTCCCAAATTGAGCCGCAAACACCGCCTCCGTGCATCAAAATAACAGGATATTTTTGTGCTGGTTTTTCCATTTTAAAATACTGTACGTACATTTGCCCGGTTTCAAAATCTCCGTTAGGATCAACCAAGCGGACAGGGCCACCTTTAACAAACTGCCTTTTGTAAATGGGCTTGCCAGAGATTGTTACTTGTTTGCCGCCAATATAAAAACTGCCGATTTCTTTTAACAAAATAGCCATGATAATCACTCCGTTAAATATACATTAAAAGAATCATTGTAATAATTACACAAATAATTGCCCCTAATGCAGTTCTTTTTACAAGTTCCAGCGGGCTTACTTTAGCAAAGCCTGCACAGATAATAGCACATCCGGCAATCGGCGACATAGTACGCCCAAGTGCGCCGCTGATAGCAGCCAAACTGCCCAGATTAAGCGCGTTTAGCCCAAGCGTATCGGCATGAATTGTAACCGATTGGTTAAAAGCAATGCTTGCCGCCTCGCCACTTCCGCTGATAACACCAAGTAAAAATGGACCGAAAGTAGCGCTTATTTTAGCAATAGCCGGAGTATTAATCATTTCCTGAATCATCCAGTCGATAATACCAAGTGATTGCACACCGGAAACAAATACTAAAGCCATGGTAATAATACCAAAAACAGTTGCAAAACCATCGCCTGCGCCTTTAAAAAACGCTTTAGAAATTTCCGCCGGACTTTTTCTTGTAGCTAAAAAAGCAGCAGCACAGCCAATTAACATAGCATGAGAAATAGCAAACTTTTTAAAAAGCGGTACTGTTCCCGTACTGCCTAAAATCAAAATTATCAGCGGCAGCATTGGCACAATAGCCATGATGTAATTAATTTTAAAATCTTTTAAATGGTCAAGTGTTTCAGACTGATACCCTTTGTGCTCGCCCTTTGCAAAAGCTACAACAGTTAATGAAATTGCCGTAATAATGCCTAAAGTAAGGACAACGTGGTAGTGATTACTGATTACTTCGATAGGCGTAGATTTGGCAACGTCAGCCACGATAGCAATTTGCCCAAAACCAGGGTTAAGCATAGGCGAACCGTAAGTACCTGCAAAAACAGCAGCGCCTGCCATAGCTGGATGTACACCAGAGCCAATAAGTACCGGTATTAAAATTGCACCTACAGCAGCAGAACAACCGCCTGCACTTGTAATAGACGTATTAACTAACGCCGTTGCTAATACTGCTCCCGGTACAAGTAAAGGGCCAAGGTTTTTCAGGCTTCTGGCCAAAAGATAAATTAAATGTTGGTCACATTTAGTAATTTGCAAAACCATAGCAAAACCCATTGCGGCTATAATTGGCTCAATCAGGTTGGCATTTTTCATGGATTTACTGAATGCATCAAACGCAACCATAATATTTCCGGAGATAATGGCCATCACAACACCGGAAACAAACAAGACCAGACGTGTTTCATACTGTTTCATTAAACAGTAAACTGTAATTAAAATAATAATAAATCCGATCCAGAGCATAAAGATCCCTCCCAGAGAATCGGTAAAGCTAAAAAAATTAAATGGTTCCCTGCGGCCGAAGGAAAGAAAACTTATGCTTTCTTATTTATATTGTATATTACTCTATTGCTTATATTCAAATTGACATTTATAATATTAAATATAGGTAAAACCTATTAATCTATATTTTATATATTAATTTTAGCTATAGGAGGTATGCCGTGAGTGAATTGGAATTTAAAGATATTGAATATGTACGTGCAATTGTAGAAAATAAATCTTTTACAAAAGCCGCGCAATCTTTGTTTATTACTCAGCCTACACTAAGCCAATATATTAAAAACATGCACAAACGTTTAAAAATTAAAGTATTGCGTACAGAAGGGAAAAATATCACTCTTACGCACGAAGGAACAATTTTTTATGAAAAAGGCCTGCAATTATTACTTGAACGGGATAAACTTTTAAATGATATGAATGAAGCGGCACATTCAGGAAAAGGAATTTTAAAACTTGCATTGCCTATTGGGCGCGGCAGCCATATTCTTACAGAAATGCTCCCGGATTTTAGCAAGCGTTTTCCGCAGGCGGAAATACGTTTGAAAGAAGGCTCATCATTTGAACTGGTTGATAGCGTCGAAAAGGGACTATGCGATTTAGTAATTATTAACGAGCCAAGTTTTCCGCTGCATATTGATTATGAAATTTTAGGATATGAAAAAATGCTTTTGGTAATTTCTAAAAAATCTCTTTGGGCAAAATATATTAAATATGATAATGAAAATCGTCCTTTTGTAGATTTATGCGATTTTTTGGAAGCACCTTTTATTTTACATAAAAGCAACCAGCATTCTGGACAAATAGAACGTATTATCCTAAAAAATGCCGGTTTAAAACCTCATATTATACTTGAAACTAAAAATTTGGAAGCGTCCTATCAGTTAGCTGCCTGCAATTATGGCATAACTTTTCTTTCAGAATATCATATCAGCCGTTTAACAAAAAATAACGAAACCTATAACTGCCATATTAAAGACCCTATCAGTAATATGGGAATTATTATTGGTTATAAAAATAAAGAAAATCTACCTTATTTAGCACGCGAATTTTTAAAAATGGCAAAACAAAAAATGGGGACTTGTTAAATTTTCGGTAAAATAAAAACAGCCTAAAACTCTGCCGCCAAAGCAGGTTTTAAGCTGTTATTTTTGTTTACAGGTTTTTTTATTTATTTTCTATGCTGTCCAGCTGTGGAGCAGCCGCGCCTTCCAAGCCGCCGACGTTGCCGCGCAGTACGGCGCCGTTTTCAACCGTTAGTTTTTCACAGCGCACATCGCCGGTAATAACGCTGCTGGCTAAAATTTCCAGCGTGCCTTTAGCGACGATATTGCCTTCAACCTTGCCGGCAACCGTTACGTTAGTGCCAAATATATTAGCCTTAATGCTGCCGCTTTCGCCGATAACAACGTCGCTTTCGCTGAACACTATGCCGCTGAAAGTACCGTCGATACGGATAGAACCCTGCGCAGTAATATTTCCGGTAATCTGCGCGCTTTTGCCGATATAAGCCTCAAAATTATCTACCGCCACTTTTGGCAGGGCGGAATTTGTTTTCGCATTATTGCTGGAAGAACCAAACATCTTACTTCTCCTTTAAAACTATCTCATCAATTGCAGCGGGTCAGAATCCCGGCCGTTGATAATAACCTCGTAATGCAGGTGCGGGCCTGTGCTGTAGCCGCTGCTGCCTACATAACCGATAACTTCACCTTTTTCTACATACTGTCCCGGCGAAACCTCAATCGAGGACATATGCCCGTAAGCAGTTTCGTAACCGTAGCCGTGGCTGATTTTTACATAACGGCCGTAACCGCTGTACCAGCCTGCGTATTCAACATAACCGGCTGCACCTGCGTAAATAGGCGCGCCGTAATCGTTGCCGATATCGATACCGGGGTGGTAATCATAGCCACTGCCGGTAAAGGGGTTGCTTCTGCCGCCCCAGCGGGAAGTAATTTCACCGCCTGCGGTAGGCCAAATGTTCGGAGTAGCGTTAAGGCGTGCATTGCGCTCGTGAAGCTGCGCCAGTAAATCGCCAAGAGCTGCCTTTTTCTGCTGCATTTCAGCCTGCAAGTTTTTGGTCTGCGCCGCATAAACGTCAATCATCGTAATATCCGCCTGTGCGGAAGGGCCGCCCTTGCCCATGTACTGGCTGCGGTCAATGCCGCCGCGCGAAGGCTGTACCGAAGTGCCGAGCGCCTTGCGTACTTCGTTTTCCAGTGCGGAAAGCTCAGCCATATCCTTCTGCATTTTTTCGTTTTCCTGCTGTAACTCTGCCAGCTTCTGTTCCTGTGCCGCTTTGTCATTGCGGTAAGCAATAAGCTCGTTTTGTTCTTTGTGCGCCTGGTAAACAACCATTGAAGATTTTGCTGCAATGCCAATGCCTATTAAAAGCATAATGCCGCAGACAATGCCGATTTTTTTCAGCAGGCTTGCGCGGAAGCTGAAGCTTCTTGGCTCTTTGCCGCGGTGCGGAATGAACATAATAGTATATTCGTTATCGACTTTACGCTGCTGTCGTTTTAACGGTTCCATGCATAAACTACTCCTAACTGATAAAACTTTATTCTGTCCGATACTACACAAGTACTATTATATTTTCTCACAAACCGGCGTAAAAAACAACCAAAAAGCAATAAAAATTTGTGAAATCTTGCTAAATTAACATAAATTGCTGTTAAAAAGCATTAAAACAACTTTTCAGAAGCCCAAAAGCATAAAAAAATAAAACTCCGCCTGATAATCAGCGGAGTTTGGGTCTATTCACGCCTTGGCGGCATGACCGTTTAAAAAATAGTCTAAGATTGATTCTGCCATTTTTTTATCGTCCACGCTGTTGTCAACAACGTGAAAGATGCCGTTGGCGATGCCTGCAAACAGATGGTAGGCACTAAAAATGGCTTCGGTGCTTAATTCGGATGTTGAAGTAACCATATCGGATACCGGCGGCGCGTCTGCTGTTTTTAAAAAACCATCGTCCTGGCCTTTTTGCAAAATTTCGGCAAGAATGTAAACCTCTTCCCACAAAATGGTATAGTAGCGCAAAAGGCGGCGTTCTTCTTCAGGCGAAATATCCGCGCCGTAAAGCGAAGCCATTTTCCAGTTGCCGCTTTCGTCCAGCGCCGGATGCACGCCTTGGTGTACCGCGTTCAGCTCGTACCAGATGATGCGCCACAGTTCTTTGTTGACACGCAGAAACTTTAACATTTCATACAAATAAGCGTATAGTTTAGCCGGTATTTCGCTTTCGGCGGCAGTAGCTTTCTTCAGCCGTTCAATAAAGGGCTGATTGCGTCTTTCTATCAGTGTATAAAAAAGGTTGTCCTTGTTGCCAAAATATTTATACAGCGTGCCCTTGCCGGTATCAGCGATGCCGATGATTTCATCAAGCGTAGCTTTAGCATAGCCCCGGCGCGAAAAAACATCTTCCGCCGCTATAAGGATGCGTTCTTTTTTTGGCAGTGCAGCGTCTATGGCAGTCATGGCAGCCTCCGTTAAACAAATTTTTTCAAGAGCATATTTATAAACCAATTTTATTATAGCATTTTTTAACGCTATAAGCAATTTACTTGTATGATACAAAATTTTGAAGGTGTTTATAAAAAAAATAAATTTGACTAATAAACCGTATGCTTTATAATTAAGATAGAAGTTGTATGTAAT
>DXVZ01000149.1:0-27018 GCA_019417125.1 Phascolarctobacterium sp.
TTTGCTATAATAATTATAGAAACGCAAAAGGCTGCCGATAGACGGTCAGCCCAAAATATTGTTAAGCATCTTGCGATAGCTGTCCAAGTTTTTCGGGTCTATGGGCGGGGCTATTTTTATTTACTGAAACGCTTATAAATCAGCTGCGCTGCCGCGGCAGTTAACAGTTCTGCCAGCCAAAAGGCGTGCCACGCGCCTTCCGCGTCAAAATAACGGCTTAACAGCCACCCCGCTGGTATAATTATTACTACATAGCGCAAAAGCGAAATTACCAGCGACGGTACGCCTTTGCCCAAGCCTTCCAGCGCGCCGCAGGCAGTTACGCTTACGGCGGACACGATAAACCCGGCGCAGATGATGCGCAGTGCCTGCGCGCCCGCCGCTACCGTTACGGAGTTATCCGTAAACATTGCGATTAATACATCCGGCACTGCCAGGCAAATAATTGTGCCGCCCAGCATAATGGCTGCGTTAAGCACCAGCGTGGTATTATAAATTTTCTTTACGCGCGCGTGCTCACCTGCGCCGTAGTTAAAGCCGATTAACGGGCGCATACCCTGAATAATGCCGTTGGCAGGCAGGTACAAAAAGGTTTGCAGCTTGTAGTAAATACCCAGCACCACTATGTAACTTTGTGAAAATGCTGCCAAAATAGTGTTTAAAGACGATACCAAAAGCGATGGCAGCGCCAAATTAAGCGTTGCCGGTATGCCGATAGCGTATAGTTTAAAATCGAGCCCGGCACCGCGCGTTAAGTAACGGCGGCTAAGTTTAATACGCACAGGGTATTTTTTATAAACAAACAGATAAATACTAAGCGTCACCACCTGCCCAATGCCGGTTGCTGCCGCCGCTCCCTCGATGCCCCATTTGGGGAACGGCCCGATGCCGAAAATTAAGAGTGGATCTAAAATAATATTGGTAATACAGCCAGCCATTAAAGCAATCATTGTTACCTTCATATTGCCGACCGCCTGAAAGATTTTTTCAAAAGCCAGCCCTATCATAATTATCAGTGAAAAGCTAAAGGCAATGTTGGAATAGCGCACGCCCATATCTATCACGTTGGCGTTATCTGTAAAAGCAGCCAAAAACTGCGGCATTACGGCAATGCACAGCACCATCAGCACAATGCCGTGCAGGGCAGATAGCGCCATGCCGTGTACAGCCGCTTTATTAGCAGTTTCGCCCTTGCCAGCGCCAAGATAGTAAGCAATCAGCGCGTTTATGCCAACGCCAAAACCGATGCTGACTGCGTTGATGAAGTTTTGTACCGGAAACACCAGCGACAGCGCCGTCATAGCGTCCTCGCTGATTTGCGCAACGAAGAAACTATCTACTATATTATAAAGCGAATTGACCATCATAGAGATAACCATGGGCAGCGCCATTGAAGTTATCAGCGGCAGCACTGGTTCTTCTTTCATAAAGTTTTCGTTCATAGCATCCTCCCCAACAAAAAACCACACAGCGCCCGTTAAGGCAACTGTGTGGCGAAAAGTGGCCGTGCCAGAAAAATCCACAGCAAAATTTTAGTATTAAACTGTTAAAAATATTACCATATGCATACGCCGCTGTCAACCGCGCAAATTAAAAACCCCGGCGGCGGAGCACCGGGGCCGGGGGAAAGTAGCTGCTTAAAATGCAGCTTTATATGTATTTTTAGTCCGAATCAGAATCCCTTATTTTAGGCTGCCGGTAAGTTTATCAGCAATGCGGCCCAGTAATGTGTACGTCCGGCAAGACCGCACTGCGTTTTTATTATTTTGCAGGTTCAGCACCGGCATGATCCATAACGGATGCAGTTTCTTCAGCTTTGCCGTTGCGTACCGAGAAGATAGAAGCAAGCAGAGAACCGGTGATTTGATGTACTACGCCGCCGATTGCGCCGGGGACTGCTGCCATCGGGGTGAAGTGCAGAGTGCCGAGCGAACAGGCAAGCGCTGCGTTCTGCATACCAACTTCCAGCATAACGGTGGTGCACTGCGCTCTGCCCATACCGGCTTTTTTAGCAAGCATCCAGCCGAGGGCGTAACCGCCGAAGTTTTGCAGCACTACAACAAGAACCATAACCCAGCCGAGCCTTAAGATGGTTTCACCGTTTAAAGCAACCATAGCGCCCATGATGGACAGTACGCTGAACGCAGATACAAGAACCAAAAGTTTGGAGTATTTAACGACGAGTTTATCACCAACCGCTTTGTGAACGAGGATGCCAAGCACGATGGGCAGAAGGATTACCTGCGATACGGATTTAAGCATGGCAAAGAAGGAAACTTCAACCCACTGCCCTGCCAGCATCCAGGTAAGGAACGGGGTGAGCAGCGGAGCAAGCAGCGTGGTTGCAGTAGTAAGGCAAACTGAAAGGGTAACGTCGCCTTTGGCAAGATAAGTCATAACGTTAGAAGCCGTACCGCCAGGTGTGGTGCCGAGAAGAATCATGCCAATCGCAAGTTCCGGCGGAAGCTCGAAGCCTACGGTTAAAACGTATGCCAGGAAAGGCATGATGGTGAACTGGCCGACACAGCCGAAGAATACTTCTTTAGGACGGCTGAGCACCAAAGCAAAATCGCTGGCACGAAGCGTCATGCCCATGCCGAACATGATGACGGAAAGTAAAAGTACAGTCTGCGAAGCTGCCCAGGTAAAACCCTGTGGGAAGAAGAAGGCTGCCACAACAACAGCGAACACGATGTAAGTAAGATATTTGCCGACGAATTCTGCCAATTTGTTCAATACACTCATTTTTCCATTTCTCCTTTGAATAAATAATTTGTTTAATAACAAACCGGCGATTGTAAAGCTTTTTGACCAACAAAAAAGGCTTTGCCTCTTTTGTAAGAGACAAAGCCTGATAGCTCTGCGGTACCACTCTTATTGCCGTAATAATACGGCCACTTTACCGGCATCACCGAAAGTTTCACAACTGACGTTCAATGCCTGACGCTGTAACGGTCGTCCTCCGGCCACGCTTACACAGGCTTGCGCCCTTCAGCTGGCAGCTCATGGGGGATTTTCATAAAGTGCTTTGATCTTATCTCTCAGCTAAATGATAAGTTCTCTGGAATCTGGGCTTCTTTATTACTTTTCCCAATCAACGCAATTTGTTATTTGATGATGTTATTATAATAGGCATTCAACACCTTGTCAACACTTTGGGCGCAAAATTTTTACATTTTTATTTTTAGCCCCTGCTATTTACAGAATACTGTAACATGGTTTACAAAATTAAAGTTTTCTGTCTTTAATTAACGGCTGCGGTGTCTGCAAATCAGTTACTTTCTGCGGGTGCATCCTGCTTCTTTTCCTTTTTAGTGTTATACGCCTGCATTACGGCATCCATATCTCCCTTTAGCCACAACTCCACCGCGTCCGCCATTTGCTTAACGGCTTCTGCAATCAGCGGCTGTTCGTCCTTGCCGAAGCGGTGCAAAACGTGCCCGATAACGGCGGAAGCATTGCGTTCCGGATGCCCAATTCCAATTTTAAAGCGCGGAAAATCGCCCGTACCCAAATGCTGTTGGATAGATTTTATGCCGTTGTGGCCGCCAGCGCTGCCTTTGCGGCGGATACGCAGCTTACCGCACGGCAAATCAAGGTCGTCCTGGATAACGGCAATATCTTCCGGCGCGATATTATAAAAATTAGCAAAAGCGCCGACGGCTTCACCGCTTAAATTCATGTACGTCGTCGGTTTAATCAGCAGCACCTTTTCGGGTATGCGGTGTTCGGCACACAGGGCATTGCGCTCGTTCTTCCACGTAGTAATGCCCCAGCGCTTTGCCAGCTCGTCTGCCACCATAAAGCCGATGTTATGGCGCGTGCCCTCGTATTCTTTGCCAATATTGCCAAGCCCTACAATCAGTTTCATAACTACTCCTTAATGCAAAAATAAGGCCCGCCGCGCCTGCGGCAGGCCCTGCTATTTTTATTATTTGTGTTTTTCAAACAGCTGGCTTACAGACCAGTTGTTGTAAATGCGCAGAATGGTTTCTGCCAAAATCGGCGCAATGGAAAGCACTTTAATTTTAGGGTGCTTTTTAGAAGGCGGCAGCGGAATAGTGTTGGTAACAACAACTTCGGTAATTTCCGACTGGGCAATGCGGCTTACTGCCGGGTCCGTTAAAATAGGATGCGTGCATCAGGCGTAAATTTCTTTTGCGCCGAATTTTTTAACTGCTTTGGCTGCTTCAACCAAAGAGCCTGCGGTATCAATCATGTCATCGACAAGAATTGCAGTTTTGCCTTCGACTTCGCCGATAAGGTTCATAACTTCGGCTACGCCGGGTTCCGGACGGCGTTTGTCGATAATGGCCATGCCGCAGCCGAGGCGTTCTGCCATAGTGCGGGCACGGCTTACGCCGCCAAGGTCAGGTGATACAACGATGAGGTTTTCAAGATTTTTGCTCTTAATATATTCTGCCAGGATGGGCTGTCCGGGCATGTGGTCAAACGGTACGTTAAAGAAGCCCTGAATCTGCGCAGCATGCAGGTCAATAGTTACAACGCGGGTAACGCCTGCACATTCCAAAAGGTCAGCCATCAGTTTAGCGGTAATAGGTTCGCGGCCGCGTGCTTTGCGGTCCTGGCGGGCATAGCCGTAATACGGGATAACGGCGGTAATATGTGCGGCAGAAGCGCGTTTAAACGCATCAGCCATAATTAACAGCTCCATTACGTTATCATTAACAATCGGGCCGCAGGTAGGCTGTACTATAAAAATATCCTTGCCGCGGACGCTTTCGTTAATCATAACCTGCACTTCGCCGTTGTTAAAACGGTTGATAACTGCATCGCCGACAGTAGTGCCGAGATTTTCCGCAATCTCGCGCGCCAAATCGGGGTTGGCATTACCGGTGAAAATCCTCATTCTGCTCTCATCTGACAACATGGTCATATCCCTCCAAGTATGATTAAGTTGTTTGTGAAATAAATTTCCGTAACCTTACAAATATAGTATACAACTTTTTACAAGGTTTTAACAAGTAGTAAGGAGAATTTTATCATTCCTCACGCTTTTTTGCCGCCCAGCCTTCAATATTTTTTTGTTTGGCGCGGGCAATGGCAAGCGCGTCTTTAGGTACTTCCTTGGTAATAGTAGAGCCTGCGCCTATATAAGCACCGTCGCCGATGGTAACTGGCGCCACCAGATTGCTGTTGCAGCCGATAAAGGCATCGTTGCCGATAGTAGTGCGGTGTTTAACCTTGCCGTCGTAATTAACCATAATACAGCCGCAGCCAATGTTTACGCCGCTGCCGATATCACTGTCGCCGATGTAGGAAAGATGCGGCAGCTTAGTACCGTAGCCGACATGGGAGTTTTTAACCTCGACAAAGTTGCCGATTTTAACTTTGTCCTCCAGCACAGCATCAGGGCGCAGATGTACATACGGGCCCATAACGACTTTATTTTTAACTGTGCAGTCGTGCCCGTAAGTAAACTGCATTTCGGTTTCATTGCCCACCTTTACGTTTACCAGGCGTACAGAAGGGCCGATTATGCAGTCCGTGCCGATTTCAGTAGTGCCTTGCAGCCAGGTTTGCGGGTAAATAACAGTGTCATTGCCAATTTTTACGTCCTCGTCAATATAGGTGCTGGCAGGGTCCATAATGGTTACGCCGCTGTCCATCAATTTGCCCAGCACGCGGCTGCGCAGTTCGGTTTCGGCTTCGGCAAGCTGGCGGCGGCTGTTTACGCCCATCACCATAGCGTTGTCTGCCGTAACAGCAGCGCCTACTTTTTTGCCCATGGCGTTTAATTTGCCCAGCACATCGGTTAAATAATATTCGCCTTGCGCGTTGTCGTTGGTTAAAGTATGCAAAACTTCAAACAGCAGCGGCGCTTCAAAGCAGAAAATACCAGTGTTGATTTCTGTAATAGCTTTCTGTTCCGGCGTGGCATCTTTTTCTTCTACAATTCCGTCCACAGTGCCGTCGCTATTGCGGATAATGCGCCCGTAACCATATGGATTGGGCATTACCGCCGTCAGTACGGTTGCAGCGCTGCCAGCTTTAACGTGCGCTTCGTAAAATTTGCGCAGCTCGCCTGCTTCAAGCAGCGGAGTATCGCCGCACAGCACCATTACGGTGCCGGTAAAATCTTTCAGTTCAGCTTCAGCCTGCATTACGGCGTGGCCCGTGCCAAGCTGTTCTTTTTGGTAAACGCTTACCGCCTGGCTGCCGATTAGTTCGTTGACAAGTTCTGCACAGTGCCCGGTAATAACCACTTTTTTGGCTGCACCTGCGCCGTCTGCGGCATTTAAAACACGTTGTAACATAGCTTTGCCGCCAACCTTATGCAAAACCTTCGGCAGTTTGGATTTCATACGGGTGCCCATACCGGCAGCTAAAATTACAGCAACAAGTTCTGACAATTTTTATTCCCCTTTTCTTATTTTTTCTTGCGCTCGGCGCTTTCCAGCATATCTTTCAGCAGCGTATGCTCAGCATTTTCCATGTGCAGGCGCGCAGCGTTCTGAGCCCTGTCAACATCGTGCGCCGCAATGCTGTCCACCAAAATGCGGTGTTCTTCCATTGTGTTCAGCAAACGCCCAGGATACATCATCGAGCGGCGGCGGATTACGGTAATCTGCTCGCGCAGATTGTTGATAATGCCTGCCAAACGTTTGTTGCGGCTCGCCTTGTATAACACGTCGTGGAAAGCGGTGTCGATTTCTACAATTTTTTCAATGTTGCCGTCCTCGATATGCTGGCCGATTTCTACCAGCAGGCGCTGCATGGTTTCCAGTTCCTCGTCGCTGATGCGCTCGGCAGCAAGCCCGGCGGCAAGCACCTCCAGGCTGGTGCGGATTTCGTAAACTTCGTTAATGTCCTTAATGGAAATATCGGCTACATAGGTGCCGCGGCGCGGTATCATAACCACAAAGCCTTCCAGTTCCAGTTTGCGGATGGCTTCACGCACCGGCGTGCGGCTAACGCCCATTTCATCGGCAAGCTGAATTTCCATCAGCCTTTCGCCCGGGCTGAAAACACCGTCCACAATCGCCTGGCGGATGGTTTCGCATACCAGTTCGCGCAGTGGCCGGTAGCTGTCAAGCTGTATAGGGCTTAAATGTCCGCTCATTATATTACACTCCTTTTCACTGTTGTGGCAACCGCTGTTTCCAGTTGTAATGCCTGCAATTTATCTATTATTTTCTGCGCCGCAGTTTCATCGGGCGCAATAGCAAAAACGGTCGGCCCGCTGCCGCTCATCAGCGCGTAATCCGCACCGGCGGCAAGCAGTTTTTCTTTTATCTCGCTCACAATAGGGTATTGGGCGCAAGTTACGCCTTCCAGCGCGTTGCCCATGCCGTCAAGCGGCAGTTTGGCATTGCCTTTTTTCAGCTGCGATGCCAAAAGCTGCACGTCCGGGTGCTGCGGCGCTGTTAAAGCGTCAAATTCTTTATACACCCACGCGGTGGATACGGCAAGCTGTGGTTTTGCCAGCACGATAACCGTTTCTTCTGGTTCAGGCAGCGGCGTTAAAACTTCGCCACGCCCTTCGGCAAGCGCTGTGCCACCACAAATACAAAACGGCACGTCGCTGCCAAGCTCCGCCGCAAGCGCTTGCAGTTCCACAACGCCAAGCCCCAGCTGCCACAATCGGTTCAGCCCGCGCAGTACGGCAGCGGCGTCGCTGCTGCCGCCGGCAAGGCCTGCCGCCATAAAAATGCGCTTACTAAGCGTTATCTTTACGTCAGGCTTTTTGTTAAAACGCTCTGCCATCAGCACAGCCGCTTTATAAGCAAGGTTTGTGGCATCGCCCGGCAATTCCTTGCAGCCTGTTTCTACCACAAGCCCATCGTGCAGCTCCAGCGTTACGGCATCGGCAAGGCTGACGCTTTGCATTACCATGCACACTTTGTGATAACCGTCCGCACGTTTGCCAAGCACATCAAGCCCCAGATTTATTTTGGCATAAGCCTTTTCTGTAATTTTTTCCATAAACATCCCTGTTAAGTCAAAATTCTGTATACAATATATTTTATCATATTTTAAGCTGCTTGGCTTTATGTGCGTTTAAAAAGTTGTAAAAATTTTTAAAGTGATTTTAAATTTTGCCGCTTTTGCCGTAAATCGCCGCTCAGCAATTTATTTTTTGCGCAAAAAATGATAAGATTATAACAGCTAAACAAAATTTAAAGGAGCACATTATGGGTTACCAAATTTACCGCTATACAATGGTCGTTATCGGCTGCCTTATTACGGCGGCTGCCATTAATCTGTTTTATATTCCCAACATGCTTTTAAGCGGCGGCGTTACGGGCATGGGCTTTCTGGTGTACTATCTTGCCGGGCTGCCTATCGGCGTTATGAACATTGTTTTAAACATTCCGCTGTTTTACCTGGCGTGGAAGTACATGGACAAGGAATACTTCTTTGGTTCGCTGGCAAGCATGACGTTTTTATCGCTTGCCATTGACGCGCTGCACTTTTTAACCGCCTACACGCCGGACGTACCGGAAAAAATGCTCAGCTGCATTACCGGCGGCGTTATGTACGGCATCGGCATGGGTATTGTTTACCGTGTCGGCGGCGGCACCGGCGGCATGGATATAGTCGGCGGCATTATCAACAAATATTACAGCATCAGCCAGGGCACAACCAATTTCATTTTTAATATTTTCATTATGCTCTGCGGCACGGCAGCGTTCGGCATTGAATCCGTGCTGTACACGATGCTGACCTTTTTTATCGTGTTTAAAGTTACCAACACCATTGCGTCAGGCTTCGATTACAAGAAAAACATTATCATCATCAGCGAGCATTATGATGAAATTGCCGAAGGCATTATTAAAATTGTAGGGCGCGGCGTTACTTACCTGTACGGCGAAGGCGCGTACACCCACCAGCAGCGTAAAGTGCTGTTCGTCGTTGCCAAACTGACGCAGGTAGCGCGCATCCGCCAGATTGTGCGCAAAAAGGATCCCGGCGCGTTTATGATTATCACCGAAGCGAGCGATGTATTCGGGCGCGGCTTTACTTCCGCCCCCAGCGGCAAACATAAGCAAAAGAAAATTTTTGCGCTGATTAACCATTACGAGGAAGAAGGTAAATAATGTGAGCCCCAAAACCCGCCCCGTGCTGGCGATTATGGCGGCTGCCTGCCTGTGGGGCTTTATCGGCTGGTTTTCTTATGTTTTAATGTTCTACGGTTTTTCGCCTTTGCAAATAGTTGCTGTGCGTACAGTGGCAGGTTCCGTGTTTATGACGGCGCTGCTTTTGTGGCGCGCGCCGCAGCTGTTAAAAATACACCTGCGCGATATTTGGATGTTTACCGGCACCGGTATTATCAGCCTATTGCTGTTCAACCTGTTTTACCTTATAACTTTTTCGCTCAGCAGCCTGTCGGTAGCAGTTATGCTGCTGTATACCGCGCCGGTGTTTGTTATGCTGCTTTCCGTGTTGCTGTTTAAAGAGCGCTTAACGCGCGGTAAGCTGCTGACGCTGGCTTCCACTGTTCTTGGCTGCCTGTTTTTATCGGGCGTGCTTACCGGCAGCTGGCAATGCCCACCAGAAGCTTTTATAACCGGTATTCTTTCCGGTTTCGGCTATGCGCTGTACAGCATTTTCAGCAAGTACGCATTAGTTAAGTACGATTCGGCAACTATTTCTGCCTGGACGTTCTACCTGGCATCGCTGCCGCTTTTGCCCTTTTGCCGCCCCGGCGAGATGCTGGACTGCTTTGTGCTGATACCGGATACGGCGATAGCGGCGGCAGGTATAAGCCTATTATGCACGGTAATGCCGTATTTGCTGTACACTTACGGCTTAAAATATGTTGAAGCGGGCTACGCTTCCATTTTGGCGATGCTGGAACCAGTCGTCGGCTGTTTAATTGGGCTGATGGTTTTGGGCGAAAGCTTTTCATCTGCCAAAGCTGCGGGGCTGTTTTTTATACTTGCCGCCATTATGATTTTAAACAGCGGCAGCCTGTTTAACAAAGGAAGGGAATAAAATGATTTTAATAAGCGCGTGCCTGTTGGGGCGCAATGTAAAATACAGCGGCGGCAACAATTTATGCCCGTGGCTGGCAAAATATTACAATACCCAAGATTTTATGGCGTTTTGCCCAGAATGCCTGGCAAAGCTGCCGATACCGCGCCCGCCGGCGGAAATACAAAATGGCAGCGGCGAAGATGTTTTAAACGGTACGGCACGTGTACTGGATAGAACCGGGCTGGACGTAACAGCGGAATTTTTAAGCGGCGCCCGAAAAGCGCTGGCAATCGCTAAACGCCATGGCGTAACCTGCGCCATTTTTAAAGCCCGCAGCCCGTCCTGCGGCTGCGGGCAAATTTACGATGGCAGTTTCAGCGGCAGCAAAAAGGACGGCAACGGCGTAACGGCGGCGCTGTTTATTCAGCATGGAATTAAGGTTTACACCGAAGAAACCCTCACTGAAACGGAACTTTTAAAACTTTTAGGGAAATAAAATAATTTTATAGCTTTAACTCTAAATATGGTTTATAATAAAGTTAAGGAATAATCTTTGTTATAAAAGGAGGATTGCTGTTATGAATAAATATGATAATGATTTAATTAAGCTTGATTATAAAAAACGTCCAAAAAAAGCTGCCGATACAATGACACCTTATGATAAAGCAATCCGCATTATGTTTAAAGTTTTATTTTTTATGTTGATTTATATGTTTTTTATGGGCATCGTGAGTTACTTTTTAAACGCTTTTTAAAAATTGCACTTTAGCCTCCGCATTAACTGCGGAGGCTTTTTTGCGCAAAAAAATAACGCAAATACGCTGCCGTATCTGCGCCTGTAATTACTGCTTATATACTGCGGCGTTACGCCATATTGGCGAAACGCTCAACTGCCTTAGTAAAGTTTTGAATGGTTTTTTCAGCGTCGCCGTGCTCAATGCCATCGCGCACGCAGTGCTGGATATGCCCTTCCAGTACAACCTGCCCCACACGGTGCAGCGCAGATTTGGCGGCGTTAATCTGCATCAGAATGTCCTCGCAGGCTACGTCCTCATCAACCATTCTGTCGATAGCCTGCACCTGCCCGATAATTTTTTTTAAGCGGCGGTGCAGGTTGTCAGCATCCATACATTGTCTCATCTAAATCCTCCCATTCCATGGCGCTGTTAAGCGCCGGCTTTAAAAAGGCCAAACCAACGGCACAATAATAACCGTGGCTGCAAAACACAAAAGTATCAGCGGCAAACCTGCTTTTATATAATCAACAAAACGGTATTTGCCTGGGCCGACCATCAGCGTACACGGCGGCGTGCCGATAGGCGTTGCAAAAGCGCACGACGATGCTACGGCAATAACCATTAACAGCGGATAGGGCGAAATGCCAAGTTTTTGCGCAATGGCGATACCGATTGGCGCCAGCAGCGCCGCGGAAGCGGAATTACTCATAAACTGCGTTAACAGCGCCGTTACCGCAAACAACAAAATAATTATTACCACCGGCGAGGGCGTACCCAGCGCCATCAACAGCCAGCGCACTAAAAGCTCTGCCGCACCGGTGTTATACAAAGCGTGCGATACAGGCATCATGCCGGCAAACAGAAAAATCGTACTCCATTCAATGGAATGGTATGCCTGCTTTTCCGTCAAGCAGCCCGTCAGCACGCACACCAGCGCGCCGATAACCGCCGCCATTTCAATCGTAATCTTCTGTAAATCAAGGCACATAACAATTACGCAGCCAGCCAAAATGCAGCCAGCAATAACCTGCTTCGGCACGTTGTGCTGCATCGGGTCAAGTTCCGCCAAAAATTTTTCCGGCACTTCGCCACCCTCAGGCAGCAGTTTACGCCCGATAAAATACATATAAACAATGGTCAGCACTGTAAGCGGCACGCCAATCCAGGCAAATTCAAAAAAGCCAAACGGGCGATAGCCGAAATTGCTCAGCGCGCCGCTGACGATAATGTTCGGCGGCGTACCAACCAGGCTAATCATACCGCCGCAGCACACGGCGTAAGCCAATGGCAGCAGCTGGCGAGAAGGCGCCATTTTAGCAGCCGCGCAAATGCCCATAACCACCGGCAGCAGGCACGCCGCCGTGCCGGTGTTGGAAAGGCAGGTGCTTAATACCGCCGCTACAACCATAATACACAGCATTAAGTTTTTTTGGCTTTTGCCCGCACGCTTAACTATAAACACGCCGATGCTGTGCGCCAGCCCGGTGTGGAACATCGCCGCGCCTACCACAAACATACCGGCAAACAATGTAACCGTAGGGTTAGAAAGCCCCAAAAACACCATATCATCAGGTACAAAATTTAAAAATCCGCAAATGATCGCCCCGCCCATAGCGGTTACCGCCAAAGGCAGCAGCTCGGTTATAAACAGCAGGGCCATTACGCCCAAAAGGATCAAACAGCCAATAGCCGGATCCATACCTTCACCTCAATCCCATCAAATTAATTTATTCGTCACTTCCGTTCACAGGCTCTGCCGGTGCGGCTGTATTGTCAAGCACTTTAGCTTCTGCATTGCTTTCGCCTTCCGCAACGGTTACGGCAGTAGTTTCAATAACGGTTTCATTTTTATCCTGCCTGCCGTTTTGCAAAATATCCATAAACTCTTCGCCGGTAATGGTTTCTTTTTCCAAAAGATAAGCCGAAAGCTCGTGCAGCTTATCTATGTTAGCCTCCAAAATAGCGCGCGCTTTTTCGTGTGCCGCTTTAATAATTTCCATAACTTTAGCGTCAATTTTGCCGCTGGTGGTTTCAGAACAAGCTAGCGAAGTATCGCCGCCCAGGTAAGCATTGGTAACTGTTTCTGTCGCCATCATGTCAAACTCGTCCGTCATGCCAAAGCGCGTAACCATGGCGCGGGCAATGCGCGTTGCCTGCTCAATATCGTTGCTGGCGCCAGTGGTAATGCTCTTAAAAATAACTTCTTCAGCACTGCGCCCACCTGTAAGCGTAACAATTTTATTAAACAGTTCATCCTTACTCATCAGCACATTATCATCTTCCGAAACCTGCATGGTGTAGCCCAGCGCGCCGCTGGTGCGCGGTACAATGGTAATTTTGTGCACCGGTGCGGAGTTTTTCTGGCGTGCGGCAACAAGCGCATGCCCAATTTCGTGGTAAGCTACAATGCGCTTCTGTTCTTTGGGTATTACAGCGCCCTTACGCTGGTAACCGGCAATAACAACTTCTACAGATTCTTCAAAATCGCTTTGGCTTACGCTGTCATGGTGCATACGCACGGCGCGCAGCGCCGCTTCATTAACGATGTTGGCAAGTTCCGCGCCAGAAGCACCGCTGGTGGCACGGGCAATAGCCTTGTAATCAATATTATCATCCGTTTTAATGTTTTTGGCGTGTACGCGCAAAATAGCTTCGCGCCCCTGCAAATCAGGCAGTTCAACAGGAATGCGCCTGTCGAAGCGTCCCGGGCGTAAAAGCGCCTTATCCAGCGAATCAGGCCTGTTGGTAGCAGCCAAAATAACAATGCCTTTGCTGCCGTCAAAGCCGTCCATCTCCGAAAGCAGCTGGTTCAAAGTCTGCTCACGCTCGTCATTGCCGCCAAAGCGTCCGCTGTCGCGCTTTTTGCCGATAGCATCAATTTCGTCGATAAAGATAATGCACGGTGCTTTTTCCTGCGCCTGCTTAAACAAATCGCGCACACGGGCAGCGCCCATGCCTACAAACATTTCAATAAATTCACTGCCGCTGATGCTGAAAAACGGCACCTTTGCTTCGCCAGCAACTGCACGCGCAAGCAAAGTTTTACCGGTACCCGGAGGCCCGACGAGCAATGCGCCCTTAGGCATATTAGCGCCGATAGCCTTGTATTTATCCGGGTGATGCAGAAAATCAACCAATTCCATTAAGGCTTCCTTGGCTTCATTCTGCCCGGCAACATCAGTAAAAGTTTTGCCAGTTTGGTTTTCCACATAAACTTTGGCGTTGCTCTTGCCAAAATTCAGCGCTCCGCCGCCGCCCATGCGCCCTGCCATAAAGCGCATAAATAGCTGGCCAATTACTACAAAAAACAAAATCGGCAGAATCCAGTTATACAAAAAGTTTTCCAGAGGCGTGTTTTCTTTTGGTATTACCTGCGAAAACTCAACCTTCTTTTCCATCAAGCTGTTAACCAACTGCGGGTCCTCTACCCTGCCGGTAACGTAAATCTGGTCGCCGTTATCCTTACCCAGCACAGCAATTTTGTTATTGGTAATTTCAACCTTAGCAACCTTGCCTTCGTCCACCATCTGCAAAAAACTGCTGTATGTAATCTCCTGCACCTTCGGGCTGAAGAACATCGGTATAATAACCGTATTCAGTAAAAGCAAAATTGCCAACGCCAACATATAATAGTAATATATTGATTTTTTAGGTCCTTGATTTTTATTCATTGCGCCCTCCATATAAAAATAGCATAAAATGATAAATATATTTTATCTTATCTAAATATAGAATACAAGCAATAAATGTACTAACGGCGCGTAAACTTTTTGTGACTTCTTAGTCAGTAAATTTGCATTTGCTAATTATTTATTTGTAAGAGCTTATTTTGCTGATCTAAAACAAAAACGCACCTCATGTGAGAGGTGCGTTTTAAGGTTAAGCTTATCTCATTTTGGCAGCCATGGAAAGTTCAACTGTCTTGATTCTGCCAAGAGCTCTTGCTTTGGCAGCTTCGGCTCTTTTAATGTTAATATCAACCGTAAAGTTGGCAATGCGGTTCTCAGCTCTTTCCAAAGCTGCATGCGCACGCTCAAGGTCAATATCCTCAGCTGCTTCAGCCTGAATGCTGAGAATTGTAATTTTATTTTTTATAATCTCAGCAAAGCCGCCCGATAAATAAATGAAATGTTCTTCATTATCAGCGTCCCTGTATTTAAACGGAGCATCTTTAAGCGCTGCAATAGCAGGCATATGGTTGGCAAATACGCCAAAGCCGCCGTCTAAAGCTTCAAAGCCTGCATACACAACATCGTCTCTTTTAATGAAGTATTTATCAGGGGTTACAATTTCCAATTGCATTAAATTTGCCATGCAATCAATCCACCTTCATGCTTTCAGCTTTCTTAATGGCGTCATCAATAGTGCCTACCATGTAGAAGGCGCCTTCGGGCAGATCATCATGTTTACCTTCGAGGATTTCTTTAAAGCCTCTGATAGTTTCGTTCAAAGGAACATATTGTCCCGGGGTACCGGTAAACTGTTCTGCTACGAAGAATGCCTGGGACAGGAATCTTTGAATTTTACGGGCACGGGCAACAGTAAGTTTATCTTCTTCGCTCAGTTCTTCCATACCAAGAATTGCGATGATGTCCTGCAATTCTTTGTAGCGCTGAAGAATAGCCTGTACGCCGCGGGCTACGTTGTAATGTTCTTCACCGATTACCAGCGGGTCAAGAATACGGCTGGTGGAATCCAGCGGGTCTACTGCCGGATAGATACCAAGCTCTGCAATCTGACGGGACAGTACCGTGGTTGCATCCAAGTGGGCGAAAGTACCTGCCGGAGCAGGGTCAGTCAAGTCGTCCGCAGGTACATATACGGCCTGTACGGATGTGATGGAACCGGTTTTGGTGGAGGTAATGCGTTCCTGCAAAGCACCGATGTCGTTTGCCAGGGTAGGCTGATAACCTACTGCTGAAGGCATACGTCCGAGCAATGCGGATACTTCGGAACCTGCCTGAATAAAACGGAAGATGTTATCGATAAACAGAAGTACGTCCTGTCCGCCTACGTCACGGAAGTATTCAGCCATGGTCAGGCCGGTAAGACCTACGCGCATACGCGCTCCAGGAGGCTCGTTCATCTGACCGTAAACCAGAGCGGTTTTGTCGATAACGCCGGATTCTTTCATTTCGCACCAAAGGTCATTGCCCTCACGGGTACGTTCGCCTACGCCTGCGAATACGGAGTAGCCGCCGTGCGCAGTAGCGATGTTATGGATAAGTTCCATAATAATAACGGTTTTGCCTACGCCTGCGCCGCCGAACAGACCAATTTTACCGCCCATTGCGTACGGAGCAATAAGGTCAACGACTTTAATGCCTGTTTCCAAAATTTTAGTGCTTGTTGCCTGTTGGTCAAAAGTCGGAGCAGGACGGTGGATAGGCCAGTAGTCTGCTGCTTCTACTTTAGTATCGTCGTGGTCAACGGTTTCGCCGAGAACGTTGAAAATACGTCCCAGTACGCCCGGGCCAACCGGTACTCTGATAGGAGCACCGGTATCAACTGCTTCCATGCCGCGAACAAGACCGTCGGTAGAGCTCATGGCAACAGTACGGACAATGTTATAGCCGATATGCTGCATAACTTCACAGGTAAGGTGAATTTTTACTTTACCGTCATCAGTAGTGCCATCAATTTTGATAGCGTTCAGGATCGCGGGCATTGTTTTCGCACTGAACTCAATGTCAACAACAGGGCCAACAACTTGTACTATTCTACCAGTATTCAAGATTTTAGCCTCCTAATTTACTAATATATCATCAGTTCTGTTTTAATGCTTCTGCGCCGCCGCAGATTTCTGTCAGCTCGCGGGTAATAAGTGCCTGGCGGGCTTTATTGTAGTTAAGCTCAAGGCTCTTAACCAGTTTTGCTGCGTTATCGGTTGCGGAACTCATCGCCGTCATACGGGAACCGAGTTCGCTGGCTGCGGATTGTACAAGCGCGGCATAAATAACAGTTTCCAAATAACGAGGTGCCAAATCTGCCAAAATTTCCTCAGCTTCAGGCATAAACAAATATTGGGGATTCGATTTAACCTGAGCGTCGCCGCCTTTGGCTTTTTCTTCCGCAGGAGGTTCCAGAGGAAGCACAATTTCATCAGTCGGAGTCTGGGAAAGTGCAGATTTAAACAAAGTATATACAATGCGCAGTTCGTCAAACTGCTCATCGGCAAAACGCTGTGCAGCGTCATAAGCTACTTCAACAGCGTTGTTATAGGTAGGCTTATCGGAAAAACCAAAGTGTGAATGAAGTACGTTAAAGCCACGATGCCTGAAGAAATCTCTGGCACGGCGGCCGCAGGTAATAATAACTACCTCGCCTTTTACTTTTAAAATTTCACCCATGGCATGCTTTAAAACATTGCTGCCGTAAGCGCCTGCAAGCCCTTTATCGGAGCACATAACCAAAAAGCCAACTTTTTTAATCGGGCGTTTTTGGATTAAAGGGTGCTTTTTCGGGTTCAAACCGGATAAAGTGCCTTTATCGCCGACGATATTACTTAAAACCTCTTTAATTTTTATAGCATACGGACGGCTGGCGGCAGCTCTTTCCTGTGCTTTACGCAAACGTGCCGCAGCAACCATTTTCATCGCCTTAGTGATTTGACCAATGTTCTTTACACTTTTCATGTGGCGATGAATCTCACGTGCAGTAGCCATCAGTCAATCACCTGCCTTCACTGGCAAGAAAAGTTTCCTTAAACTGTTCTATAGCTTTTTTAAGAGCAGCTTCAGTTTCGTCGGTGATTTTCTTTTCGGTACGGATGGATTCGCCAACCTGCGGGTATGCAGCGTCCATGAATTCAAGGAATTCTTTCTCAAAGCGGGTAATCTTTTTAACTTCAACGTCGTCAAGATAACCTTTGGTACCGAGGTAAATCGACATAACTTCTTTTTCAACCGTCAGCGGCTGATACTGACCCTGTTTCATAATTTCCATCAAGCGCTGGCCGCGTTCGAGCTGTGCCTTAGTAGCTTTATCAAGGTCGGATGCGAACTGGGAGAATGCAGCAAGTTCGCGGTATTGTGCAAGGTCAAGACGCAGGGTGCCTGCAACGGATTTCATTGCTTTAATCTGCGCAGCGCCGCCTACACGGGATACAGACAAGCCGGAATTGATAGCCGGGCGGATACCTGCATAGAACAATTCGGATTCCAGGAAGATCTGGCCGTCGGTAATGGAAATTACGTTCGTCGGAATGAAGCCGCCTACGTCGCCTGCCAGGGTTTCGATAACCGGCAGTGCGGTAATGGAGCCATTACCCAGTTCTTTGTTCAGTTTTGCTGCACGTTCCAGCAGACGGGAATGTAAGTAGAATACGTCGCCAGGATATGCTTCACGTCCAGGAGGACGGCGGAGCAGCAGGGACATTGCGCGGTAAGCAACGGCATGTTTGGAAAGGTCGTCATATACGCACAGAACATCTTTGCCCTGATCCATAAAATATTCTGCCATCGTTACGCCGGCATACGGTGCGATGTACTGCAAAGGTGCAGAATCAGCAGCAGTTGCGGCAACAACAATGCTGTATTCCATTGCGCCGTGCTGTTCAAGGGTACGAACGATACGGGCAACGTTAGAAGCCTTCTGGCCGATAGCAACGTAAATGCAGATTACGTTTTGGCCTTTCTGGTTAAGGATGGTATCAACAGCAACAGCAGTTTTGCCGGTGCCGCGGTCGCCGATAATAAGTTCGCGCTGGCCGCGTCCGATAGGAACAAGTGCGTCGATACATTTAATACCGGTCTGCAGCGGAGTATCTACAGATTCACGGTCAGCAATGCCGTGGGCAGGAGACTCAATCGGGCGTTTTTCGGCATAGGTAATGCTGCCTTTGCCGTCGATAGGTTCGCCCAGTGCGCTTACAACGCGGCCCAACAGGCCTTCGCCTACGCCAACTTCCATGATACGGCCGGTTCTGCGAACGATGTCGCCCTCTTTAACAAGGGTCTCGCCGCCGAGCAATACAACGCCTACATCATCACGGTCAAGGTTAAGTACCATGCCTGTTACGCCGTTAGAAAGCTCAACCATTTCGCCTGCCATAGCGTTTTTCATACCGATAACGGTTGCAATGCCGTCACCGATTTTTTCAACAATGCCGACTTCTTCAAGATCTACATCCACTGTGTAATTCTCGAGCTTAGCGCCCATTGCATCGGAAATTTTGGCAGTATCCTGCAGGGAGTATTCATGAATGTCAATGCCATCCAGAACAACTTCCATTTTCTTCAGCTTACGCAGTGCGGAAGCATCGAATACTTTGTCGCCAACTTGTACTATGATGCCGCCGAGGATAGCCGGGTCAACAATTTTATTCATATAAATTTCGCTGCCCAGTTTCTCGGTAAGAATTGCAGAAATGGATTGATACTCGTCAGAAGTCAATTTTTTAGCAGTAGTAACTTTGACTTCCAGCAATTCTTTTATAGAACTGCGGTCAATTTTGAAATCGGACAATTCTTGCTCTATCAAAGCAATATTTTCTTCATTCTTCATATTGTATCAATCACCTCAATCTGCCGGTAGAAGCCATGCCAAACAGCACAGCCGTTTAATCCGGCGTTTATGGAACACAAATCAATATTATTTCATTATTTTATCAACAACGGAACCTGCCAATTTTTCATCTTCTGCGGAATTTAATTTCTGTTCCAGGATTTTACCGGCAGCAACCAAACTAAGTTTGATAACCTGAGCGCGTACTTCACTAAGAGCCTGCTGTTTTTCAAGAGCAATAGCGTCTTTGGCGGAAGCGATGATTTGTTCCTGTTCCGCTTTGGTTTCGGCAATAATCTTGTCATGTACAGACTGAGCGGTTTTACGCGCACCATCAATAATGCTCTGTGCTTCCTGACGGACAGCAGCGAGCTGAGCAGAATATTCTGCTTTTAACTTTTCAGCTTCGGCTTTCGCCAATTCTGCATTTTCCAGGTCGCTTGCGATTTTGTTCTTACGTTCTTCCATCATGTTAATGACAGGTTTATACGCAAATTTTGCAAGTATAAACACGAGGAACAAAAAGTTCAGAACCTGCGCAATTATAGTTGCGTTGAAGTCAATCACTTATGACCCTCCCTTTTACTTTTGTTTAACATCACAACTTAAGCTATTAAATGAAAGGGTTAGCAAATACAAGTACGATTGCTATAACGTAGCAAAGGATAGGCATGGATTCGATAAGACCTACACAAACCAGCATATTGGTAAAGATTTTACCAGATTCTTCCGGCTGACGAGCCATAGATTCGATAGATTTTCCGCACATATTACCGTTACCAACACCAGCACCGGTAGCAGCACCAAGGCAAACAAGACCTGCACCAATCAAAGATGCAGCCGTAATAATTGCAGTTTCAGACATTTAATTCATCCTTTCAAAATTAATAATTTTTAATTTTCTCTCAAAATTAAAATCAGTGTTCGTGGTCAGAAAAAGCCAGTGCATAGCTGCCCAATGCCAAAATCGTGAAGATAAAAGCCTGGACAAAGCCAATGAACAAGCTGAACATAACCCAGAACTCCGGAATAATCCAGGGAGAGAGCTGGTAAAGAACTATAAGCAAAATTTCGCCTGCCAGAATGTTACCGAAAAGACGAAGCGCCATAGTCAGCGGTTTTGTAACCGCATCCAGCAAATGCAACACAATAAAGCCAGGAGCAGGTTGCACAAAATGTTTAAAATGTTTGAGACCCTGCCTTGCAACGCCTACAATGTAGGCACTAAGGGCAATTAACAGCGAAAGTGCAAAGCATGTGTTGATGTCATTGGTAGGTGAAGTCCAGTGTACACCAATTTGCGGAAGCATACCAATTTCGTTGCTGATTAAGATGAACATGAACAGGGTAATGATGAAAGACGCCATATATTTACGGCCTTTTTCACCAAGGTTCTGATTCATCATGCCATCAAGGAAATCGATAACCATTTCCATCACATTTTGCAGGCCGCTCGGAACTAATTTCGGGTTGCGGGAGACTACGAAGAATAATACAAATACAATAGCCATCGCAATCCAAGTCATATACATCGTCTGCATATTAATTACAATACCTGGTGCTATCTCTGTCGCAGCGTAATGTATAATTTCACCTGACTGTTCAGCTCCCTGTGCCATAGCAGCTGCTTCATTTCCCATCCTTTTCAACTCCTTTCCTCACGCTTCCTTCTTGTTAAGTCGGTACGCGAAAAATAATAAATCGATGATTAAAAATATATGTATCAGCAGAAATCCCAGGCTTGCACCGAAAACCGGGTATTTCAACCTTAACATCAACACAAAAATGCTGCCCGCCAGGCCTAATCGGTAATATCTGTACCGCCGCATTATTTTTACTCCCTTACGCGGTGTTTCAACGTACGGAAGCGCCTGTTTCATACCGTGGAACATCACAACGGTGTCCATTATACCTATTACCACACCTCTAAAGAAAGATACGGCAAAATCATGGTTTCCCAACACAAACAAAACCACCACCAGCGGTACGGACCAAAGAAACAGGCGGAAAATAACTTTATAGCCGCCGCTTTTTACAAGCGGCGTTAAATCAAAGCTTGCCATAATATATTTTATTTACTTTCCTTTGTTGAATTATCGACTGCGGCAATTTCCGCTTGTTGTTCATTTTCATCTTCCTGTGGTTTTTCGTCCACCGGTTTAAAGTAAATCAGTTTAAAGATTGCCAAGAAAAACGTGAGCCCTGCAAGCCCAAGGCAGATTTTGCGCCAAAAATGGTCGCCCGTCTGAAAATAATTATCAAGCCAGTCGCCGCCCCAGTATGCCAGCAAAAAATCTATTACCGTCATCATACCCAGCGAAGAAACAATCGCAAAAGCGTTCATCATTCTTATGCGTTCAAGCTCCTGACGGCGCTGCCTCGCAAGGCGTGCTTTAATGCGTCTGGCTATTTCCTGCCGTTTTCTGTCGGCAAGTTTTACTTTTTCCATATTTTCATCCATGGCGCTCACCAGATTTCACGTCATCATATTGTAAATCTTTATACCCTCTTTATATTATTTTAAAATATTTCACAAATTCTGTCTATATCAAATTACAGTAAATTCGGGTAAATCTTTTACATCATATCCAAATTCTTTTAAAATCCGGTTCACAATCCTTGCGCAGGCTTCGCCGTCGCCGTAAGGGTTAACAGCCTCCGCCATGCTGCGGTAGTGCTC
Organism: Phascolarctobacterium sp.; assembly: GCA_019417125.1. GTDB lineage: Bacteria > Bacillota > Negativicutes > Acidaminococcales > Acidaminococcaceae > Fusicatenibacter_A. The sequence goes on from DXVZ01000149.1 coordinate 21,865, forward strand.
CGCATTATCCAAAAGCAGGTTGGTTTCGCGCAGTACATCCTCATAAGCGGTGCCTATGAGTTTTACGGTGCCCGCCGCAACGGCTTCAGGGCGTTCTGTGGTGTCGCGCAGCACCAGTACTGGTTTGCCCAGCGCCGGCGCTTCTTCCTGAATACCGCCGCTGTCAGTCAGTACAATATCAACGCGCGCCATTAAGTTGGCAAACGGTTCGTAATCCAAAGGCTCAATTAAATGCACCTGCGGCAGATGCCCAAATTCTTCATTGACTATCTGGCGCACTTTTGGGTTTTTATGCACCGGGAAGATAGCTTCAACGTCGCTGTGGGTACGCAGCACCTCGCAAAGCGCTTTGTAAACGTGGCGCATGGGTTCGCCAAGATTTTCGCGGCGGTGCGTAGTCATTAAAATCAGTCGTTTACCGCTGTCCAGCACTTCGTGCAAAGCATCATCGCCAAAGCGGTAATCCTTTTTAACGGTGGTTTTTAATGCGTCGATAACGGTGTTGCCGGTAACTACAATCCGCTCTGCCGGTACATTCTCGCGCAGCAGGTTGGCTTTGCTGGTAGCCGTCGGAGCAAAATGGTAATCGGCAAGCGAGCCGGTTAATTTGCGGTTCATTTCTTCCGGGAAAGGCGAATATTTATTGCCCGTACGCAGCCCTGCTTCCACGTGCCCAACAGGAATCTGCGCGTAAAAAGCTGCCAGCGCCCCCGCAAAAGTAGTTGTGGTATCGCCATGCACTAAAACTAAATCAGGTTTTGCTTCTTCCAAAACCTTCTGCAAACCGCGCAGTGCTTTTTCGGTAACATCATACAGCGTCTGCCCGGCGCTCATAATATTTAAGTCGTAATCGGGGGTAATGCCAAAAAGGTGCAGCACCTGGTCCAGCATCTCGCGGTGCTGTGCGGTTACTGCCACCAGAGGTTCAATTTCGCCGGGATGCTTGCGCAGTTCCAAAACTAGCGGGCACATTTTAATAGCTTCCGGGCGCGTGCCGAAAACCGTCATAACCTTCAGTTTTGCCATCAGTCCCACTCCTATCTGTCGTTTAAAATACCTATCTTTTTAGCGCCTACCGCCACGCCGGAGATAATGCAGGCGATAATGCCAGCGGCTAAGTAGCCGTCAACTTCCGTAAGCAAAATAGCGGCAATGCCAAGCACTGCGCTGATAACATACATTAACAGCACTGCCTGACGTTGGCTAAGCCCCATTGCCAGTAAGCGGTGGTGCAAATGCCCTTTATCGGGCTGAAAAATCGGGCGTCCGTTGGTATAGCGGCGCACAATGGCAAACGCAGTGTCCATTATCGGCAGGCCCAGCGCAACGGCAGGTACCAAAAGCGCAATGGTGGCAGCGCTTTTTACCGCGCCAAAGATGGAAATTGCCGCCAGCATATAGCCGATGAACATACTGCCGGTATCTCCCATAAAAATGCTTGCCGGGTTAAAATTATAGCGGATAAAGCCGATAATGCCGCCAGCCAGCGCCGCCGTAATAACGGCAACAGGGTAAAAGCCCTGCTGCAAAGCAACAAGGATTACCGTTACGGAGGCAATGCCGGAAACGCCGGCAGCCAAGCCGTCCAGCCCGTCCATTAAGTTTACAACGTTAGTAAAGCTTACAATCCAAAAAACTGTCAGCGGCACAGAAAAATATTCCAGATAAAAATAGCCGCCCCACGGATTGTTGAGCCATTCAATTTTAATATCAAACAGAACCAGCACAAACGCCGCCGCAATCTGCCCCAGCAGCTTAACCTTGGCAGGCAGCTGGTACTTGTCGTCCAAAATACCGACTATAACGATAACTGTACCGCCAAGCAGCAGCGCGAAAATATCGCGCGTCATGTGCATGGTGGCAAGCACCGCAATGACAAACGCCAAATAAATAGCAAGGCCACCCAAACGCGGCATAATGCCGTGATGAACCTTGCGACCGTCCGGTTTGTCAAGAGCGCCGATGCGAAAAGCCAGTTTTTTTACATAGGGTGTTAAAACCCAGCTTGCTAAAAGAGCTATGATAAACGCTAAAATATACACTTGCACGTTCCCACCTCGAGGCTGTAAAGCCGGAATTCAAATTCAGTTTTATTAAAATTAAGGAGATTCAAATTATCGTAATATAGTATATCAAAAAATCGGCAGTTTGAACAACTTTTTTACAAATTTTTTGCAGATTTGTAAAAAACTGAATAAAACGGCAGTGCCCTAATGGGTACTGCCGTTTTTACGTTTTAATTTTTATTTTCCGACGGAGTATCTAAAATGGTAATTTCCATTTTGGATGCTTTCAGCATTTCTTCTGCCAGCTTATCAGGGTAAGGGTTGGCATAAACAATGCGTTTAATACCGGCGTTGATGAGTATTTTAGTGCATACCACGCAGGGCTGGTGCGTGCAATACAGCGTACCTCCGTTAACCGAAACGCCGTGGTACGCCGCCTGCACAACGGCGTTTTGTTCCGCGTGAATCCCGCGGCACAGTTCGTGCATTTTGCCGGACGGCACTTTAAGCTGCTCGCGCAGGCAGCCGGTAACAGCGCAGTGTTCCAGCCCTGATGGCGTGCCGTTGTAGCCAGTAGCCACAATCTGCCGGTTTTTAACAATAACAGCGCCGACGCTGCGGCGCAGGCAGGTGCTACGCTTGCTTACCACGCGGGCAATCTCCATAAAATAATGGTCCCAGTCCGGTCTTTTATCCGTACTCATTTCGTGCCAAAAATACGGTCGCCGGCGTCGCCGAGCCCCGGCACAATGTAACCGTGCTCGTTCAGCTTTTTGTCCAGCGCTGCCGTATAAACCTTAACATCAGGATGCGCTTTGTTCAGCACCTCAACGCCTTCCGGCGCTGCAACAAGGCACATAAAGCGGATATTTTTCAGTCCGCGCTCTTTCAGCATGGTAATGGCTGCCTCGGCGCTGCCGCCTGTTGCCAGCATCGGGTCAACGACGATGGTAATAGGGTCTTTATCGGGCGGAATTTTGCAGTAATATTCGTGCGGTTCCAGCGTTTTTTCGTCGCGGTATAAACCAATATGCCCAACGTGCGCGTTAGGAATCATGCGCAGCACGCCGCTTAAAAGCCCAAGGCCAGCGCGCAGAATAGGCACAACCACAATATTGTTGTGCAGTTTATAGCCCGTGGTTTCGCAAATCGGCGTCATTACCGGCACTTCGTCCAGCTCCAGGTCGCGCGTTACTTCATAGGTCATCAGCATAGCAATTTCGTCCAGCCATTCGCGGAAATCGCGCGATGTGGAATTAACGTCGCGCATTTTGGACAACTTGTGTTTAATAAGTGGATGTTCTACAACGGTTATCTGCATAAAAATCTCCTCCTTAGGAAATTTATGAAACTTTTTTACAGTGCCGGATACATGGGGTATTTAGCGCATAATGCCGCAACGCGCTGTGCTGCTTCTGACTGTTTGGCGGCATCTTCAGGGTTGTTAAGCACAAGGCCGATAATAGCGGCAACTTCTTTCATGTCGTCTTCTTTAAAGCCGCGGGTGGTTACGGCAGCAGTGCCCAGGCGGATGCCGCTGGTAACAAACGGGCTTTCGGGGTCGAACGGAATAGTGTTTTTGTTACAGGTTACGCCAACTTCGTCCAGCAGGTGCTCAGCGGTTTTGCCGGTCATGTTCTGCCCGCGCACGTCAACCAGCAGCAGGTGGTTATCCGTACCGCCGGAAACAAGGCGGAAACCTTCAGCAAGCAATCCTTCGGCAAGAGCCTTGCAGTTAGCAATAATCTGTTTGGCATATTCTTTAAACTCTGGCTTCAGCGCTTCGCCAAGCGCAACCGCTTTAGCGGCGATGACATGCATCAGCGGGCCGCCTTGAATGCCGGGGAAAATAGCTTTGTCAATCTGTTTAGCGTATTTTTCTTTGCACAAAATTAAACCGCCGCGGGGTCCGCGCAGGGTTTTATGCGTGGTAGTGGTTACGATATCGGCATAAGGAACCGGGCTGGGGTGCAAACCTGCGGCAACAAGCCCTGCGATATGCGCCATATCTACCATAAAAATCGCGCCGACGCTGTGGGCAATGTTTGCCATGCGTTCAAAATCAATTACGCGCGGGTAAGCGCTGGCGCCGGCAACAATCAGCTTCGGCTGCGCTTCTTTAGCAATGCGTTCAAATTCATCGTAATCAATACGTTCAGTTTCGTGCGTAACGCCGTAAGGGACTACATTATAATATTTGCCGGAAATATTTACCGGTGAACCGTGAGAAAGATGGCCGCCCTGCGAGAGGTTCATGCCCATAATGGTGTCGCCGGGCTGCAAAAAAGCAAAATATACGGCAGTATTAGCATTGGCGCCGCTGTGTGCCTGCACATTGGCATGTTCTGCGCCGAATAATTTTTTAGCGCGTTCGATAGCAAGGGTTTCAACCTTGTCCACATATTCGCAGCCGCCGTAATAACGGTGCCCGGGGTAGCCTTCCGCATATTTGTTGGTCAGCACGCTGCCCATAGCCTCCATTACTGCGGGGCTGACAAAGTTTTCGGAAGCAATCAGTTCAATTTTATTGCGCTGGCGCCCGAGTTCTTCACCGATAGCCGCAGCAATTTCAGGGTCACATACTGCAAGTTTTTCTAAGTTCATTTAAGTCCCTCCATAAATTTATTTAAAAAACTACAATTAAATCAGCGTTTTTCTGGGTAGTGCGCACGCTCGCCGCCGATAAGGGGCGGACGGGTGCGTGCCGCCGTAATAATGGCGCAGCCGATGTTTTTTTGCGCCAGACGCACGGGCACCGCAACCCTTTTAAGGTGCATGCCGATTAAGGTCTGCCCAATATCAATGCCAAGATGCGCTTTAATACTTTCTACAACAACTGGGTCTGCAAAATTATCATAAGCCGCTGTAGCCATCGAGCCGCCCGCATGGGGCATGGGGCGCACGGTAACTTCTTCCCAGCCGTATTTTTCCATTGCTGCGCGCTCCGTTACCAAAGCTCGGTTTAAATGTTCGCAGCATTGAAAGGCAAGGTACAAGCCATGTGCTTTCGCCGCTGTATAAATGCTTTTAAAAACGGCGTCCGCCGCTTCCTCCGAGCCGCAGGTGCCGATTTTGCCGCCAACGATTTCGCTGGTGCTGCAGCCAACAACAAGCACCTGCCCCGCACGGCAGCCGGAAACTTCAATCA
>DXVZ01000149.1:27028-35334 GCA_019417125.1 Phascolarctobacterium sp.
TCTTCCACCGCCCGGCGCGCTTCGGCAGCCAGTTCTTCCTTATCCATTATTCTTCCGCCTCCAGCGCCATAATCTTATCGACGCGGCGTGCGTGGCGTCCGCCCGCAAATTCCGTATGCAGCCATACGTCCACAATCATTTCTGCAAGGCCCACGCCGGTTACACGCTCTCCCAATGCCAAAATATTGGCGTTGTTGTGTTCGCGGCTCATTTTGGCGCTGTAAACATCGCCGCAAACGGCTGCGCGCACGCCTTTAATTTTATTGGCAGCTATGGAAATACCCAAGCCCGTGCCGCAGACGAGTATGCCTAGTTCCGCTTCGCCGCCGGTAACAGCTTTGCCTACTTTTACGGCATAATCGGGATAATCGCAGGATTCTTCGGTATAAGTGCCCTTGTCGATTACCTCGTAGCCTTTAAGTTCCAGATAATCTTTTAAATGGTTTTTAAGATGGATTCCGCCGTGATCGCTTCCCATTGCGATTTTCATTACAGTCACCCTCTGTTCTTATAATATATTGTTATTTTAACACAAAACTTTTAAGTTGCGTACTGTTTTTTAACAGCGCTTCCATATCGGCAGCCGCAAGCACCTGCCGCCCGGCGGCTTTGCGCATACGGTTCATAACCGCAAGGCCGATGCCGTCCTCCGTTACGCCTTCGGATAAAATAAGTTCTACGCCCAATTTATCGCAGCGGCGCAGCATACGGTACAGCTTAACGGCAAGCTCCGTTTTTTGCGTACCCCAGTTTAAAATATGCAGGTTTTGCGCGCGCTGCATGGTTGCAGCAGCCTCGCCGCCGCACAAAACGGCTACCGGCGCAAATTTAGCGGCTTCCTTTGCCAACAGCGGCAAAAGCTTCAGCGCACCAGCATCCTCCACTACATACATTTTGGCTTTGGGCGCATAATGGCGGTACTTCATGCCAGGGGCGCGGGGTTTTAATGTTTCCGCTCCGGCAAGGGCAGGGTCCAGCTCAACTTTTCCCAAAACTTCTTCCAGCTGCTCGCGCGTAATTCCGCCCGGGCGGAGAATAACCGGAACTTCGCCAGTAGTATCCACAATGGTGGATTCCACACCGACAGGGCACGCGCCGCCGTCGATAATACCGGCAATGCGCCCCTGCATATCGGCAAGCACGGTTTCCGCGTCAGTCGGGCTCGGTTTGCCAGAAAGGTTTGCCGAAGGCGCTGCCACCGGCGTACCAGCAAGGCGGATAAGCTGCGCCGCTACCGGGTGCGACGGCATACGCACCGCCACTGTGTCAAGCCCTGCGCTTACTTCATCCGGCACAATGCTGCTTTTGGCTGCAATCACCGTCAGCGGCCCTGGCCAGAATTTTTCAATTAAACGCTGTGCCTGCTCCGTCAGCCCGGTTGTAAGTTTTAAAATGTCTTCTTTATCTGCAATGTGCAAAATAAGCGGGTTATCGTTAGGGCGGCCTTTAGCTTCAAAAATTTTGCGCACTGCCGCGCCGTTCAGCCCGTCGGCGCCAAGCCCGTACACCGTTTCCGTCGGGAAAGCAACGGCTTCGCCCTGTTTTATCAGCGCCGCCGCCTCGCGCAGCATTACGCCGTCCGCATCATTTTGCAAGTTCCAATATCGAGTCTGCATAAGTTGTTCCTTCTTTCGCTGCAAAAACCATACGCTCTATACCGGCGTAATCGCGGCGCACCGCTACTACGCCATAGCCGTGGCTGCGGCATAAATACGCGACGGCTCCGCCCTGGTTAATGCCTATTTCAAACGCTAAAAAGCCATTTTCTTTTAAACGCTCCGTACTGCCGGCAATAATGCGGCGGTAAAAGTTCAGCCCGTCCGCACCGCCGTCCAGCGCCAGGCGCGGCTCACGCTTAACATCCGCCGCCAGCCCCGCAATATCGCCGCTGGGTATGTACGGCGGATTGGAGATTATTATATCAAACTTCGCCTCGCGCGGCAGCGCTGCATACAAATCACTGCGCACAAGTTTAAGCCTGCCGTACACGCCCATTTTCTGCGCGTTTTCTTTGGCAACAGCAAGCGCACCAGGCGATACATCTACCGCCACGCCGTGCGCCTCAGGCAGCATATCAAGCAGCGAGACTATTATCGCGCCGCTGCCCGTGCCGATATCAAGTACCTCAGGCTTATCAATAAAGCTAGCCAGCTTTGCCGCGCACTCCACCAAAAGCTCGGTTTCCGGGCGGGGCACTAAAACATCCGGCGTTACCTTAAAATCATACTTCATAAACGCGCGGCTGCCCAAAATATACGCCAACGGCTCTGCCGCCGCACGGCGTGCCACATAGCCGCGGTACTGAGCCAGTTCGTGCTCCTCCAGCGGCTGGTCAAAATGTACATATAAAGTTATACGCTGGCACTGTAAAACGGAACAAAGCAGTATTTCCGCATCCAGGCGAGGATTTTCCAACCCTTTCTCTGCGAAATACTGCTTTGTCCAGTCCAGCACCTTGGCAATTGTCCATATAGGTTTTGCTGTCATATTATTTCACCTGCTGCAGCTGTTTGCTTTGCTGCGCCGTAATAAGTGCGTCCAAAATCTCGTCTAAATCGCCGTTTAAAATTGCGTCCAGCCGGTGCAGCGTTAAACCTATGCGGTGATCCGTAACACGCCCCTGCGGATAATTATAGGTGCGGATACGCTCGCTGCGGTCGCCCGTGCCGACTTGGCTTTTGCGGTCCTGCGCCGTTGCCGCGCGCTGTTTTTCCTGTTCCATTTCTAAAACGCGGGCACGCAGTACGCGCATACATTTTTCGCGGTTTTTCAGCTGAGATTTTTCGTCCTGGCACTGTGCTACAATGCCCGTAGGTATATGCGTAATACGCACAGCGGATTCCGTTTTGTTAACGTATTGCCCGCCAGCGCCGCCTGCGCGGTAAGTGTCAATCCTTAAATCGGCGGGGTTAATTTCAATATCAACTTCTTCTGCCTCCGGCAGCACCGCCACCGTAACAGTAGAAGTATGCACGCGCCCCTGAGATTCTGTTTCCGGCACACGCTGTACGCGGTGCACGCCGCTTTCAAACTTCATGCGTCCGAAAACACCGGCGCCGCTTAACTGAAAGACTATTTCCTTAAATCCGCCAAGCTCCGTCGGGTTCGCATCCATAATCTCAAGGCTCCAGCGCCTGCTTTCGGCATAATGCTGATACATGCGGAACAGCACGCCCGCAAACAGCGCCGCTTCTTCGCCGCCAGCACCGCCGCGGATTTCCACAATCGCGTTTTTATCATCGTTGGGGTCGGTTGGCAAAAGCAAAATTTTCAGCTTCTCCTCGTATTCCGCCAGTTGCTGTTTTAATTCTTTCAGCTCATCATGCGCCATCGCCGCAAGCTCTTTGTCGCTGCCGTCGGCAATGATTTCTTCCGCTTCCTCGCGAGCCTTATCCAAAATCTTGTACTCGCGGTAAGCCGCCACAATATCCGTCAGCTTGGCGTGTGCACGGGCGTATTTTTGCCATTCCGCCTGGTTCGTAATTACGTCCGGGTCGCTGATTTTTGCTTCCAAATCCAAATATTTATCTTCAAGTGCTTCCAGTTTATCCAGCATTTGGTTCTCCTATCAGTTTTTCTTCCCCGCATGTCACCGGCTCATCCTGCGCCAAATCTTCCGGCGGCACAACAGCCTTTAGCGAAGCAATTGCCACCTCAATCTGGCTGTCGTCCGGCTGGCGCGTGGTCAGCTTCTGCAAAAGCAGCCCCGGAGTAATGGCAATGCGCACCAGTGGGTTATCGGTGTGCGCTCCGGCATAGCGTATAAGCTCGTAGCTGACGCCAGCGATAACCGGCATCAGCAAAATACGCGACGCAATGCGTTCCAAGAGATTAGGCCAGCCAAGGAAAGTAAAAATAAACATGCTGATAAGCATGACAATCATCAAAAAATTGGTGCCGCAGCGCGGGTGCAGCGTACTGAACGGGCGCACGTTTTCTACCTTTAGGGGCAGTCCTGCCTCGTAGGTATAAATGGTTTTATGCTCTGCGCCATGATACTGAAACACGCGCTGAATATCATTCATCGAAGAAATTGCCGCAATATACGCCAAAAAGATTGCCATACGCAGCACGCCTTCGGCTAAATTCAAAGCCATGTGGTCTTGGGTAACGCCCGTTAAAAAGCGCATTGACCAGGTTGGGATAACAATAAAAAGTAAAATGGCAAGCCCTGCCGAAACGGCTATGGTCAGCGCCATATCTTTAGAATCAAGTTTTTCGTCCTCGTCGCCTGATACCTGAGCAGAATAAGCCAGCGCCTTCATGCCCATAACCAGCGATTCTACCAGCGATACAACGCCGCGCAAAAACGGTTTCTTTAATATAGGATAGCGGTCAGAAATGCTGTTAACAGGGCGTACATCGACGGAAATTTCTCCGTCCGGCTGCCTTACGGCGACAGCCACATGCGTTTTTCCGCGCATCATTACGCCTTCAATTACAGCCTGCCCGCCGACATTCGGTTTCTTATTCATAGTAATTTTCCCTCAAAAAAGCCCATATACAAACACAGCAGAGCTTTCGCTCTGCTGTCGGTGAATTATTTTCCATAACGTTTGTTGAATTTTTCGATACGGCCGCGGGCAGCTACGTTACGCTGTTGGCCGGTGAAAAACGGATGGCATTTGGAGCAAACGTCCACGCGCAGTTCCGGTTTAACAGAGCCGGTCATAAAAGTGTTACCGCATGCGCAGGTAACTTTAACTTCACCATATTTCGGATGGATTCCTTCTTTCATTCAATTGCACCTCACTTTACAAAAGACTCTATATAACATGTCGATATTAACGCTTATATATTGTAGCATAGCGCGGCAAGTTGTGCAAGCATTATTTTAAACAACCTTGTTTGATGTCATGCAACGAACAGTTCTTTCGTTGCTGATTTTTGTCTTGTTAGATGTTTGCTATCAAACAACCGGCTTCTTGATTACCAGCTTTTGCAGCAGCTCCGGCGTTGCCGCATTGTAAATTTCACCGTCCCACTTAATGTTGGGGCCTTTGCCGCAGTGTTTTAAACAGCCGCAAATTTTAAAACTAAAGCCACCCTTGGTGCTTATGCCGCCGCTTTCTGCGCCGTAAACCTCGCGGATATACTTTAACAGCGCCGCCGAACCGTTAGCGGCGCAGTTTTTACCGCCGCAAACTTCCAGCCGGTGCGGCGCAGCAGCCATTTTTAAACTTGGGTAACGCTTAATAACGGCATTTAAAAAAGTAACTTTAATATTTAAAAGCGCGGCAATTTCTTCAATGGCAGCATCATGCAGCACGCCGCCGCTATGCTCCTGCACTTCTTTTAAAAGCTCCACCAGCGCAAACTGATTCTGCGGCGCATCCTGCCCTTTATAATATTCAACAGCTTCGTGTATATCCCAGTTAATCATGTTAGTCCTTTCAATGTTTAATAATAAAATATATTACCATTTTTTAGTATCGTAAGTAAATATTATTTTTGACACGTGTTATACACGTGTTGTATAATATTTTATAAGAGGTGAACCAATGCCAAGAACATTTAAAGACCTGATTAAAATTATTGAAAAAGACGGCTGGAAACTCGTTGCGCAAGACGGAAGCCACCGCCAATATAAACATCCTATAAAAAAGGGGCGCGTTACCATTGCTCCGCATAGATTAAGCGACGACGTCAGCCCCAAAACAGAAAACTCTATTTTAAAACAGGCAAGCCTAAAATAAGGCAGAAAAGGAGGTTATTATGAATAAAAAATATCCTGATAATTATATTTTTCCTGCCGTAATTGAAAAAGGCTCTAAAAATTACAGCGTCTATTTTCCCGACCTTCCGGGAGTAGCTACGTCCGGCGATACAGTAACACAATCTATAGAAATGGCAAAAGAAGCACTGCAATTACATTTATGGGGCATGGAACAGGACGGTGAAGAAATTCCGGCAGCAAGCGAACCTGATGAAATAAACCTCGAAGACGGCGAAATTCTCTGCTACGTTGATGTAAATATGATTCCGATACGCTATAAAATGGATAACCGTTCAATCAAAAAAACTTTAACTATACCATGGTATTTAAACGACCTTGCCGAAAAAAAGCGTATCAACTTTTCGCAGGTTTTGCAAGAAGCGCTAAAAGAAAAATTGCAGCTTGCATAACAAAAAAATCCGAACTTACTTTTTAGTAGGTTCGGATTAATTTTTTATTTGGTGGAGATTTGCAGATAAAAAACGAACCACTAAAGTGCATTTTACCAAAAATTATTTTGAATTTCAATTTTATTTCAACAAGAAAACAGCCTAATACATCTTTAATTGTTGATGTCAGCATCACTTAGTTCTTTTTCCAATTCTTCAACAGCTTTAGTACAAACTTCTAAGTTTCCAGCTTTTATCAATTTATCAAACCTTTTTATCAGCGCCCACTCATCATCATGGGCGCGAAGCTGACGTTGTTTACGTTGACCCATTATGTTTTTACTTCCTTTCGGTCTTCCAGCGCCAGCTCTAACACCGCCCCATGAATTTACCATTCTATTACCTCCTCAAAATATTAATTATCGCCATTACAGCAAAAATTATCGCAAGTATTGATACAATAATAATCAAAGTTGTCATAACATCCAAAATGTGATAGTATAATTTAAGAAAGACCCCTTACGGGGCCGAGAAGCTTCTGCTTCCCGGAGCAATTTTATTGCTTGTCTTTTTTGCTGGCCTCGTACAGTAGCATTGCAGCCGCCAAGTTGATTACTGCTGTTACGAGGTCAATTATTTTTTCTATCACATTTTTTCACCTCCTCTCTATAATTTAATTATAACTCATTTTTGTTTATTTGTCAATACATTTTATCAAGATTTTATAAAAAAACAGCCCTTACCGGAAATAAAATCCGATAAGGGCATTATTTATTTTGTTGCCAGTGCAACAACGCCGCCAACTATACCACAACAGAATCCGTTCAGCCAGCCTTTCCAGTAAGCTTTTTCGCGTTCCTCAGCCGCCGCTTCCCGTTTCTGCTCTATTTGCTTTCTCAACTTCTCGGCATATTCGTTGGCTGTCTGCAATGATTTTTCGGCATTCGCTAACGATTTGTTGGCATTCAATAACGCTTTCTGTGTTTCTGATAACGCATTCCTGGCTTCTGTCAACAAGTTCATCAGCTCGTCCGACCGCTGCTGTTGCGCTGTTAAGCTGTCCGCCAGCAGCGTCAAGTTCGCGTCCAACATCTGCGTGTTCTTTTTCAACTGCGTCCACTGCTGCATCGGTACTTTTATATAACTGGTCTGTTCCGGCATTGTTTCTGCCGCACACGAAGCTATAAACCACGGCGCAAAACAGTACAGCAGCGATAATAACGTAAATACGATTATGATTATCAGATTTTTTCTGCTCATTTTCCATTTTTTACTCCATTTTACTAATACGCCGCCATATTTGGCGCATACGCCGTTTTTACTTGGTTTGCATAAAAGTATAAGCATAGCCATTATAAATCAGCGCACACGCCGGCGTAAGCGGTGCTTATTTTTGGTTACAGTCCAAAATAATGATGCAATGCGCCAAGTGCAAAGCCTATTGCGCAGCCAAGCCAGAAGTTTTTATCGGTCACGATGCCTTTTAAAGTCTGCATATCATTCACCTTCCTTCAAGTTGTAAAAATGCCAACTTTTGCAATTTAGTTCTGCCAACTTTGCAAAAACAGCTAGTTTTGCAAAGTTAATGGTTTCTATACCATTCTGCATTGCCGCGAATGGTATTAAGCTGCCTGTAAAGGTTATTACCGGGGCACTCCGTTGCCATTAAATCACGGTGCCCCATCACAACGCTGTCACTTGCGATTAAACCGTATGCATCACAGATGTCTGCAATTAACATCGGCAACGCGTTAAGCTGCGCTTCGCTCGGCTCTGCTACATTAAAATTACCGCAGACATGCACGCCTATGGAGCAATAGTTAAAACCCTCGGCGTGCGCGCCAACACATTCTGATGGGCGACCAAGTTCAATGCTGCCGTCTTTACGGATTACAAAATGATACCCGATACCTGCCCAGCCTAAATTTTGATGACTTCTGTGCAGCTGTTTCGCCGATAAATCATCATCAACCGGATTGCCGGTGTGGTGTATAACGATACGGTTAGTATCATCGCGGCGCAATAACTGATTAAAATAGAGCTTATAATCTTTTGGTGTTACACGTTTAAAATTCATTTTGTTTCACCGTCCTTAAAGCCAATTTTGTTATTACTGTATTCGCTATCTATCGCATCCGGCACACCATCGCCATCCTTGTCAGCAAAGGCTTTCGCTACAAATGTCACGGCAGCAATAAACT
>DXVZ01000015.1 GCA_019417125.1 Phascolarctobacterium sp.
GGCAATGATATGCATAGCGTCGCTTTCGACGCAGCCAATGTAAACGTCACCAGTAATATCGCGTCCTTCCGCTAAAAATTCGCTTTCGGTTTTATCTGCCAGTTCGATAATTTCTTCGGCACGCTTGCGCAGGCGCATACCGTCTTCGGTTAAAATTATTTTGCGGTTACGCTTGCCGCGGATTAAAAGCTGTTTGCCAAGTTCTTCTTCCAGTTCCATCAGCTGGCGCGAAAGCGTCGGCTGGGTAATATGCAAAAAATCTGCTGCGGCAGAGATGTTTTCTTCCCTGGCGACAGCGAGAAAATAACGCAAAACTCTTAATTCCATCAGGCATCCCTCCTTATTAAAATTATATTAAAAAAAATAAATGCCCGTCAAGCATAAAATTAGATACGATATAGGTATTTGATGAGTATAATACAAGCTATTATACTTGTAAATGAAGGAGGCGCAGCAGTGAAAAAAAGAGTATTGTTTTTAATTATAATCTTGATATTTATTATATCAGGCTGTGCGTTTAAGCAAGCCGGCGCAGAAAATTTACAAAGTTATACGGAAGGTGAAACCAAAGTGGAGCAGTTAAACATTAAAATAAACGGGCAAAATTTTACGGCAGAGTTGTATGATAATCAGGCTGCCAGTAAGTTAAAAACATTTTTGCCGCTGCAATTAAATATGAAAGAATTGAACGGTAACGAGAAATATTGTTATCTTGATAGTTCGCTGACGGCGCAGGCACAGAAGGTTGGCAAAATAAATGCCGGCGATATTATGCTGTTCGGTAATGATTGCTTGGTGGTGTTTTATAAAAGCTTTAACACATCGTACAGTTATACCAGGCTTGGCAGAATTACAAATGCAGCAGCGTTGGAAAAAGCTGTAGGGCTCGGAAGTGTGCAGATGAATTTTAGTTTAATGGGGGCAGAATGATGGAAATTATTAAAGATAAAATTTTAGATGCAGAGCGCGCATTATATGGTTTGCGCGGCGCAGAAGTAATAAACTGCGAATTTACAGGGCCGGCGGACGGTGAATCTGCGCTTAAGGAATGTGCAGATCTTAAAATAGATAACTGCCGCTTTTTGCTGCGCTATCCGCTGTGGCATTTAAACGGCGGCAGTATGGCAAATTCGGTTATGACCGATACCTGCCGTGCCGCAATGTGGTATGATAAAAATTTTACTGTTAAAAATTGTAAAATTGGCGGTATTAAAGCCGTGCGCGAATGTGATAATACATTGCTGCAAAACTGTGATATCAGTTCTGAAGAATTTGGCTGGTTTTGCCGCAATATAAAGATGAGCGGCTGCAAGTTAATTTCGGTGTATCCGTTTTTGCAATGCCGTAATTTAGAAATTGACGGGCTAAACATGCAGGCAAAATATTCTTTTCAGTATACGGAAAATGTAACCATTAAAAATTCAGTTTTGGATACTAAGGATGCATTTTGGCACAGCAAAAACGTTACGGTTATGGATAGTATCGTTAAAGGCGAGTACCTTGCGTGGTATTCAGAAAATTTACATCTCATCCGCTGCAAAATAATCGGTACGCAGCCGTTGTGCTATGCCAATGGGCTGGTTTTGCAGGACTGCGAAACGGAAAACTGTGATTTGGCTTTTGAATACAGCGATGTTAAGGCAGATATAAAAGGCAGTGTCGTCAGCGTAAAAAATCCGCGCAGCGGGTATATACATGCAGATGAGATAGGTGAGATAATTTTAGATGAGCACCGTGTAAAGAACGGAAACTGCGAGATTAAAACTTTAAAGTAAAATAAAAAACAGGGCTTGCCGCAAAGCATTATGCCGGTTGCAGCAGGCTCTGTTTTTTTATATTTTTATTTTACCGGCGGCAGAATTTCCCGTTCCAGTTCTTTAAGGGTTTTGGTATCAAGGTTATCGAAAAAGTATTGGCGTTTGGGGTGCAGCCCCAGCGATTTGCTGACGGCGAGGTTATACTGCGCGCCTTTGGCAAAATCGGTAGTAATGTAAGTAGTTTTATCCTTAATGGAGTCAAATAAATTTTGCCCTTTAGCGGTATTGATAAGCACCAGTGTTACGCCCTTATCGTCGTCAAATTCAGGAAACTGCTTATCTACGCCCCAGTAATCGGCAATGGTAATATCCGCCAGGCTGCGTTTATTATTAAACGCACAATCTGCACAGCTGGGGCGGATGCTGACGTTAGACAAAAACAGGCGCATATAAGTTTCCTGCCTTTTTGGTGCGCCGGTGCGGTGGTTGGGGCTTAAAAACAACGTTTCTCCCTGCTTCCAGCCGTTAGCTTTATCACGGAATTTAACCTGCGTTACCGTTTCACCGGTGTTTGCGGCAATTTCACGCAGGTGCTTATTATAAACTTTGGCGCTGGGTACGCCATGGCATACAACGTCGATAGCAGTAAGGTTTTCGTAATCTTTCATTAAAAAACCTTTCAGCCCGGCAATTTGGCAGGGCGTACCGCTGAAAAGCACTTGTTTGCCGCTGTTAAGAATGGTGCGCACTTGTTTAAAAACGCCGTCCATTTTGCTTTGCACATATTTGCTGCCGCGCAGCTTGTTAAGTTCTGCCGTGCTTGTAATGCCGGTGTGGCAAACTTGCAGGTTATCGTCAAGTTCGGCTCCGAACACCGTGCCGCCGCCGTTTAAAACTGCTTGTGCAAACAACGTAAACATGCCGCCGCTGGAGCTTGTATAGCGTATGCCGTCATCAACATTTTTGGCGCCATACACGTTTAAAATATCGTGCGCCTGCGGTTTATGCAGCAGCGGGCAAACTTTTTCGCATAGCCCGCAGTCAATACAGCGGCTTTCGTCAATCTGCGGGTAGCAAAAGCCTTCGCTGTCAGCTGCCATGGCGATGCAGCCTTTGGGGCAGATGCTGGCGCAGGCGGTACAGCCGCAGCAGTCATTCTTGGATGATAGTTTCAGCATGGTAACACCTTCTTCTTTATTATTAAAAATTTTGCAAAAAGAAATTAACAAAAGTTTTGGCAACCGATGAAAGCGGCCTGCCTTTAACGACGCTGAGCGTTTTTTCAACAAATAAGCGC
>DXVZ01000150.1 GCA_019417125.1 Phascolarctobacterium sp.
CATTGTGAGTATGCGGCTTATTTCATTTCGTTAATTAACGGTTTGAAATGATTGCTATGAGAGTTGCAAAAGCTATCATCAATGATAATGCTTCATAAACAGTCATGCTATCACCCCCGAAAGGGGTAAGCCAACATACCGGCTGTCTCATGAGCAAAATTATAACACAAAAATATATTTAATAAAAGCAAACAGCCGGTTAATTTTCACCGGCTGAAATTTTTTGCTGGGGTTATGTTATTTGCTTACGTGTTTTAAAAACTTTATTTAAAAAGTATATACCGCTTCGCCGCCGCTAAGGTCCTCGTCGCCTAGCGCCAGCACGTTGGTAAAGCCGTTAGTTTCAACATAGCTATGCCCTTTGGTGCTGCCTTTAAAATCCATACGCTCCAAAGTACCGCCGTTAATGGTAAGGCTGCCGATGCTGATACCGCTGGCGTTAGTGGTGTTAATATTTCCATTACCACTTAAAATTAGCTTATCAATATGGTTATCGCCGGTTTTACCAATATCAACGTTGTTGGTGCTGTCTTTTGCCGTTATTATAACAGTATTATCAGCTATATTAAGCGTGCCAACATCAAAAGTTAAAGAATCTATTTTGTTGGTTTAAGAATGTATTTTGCGCCGCTGAGTCCACTTAAACTAAAACATCAAAAATTTTTTAATCAATGCACTTTAATGCACTTGATGTTTATAAAATAGCAGGCAGTAAATTAGGCGTAATATAATAATATGATTTTTGTAACGCAGGAAAATATTGTTGAAATTGATATAAATATGCCGGAAACAGAAATAAAAGATAAACAATATAGCAAGTAATATTTTAGCACTCTAACTAAAGTGTTTTTTCTTTCGTACAGAGCAATGGCATGCAGTTTATTGCTTACGGCACTATCTCAGTATAGAGATAGTGCCTGTTGTGCATAAAGTTTTAGTTACTGCTGCTTACATACTGTCACTAATCCAAGCTTCCGTACTTTTTGCCAGACGCGTAGGGTATTATTGCTTACGTACGGTAGTACATTAGGGAACAAGGTAGATTATATATAATAAACCTGCGGTTTATTGGGAACAAGGTAAGAACGTAATACGGCAAAGAAAAGAACAAGAGAAAAAACAGACAAAAAAGAGAACAAGAAAAGAAACTTACACCCACATAAACGGATTTTTTACCCCGAAAATTTACCTGCCGCGAAAAAATATTTAAAAAAATTTTCGGCAGGGGTAAATTTTTTAAGCCCAAAAGCCGTTTATATGGGTGTAGGGTAAAATAAAGCCCGGTGTTCGCCGGGCAATGGTGTTAACGGTTTTTAGTTTTTGGCGCGGTTTGCGGTTTTGGTTTTTTATCTTTTACGCCGCAGTAAATAAAAGCGGCAAGCGCAATTAAGAAAAATATCAGGCTGGTTGCCTGCGCTGATTTTAAGCCGAACAGGAACGGCTCAACGTAGTCGCCGCGCAGCATCTCAAGCCCAAAGCGCACGGCGGAATACAGCATAACGTACAGGCACATTACCTGCCCTTTGGCGTGTCCGCAGGCGCGGAAAATTAACAGCAGCGCAAAGATGACCACGTCCAGCTGGCCTTCCCACACTTCGGCTGGCCACAGGGGCTGGCTGCCGTAAGTTTTGTGCGCCAGCGTGCCAACGGGGTATAAAATGCCGAAGTTGCCGCCGGTGGGCGTGCCGAAAGCGTCGCCGTTTAACAGGTTTGCCATGCGGCCCACTGCCTGCCCGATGAGGATGGAGGGGGTTACGACGTCGGCAAAAGCCACCCAATCGATGTTGTGGCGCTTGCAGTACCAAATGCCGGTCAGTACGCCTGCGATAATGCCGCCCTGCACCGCCATGCCGCCCTGCCAAACAAAGGGTATCTCTAAAAGGTGGTGCTGGTAATAATCCCAGTCAAAAAAGAACACATCCCACAGGCGCGCACCGATAAGCCCGGCAAAGCCGCCGTAAATGCCGATATCAACAACGTGCTGGTGCCAGCGCCCGTCCTGCTTTGCTAAAAAGTAGGCAACGCCGGTGGCTAAAAAAATGCTCATGCACAAAACCAATCCGTACATGCGGATGGGGAAATCGCCGATATAAAAAAGATATTGATGCATAATTACCTCCTGCTTGTAATAGAAGCGCTTTTAATATTGTAGCACAACACGGCTTAAATGGCTATTGCAGAAATTCCTACAAAAAAAGTATGGTATTAACGCCGCGTATGTGTTATAATGATAACGCAATCACAAGAAATTCAAAAGAAGGAAGGTAAATTACGTGTTAAAAATAGAGCATTTATCCGTGGCTGTACGCGGACGCAAAATACTTAACGATATTAACCTGCACATTAAACCGGGCGAGGTACATGTGCTGTTCGGGCCTAACGGCACGGGCAAATCCACGCTTATCGGCGCGATTATGGGTTTTAGCCGTTACGAAATTTTAGAGGGCAAAATTTATTTTAAGGGGCAGGACATTACCGGCATGAGCTGCGACGAAAGGGCAAGGCTCGGCGTGGGCGTAATGATTCAGCGCCCGCCGACGATTAGGGGGCTTTCGCTGCGCAAGATGGTGGAAATTTGCGGCGCAGCGCCCGAAGAAGCGGAAACGATGGCGAAGTGGATGGGGCTGGACAGCTTCCTGGACCGCAGCGTTAACGACGGCTTCAGCGGCGGCGAGTTAAAACGCTGCGAGCTTTTGCAGCTGATGGCGCAGAAACCAGACCTGCTTTTGCTGGACGAGCCGGAAAGCGGCGTCGATTTGGAAAACATCGCCCTTGTGGGCAAGGCGGTTAATTATATTCTGCACACCGAACCCTGCGGCGGCGCGGGCTGCGATAAGCCGTGCTGCATTAAAAACCAGGGCTGGGAGGTGCGCAATCCGCTGGAGAGCAAACGCAGCGGGCTGATTATTACCCATTCCGGGCATATTTTGAAATACGTTCCGGCAAGCCATGCCCATATTTTGTACGAAGGGCAAATGACCTGCGCCTGCGGCGACCCGCTGGACGTTTTAAACTGCATTGGGCAGGCAGGCTACGAAACTTGCGTTAAACGCGGCAAATGTGAGGTGGAAAAATAATGAATAACGAAAAGCTTACCGCGGCGCTGGAGAAAAAGGCCGCTTACGGCAACGACATAGATTTAAACGCATACAGCGATACTGATAAGGGCAGCCTTAAAAGCGTGGACGACCTTTCGGAGGCTACGCTGGACCGCCTGGAATACGTGGGCATCGAAACAGGCGCGGCGGAGGATGAAAGCCGCAGCGCGTCGTTTGTGCAGCTTGATAACAACGCTGTGGAAATTAAAGTTAAAAAGCAAACTCCGCTGGAGCTGATGAGCACCGGCAAGGCGGCAGAAAAATATCCGGAACTGGTAGAAAAATACTGGTGGAAAGCGGTGCAGCCCGATACCGACAAATACACCGCTAAAACCGCTATCGAAAAAGAACAGGGCTATTTTATCCGCGTGCGCGCGGGCGAAAAAATTGCCGTGCCTTTGCAGGCGTGCATGTGCATCAGCCACGACCAGCAGCTGCAGCACGTGCATAACGTGGTGATTGTAGAGGACGGCGCGGAGCTGAGCATTATCTCAGGCTGCACATCGGCGCACGAGGTTGAAAACGGTATGCACATCGGCGTCAGCGAAATGTACATCGGCAAAAACGCCAAATTAAGCTTTACCATGATTCACAGCTGGGGCGAAAACGTAATTGTGCGCCCGCGCACCGTGGCAATGGTGGAAGAAGGCGGCCAGTACATCTCTAATTATGTGCTGATTGAAAAGGCGAAGGACGTGCAGATGTACCCGACGGTGCATTTAAACGGCAAGGACGCCGTGGCGCGCTTAAACTCCATTTTGGTAGCGCCGGAAGGTTCGCACCTGGACATTGGCGGCAGGGTGGTGCTTAACGCCGAGGGCTGCCGCGCCGAAAGCATTACGCGCACTATTTCTACCGGCGGGGAGGTTATTAACCGCGGCTGCATGATTGGCAAGGTAGAAGGCATCCGCGCGCACCTGGAATGCGACGGCTTGATGCTGAGCAACAAGGGCTATATTTTGGCGATTCCGGAGCTGGACGCGCAGACCGGCAATGCCGAGATGAGCCACGAAGCGGCGGTAGGGCGCATTAACCCGGAAGAAATTGAGTACCTGATGGCGCGCGGCATGAGCGAGGACGATGCAACGGCGACGATTGTGCGCGGCTTCCTCAACGTTAATATCGAGGGACTGCCCGACAGCCTGGCGAAAAAAATCCACACCACGCTGGACAGCTTCAAGTATAATAAGGGAATGTGACAAACCTGTAAAAATCTTTACATAAAAAACTATTGTCCTTATAGGATGAAGGTGCTATAATCTAATTAAGCAAAGGAGCTTGCGTGTTAACTATGCACGCAGGCTCTTTTTTTAAACATTTTGTAATTTGAAAGGGATGAGTGAGTATGGCAAATGAAACTGCTTTGAAACAGGAACAGCAGGGCTTTATGAAGACGTATGGTTTTTATATAGCGCTGATTATTTTGGCGGCTATTGTGGCTTTGCCGACGCCGGACGGGCTTTCTGTTGCAGGGCACAGAATGATTGGCATTATGGTATTTTCCGTTATAGTGTGGGCAACAACGGCAATTTCCTATCCGGTCAGTGCGGGCGTAATTATGGTTTTAATAGCGCTGTTGGTAGGCTTTGCGCCTAACCCCGAAACGGGCAAGCTGTACGGCACCAGCGCAGGGCTGGGCATGGCGCTTAAGGGCTTTGCGTCTACGTCTTTCTGCCTGGTGGCAGCAGCAATGTTTTTGGCAACGGCTATGACCAAAACCGGGCTTGATAAACGTATCGCGCTGGTAATTCTTTCTAAAGTAGGCACTAAATCGAGCCATGTGCTTTTGGGCGTTATTTTGTGCGGCTTTATTTTAAGTTTCTTCGTGCCCAGCACCACGGCGCGCGTTGCCTGCCTGGTACCTATTGTTATGGGCATGATTAAAGCGTTCGGCGTATCGCTGAAAAGCCGCTTTGCCGGTATGCTGATGATTACCGTAGCGCAGGTTGACAGTGTGTGGAACGTCGGCATTAAAACGGCGGCGGCGCAGAACATGGTTGCCGTAAACTTCATCAGCCAGATTTTAGGCGTAGATATTTCGTGGCTGGACTGGTTTATCGCGGCGGCTCCGTTTGCAATACTGATGTCCTTTACTCTTTATAAACTGATGCTGCATATTATGCCGCCGGAAATTGACGAAATTGAAGGCGGGCAGGCTACCGTCAGCAGGCTGCTGAAAGAAATGGGCAAAATTACCGCCGACGAAAAGAAACTGCTGGTAATTTCGCTGTGTCTGTTATTCTTCTGGACTACCGAGAAAATTGTACACAACATTGATACTTCTACCAGCACGATGGTTGCCATTACCCTGTTAATGCTGCCGAAAATCGGCGTTATGCACTGGAATGAAACCGTTAACAAAATTAACTGGGGCACGGTTGTGCTGTTCGGCGTCGGCATTTCGCTCGGCAGCGCGCTGCTCTCCACCAAAGCGGCAACCTGGCTTGCCAACCAGATTGTAACCATCTTCGCGCTGGAAAACTCTACCACGCTGATGGTGCTGGCAATTATGGCAATCTTCCTTATCGTTATCCACATGGGCTTTGCAAGCGCAACGGGCTTGGCGTCGGCAATTATCCCGATTATCATTTCCGTATTGCAGCAGCTTAAAACCCCGGGCGTTAACATCGTTGGCATGACCATGATTTTACAGTACGTTGTAAGCTTCGGCTTTATTTTGCCGGTAAACGCGCCGCAGAACATGATAGCCTATGGCACCAATACCTTTGAGGTTAACGACTTTGTAAAATCCGGTATTCCGCTCACCATTATCGCCTTTGCGCTGATTATGATTTTGGGCGCAACCTACTGGAAATGGATGGGGCTGGTATAACACAGCAAAGCCTGCGGCAGGACGCTGCGGATAAGTAAATAATGTTAAACAATTAAATACCATTAAAACAACTAAAACCGGTTCGGCGTGGCGCTGAACCGGTTTTGTTATGCTTATAAATCTTCTGTTTTGTAGGTGCTGTAGCCCTCGTAATTATAGCTGGCGTCGATGCCTTTCATATAAACGTCGCGGTCATTAATTTTATCCGTTAAGGCAGATTTTACCAGCAGTTTTATTTCCGTATCTTTAATGGGGCTGCGTTCCATGGCAAGCAAATAATCTTCTTTATCAATTTGGCTCCAGTCGATAACCTGGTGCAGTTCCGTTTTTAAAATATGGTCCAGCCAAATGCGTGTGCTGCGCCCGTTGCCTTCGCGGAAGGGGTGGGCGACGTTCATTTCCACATATTTAGCAATGATTTCTTCAAAAGTGGTTTGCGGCATTTTGCCGATGCTCGCCAATGCGCTTTCAAGGTACAGCGCCGGTACAAAGCGGAAGCTGCCTTTGGCGATATTGACGCTGCGTATTTGCCCGGCAAAATCGTAAATATCTTCAAATAAAAATTTATGGATGGCGGCAAGCGTACTGAAGCTGCCTGCTTCAAGATTATCCAAAAAGCCGGTTTCAAAAAGCAGCAGCGCTTTGCGTTTGGTAATTTTTTCTTCTTCGTTTGCCAGTTGTAAGGCGTTGGCGATGCCTAGTTTATTTTTTAGGGTCATGGCTTTTCTCCGTAATTTATTGTTGGTTCTATTATAAAACGGGGCGCGGTTAAAAGTAAATAAACAAAAATTTTAACAGCGGCTGGCTTACTAATGTGAAAATAAAGTCACAAAAAGTTCACAATTAAAAGGCGGGGCTGTGGGGAAAGACACTGCGGCAGCGAATACCAAATACCCGGAAAGGGGTGCGGCGGTGCAGCAATACAGGTGGAAAGCAGTCGATAGCCTTGGCAAAAGCGTCAGCGGCGTTTATGCTGCCGCCAGTAAAAGCGAGGCGGCGGATTTTGTGCGCAGCAATTACGGCTATTTAACGTTTTTGCAGGGCGAGCGCGCCAAAGCTAATGTTAAAACAGCGTGGCGTGAGCGGCTGGCAAAGGCAAAGCCGGCGTTGGGCGATGAAGCCAAGGCTGTGTTTTTTAGCCAGCTGGCGCTGATGCTTGCCAGCGGGCTGCCGCTTTTAAAAGCGCTGGCAATTTTGGCTGAACGTTTGCCGCCCAAAACGGCGCGGCTGTGCCGTGCCATGCAGCGCGATTTGCAAAACGGCGCAAGTTTTGCCGGGAGCCTTAAAAACAGGCAGGAGGCGTGGGGTTCTTTAGCGCCGGCGGTTGCTGCTGCCGGTGAAGAAGGCGGCATTTTATGCGAAATGCTGGAAGAACTGGCGCAGTATTACAGCTTGCAGGCGCAGATGAAACGGTTTATTAAAAATATATCTTTGTATCCGCTCTTTCTATTTACCGCTTCGCTGGCGATGGCACTGCTGTTTATTGTGCAGGTTCTGCCGCTGTTTAAGGATTTGTATGCGTCGATGAATGCCGCAGTGCCGCCGTATTTGGCGCTGCTGTTTGCCATGCAGGGCTTTGTTGCCGCTAACCTGCCT
>DXVZ01000151.1 GCA_019417125.1 Phascolarctobacterium sp.
CTCCTGTTTTATATTATAACAGCAAAAGTCAAAAAGTCAAATATTTTTTGTTAATTTTTGTGATAAAATTTTTTAATATTTTAACTTGACAAATCAACGCTGCGGCAGGAAAATATACACATTACTTTATTTTTTTGGAGGGAAAGAGAATTTATGACACCATCATCAATTTTGACAGGAACTGCTGTACTGCTTTTTTTGCAGGGCATAAGCACCATCGCGCTTAATTTATGCGGCTTAAAATTTCCGCCGGCGCTGATGGGCATGATTCTGCTTTTGGTGCTGCTGTTAACCGGCGTGGTCCGTGTGCGCACCATCGAGGACGTCTGCGATATTTTAATAGAGAAAATGGGCATGCTGTTTTTGCCCGCAGGCGTAAGCATTTTGCTTTATATGGATATTATCCTTGCCGAAAGCACCGCTATTATAGCAACCGTATTTATCAGCAGCTTTGTAATACTGATTGTGACGGCTGTATTTTTAAACTTTATGTTAAAACGCAAAGGCGGTGCAGATAAATGAGCATTTTACCGGAAGCCTTTATAAATTCACCGCTGTTTGGCATTGCGCTGACCATTATCGTTTATGTTATCTGCGAAATTATCGTAGATAAGTTTGAACTGAATATTATTCCGCCGTTTGTGCTGGCGTGCCCGATGATAATAGCTTTTATTTATTTTCAGGAGCCGTACATTACTTACGATGATTACGAAAACGGTGCAGGCTTTATTAACTTTTTGCTTGGCCCAGCCACTGTGGCGCTTGCCATGCCGCTATATAACAACAGGCAAATTATTAAAGAAAACCTGCTTGTAATTTTAAGCGGTATTTTAGTAGCTACCGTCACCGGCATTGTTACTATTTTTGTATGCGCTAAAATGTTCGGGGCAAGCGGGCAGGTTCTGCTTTCGATGATTCCTAAATCCGTCACTACGCCGATTGCCATGGATATTTCTTCCGCCATCGGCGGCATACCGGCGCTGACAGCCGCGTGCGTCATTTTTACCGGTATGCTGGGCGCAACCTTTAACCACAAAATTTTAGAAGCCATGAAAATTAAAAATAACATCGCCATCGGGCTTGCCATCGGCGCATCCAGCCACGGTCTGGGCACCAGCGTTTGCGCCAGCAAAAGCGCTTTACAGCTTGCTATCGGCGGCGCGTCCATCGGGCTGACTGGCATTGCCACTTCCCTGTTAGCGCCTGTTTTGCTGCCCATTATGGAAAGTTTGTTTTAAAATTTATACCAGCAGATGTACAAAAGACGGTATTGCCGCAAAAGGCAATACCGTCTTTTTTATTTAATTTGTTTTGTTAAATTTACGCCGCACAGCTTCATGCCGCGCTCATATTTACTGCGTGTCTCAGGCGTTACTGGTACCAGTTCTGCTATCTGTTCAGTAAAAGCAAATAAATCTTCTTTGGTGCCGCTTTTTATTTCTAGTTCTGTTTCGTTAATAGGGCATTCGCCGCCAGTACCGCCGGTAATTTTACCGCGGTCCACAGCCAGCTCCAGCGTTGTTGCTTCGCTTATTTTTAACAGGCACAGCCTGCGCTCCACATCAACCGTAAAAAGCTTCTTTAAAGGCTCACCGCCCAATATTTTTTCTAAATCAGTGTTAAACCCAGCTTCTTTAAAGGCTGCCAAAACAGGTTTGCCGTCCGGCAAATCTACATTATATTCGCTGCGGCTGGAAAAACCTCCGCAGGAAGCTTTTTCCGTTTTAATGGTTGCCTCGTACTTATCGCCGTTTTTGCGCACGCGGTAAGCAATGCCGCTGTGCATCAGTTTAAAAGATGGCGTATCATAATACGAAGTTTGTAAATGCTGCACGGCTTCGCTGCCGCAGATAATTTTTTCCTTCAGCAGCGGCGATGCAAGCAATTTTTGCAAAGCCTCCGCTTCTATATTCAGTTTTATCTCAAGTTCTGCTGCCATTTTCCGCTCCTTTTAGGCTATCGAGCCTCTTAATTCCGTAAAAATAACCTTGCCCTTGTCAAGCTCATAAACCTGCGGCTCCAGCTCGCGCAGGTCCTCGGTGCGCCACCCCTTATGCTGCGCCGCCAAAAGTGCCAGCGCTTCGTCAAGGTTTTCTGCCGCCACAATGGCAACAGCGTCAAGGTAAAATTCGCTGTTCACACATGGTTCCTGTATCATGCTATGGCTGTGGTAGGTTTTATTATGGCGCCATACATAAAGTTTCATAAACGCACCTTCTTTCATATTTTCTGTAATTAAATTATAAACTTTTATTAACGCCACGGCAACTTTTAGAAACGCTGGAAGAAATTTTTACGCTGTAAAGCAAAAGCCGCCGGCATAAAACCGGCGGCAGTTTACCGTAATTTATTATTAATCTCTCAGTTTTGCTTTGTAAGCTTCACCGACTTTTCCGACCACGTTTTTAATAACGGCGTCGATTTCTTCGTCCGTCAAGGTGCGGTCGTCAGCCTGGAAAGCAAGATTGAACGCCATGGATTTATAACCTGCTTCAACCTGTTTGCCGGTGTAAACGTCAAATACCTGTACCTGTTTTAACAGGCTGCCAGCGTTGGCGCGGATAACTTCTTCCAGTTCTTCCATCGCAACGTCCTGCGGCACAACAACGGCAATATCGCGCGAAGTTGCCGGGTATTTGGGCAGGTGAACAAACTGCGGCACAATGGAAGCACTGGCAACCAGCGGCTCAACTTCCAGTTCCAGCACGCAGACGCTGCCATTAAGGCCGTAGTTTTCCGCAGCAGTCGGGTGCAGTTCGCCAAACCAGCCGATTAACTTGCCGTCATATTCCACGGCGCAGCTCTTGCCCGGGTGCAGGTAAGGCTGGACTGCTGGCACATATTTTACGCCGGTCAGCTGCAAGTTTTCCAGCAATCCTTCCACAACGCCCTTCATATCGTAAAAATCAACTTCGTCCTTGGTTTCCGTCCAGTTCAGGCTGCTGCGCCTGCCTGCCAACACTGCGCACAAAACAGGCTTTTCTTCCGGCAGTTCGGTAAGCGGCAAGGCTTTGGGCAAAAATACCTTGCCAATTTCAAAAATCTTCACGGCTTCTGCCTGGCGCGCCTGGTTATAGGCTGCGGTGTTCAGCATGCCGGGCAGCATGGTGGTGCGCATTACCTTAAACTCGTCGCTCAGCGGATTCATCAGTTCAATCGCACTGCGGCGGCTGTCTGCTTCCGGCAGCAGCATTTTATCAAAGGAATTAGGATTAATGAAGCTGTAAGTCATAACTTCGTTTAACCCGGCGGCTACAAGGTAATCTTCTATTTCTTCGCAAACGTCATCGATAACGGACTGACGGCCCTGTACCAGCGGTAATTCCGGATTATGCGACTCAATCTTATCGTAAGAGTGCATTCTGGCAATTTCTTCGCTGATATCGGCGTCGCAGCTGATATCGTAGCGCCAACTCGGGGCGGTAACTTCCAGTACGCTGCCGTCATATTCCACGCCAAACTGTAATTTTTTAAGGATGTCTACCATTTCTTCCGCAGCAATTTCCACGCCGATGCGGCTGTTAATAGCCTGCGGCGTTACACGGATAACAGCGGGTTTAACTTCTTCGGGGTAATCTTCGACAATACCGCATACGGTTTCGCAAGCTCCCATCTGTTCCAACAAGTGTGCGGCACGGTTCAGCGCATTGTGGTTCAGTATGGTGTCAACACCGCGTTCAAAACGTCCCGAAGCTTCGCTGCGCAGCCCCAATGCTTTAGATGTTCTGCGAATGGATGGGCCATTAAAAGTTGCGGCTTCCAGCATTACGTTAACTGTTTCGCCCGTTACTTCGGTTTCCAAGCCGCCCATTACACCGCCAAGGCCAACAGCGTGACCCGGGTCGGCAATGGTAATCATATCCGGCGTTAAAATACGTTCCTGGCTGTCCAGCGTTACCAGTTTTTCACCGTCATCGGCGCGGCGTACAATCAGCTTATGCTCGCCAACTTTATCGTAATCGTAAGCGTGCATCGGCTGGCCAAGTTCCAGCATTACATAGTTGGTAACGTCAACCACGTTGCTGATTGGGCGCATGCCGCAGGCACGCAGATGTTTCTGCATCCATTCCGGGCTGGGCCCGATTTTAATATTTTTCAGTACGCGCACGGCAAAACGGCTGCACAAATCTTTAGCCCGCACTTCGATAGCAGCCATATCAGCAGCGTTGCCGCCCGCAGCTTCTTTCACGCTCATATCCGGCAGGCGCAGTTCTTTGCCCAATACTGCGGCAGCCTCGCGCGCAAGTCCGATAATGTTAGTGCAGTCGCCGCGGTTAGCGGTTAAGTCAATATCCAAAACAACGTCATCAAGCCCCAGCACTTTTTTTATGTCCAAGCCAATCGGTGTATCAGGCGGCAGAATGAAAATGCCTTCGCGCTGTTCCGGCAGCAAAAGTTTAGCGTCGATACCCAGTTCTGCCGCACTGCACAGCATACCGAACGAATCAAGCCCGCGCATTTTTGCTTTTTTTAGCTTCATGCCGTTAGGCAGCTGCGAGCCGATGACTGCAACCGGCACCATATCGTCCTGGTGTACGTTCTGCGCGCCGGTTAAAATCTGCAAAATTTCCGGGCCGCCAACATCCATCATGCAAACCCACAAATGGTCAGAATTAGGGTGGCGCTCAATGTACGTTACCTTGCCGGTAACAACGCCCTCTAAATCTTTGCCAAGGTGGTTAACGCTTTCTACCTCCAAACCCACGCGGGTCAGTTTTTCAGCCAGCTCCTCAGGAGTGACATCAATATCTACATATTGTTTAAGCCAATCAACAGATGCTAACATGGTATCCCTCCTTATTTAAACTGGCGGATAAACCGCAGGTCATTTTCAAAAAATAAACGTAAATCGTCGATGCCGTATTTCAGCATAGCAATGCGTTCTACGCCCATGCCAAAGGCATAACCGCTGGTTTTGTCCGGGTCATAGCCGCTCATGCGCAGTACGTTGGGGTGTACCATGCCGCTGCCCAAAATCTCCAGCCAGCCGCTGTTTTTGCACACACGGCAGCCTTTGCCGCCGCAGATAACGCACGAAATATCAACTTCGGCGCTCGGCTCCGTAAAGGGGAAATAACTGGGGCGTAGGCGGATGCTGACGCTGCTGCCAAACATCTCTTTGCAGAATGTTTCCAGCGTGCCCTTTAAATCAGCCAGGCTGATGTCCTTACCCAAAACCAAACCTTCTACCTGATGGAACATCGGCGAATGGGTTGCGTCATAATCGTTGCGGTAAACCGTACCAGGCGAAATCATACGGATAGGGGAATCCGGCACGCTTGCCTGCATTTTGCGCGCCTGCATAGGCGAAGTCTGCGTGCGCAGCAAAATATCTTCAGTAATATAAAAAGTATCTTGCATATCCCTTGCCGGATGGTCTTTCGGCAGGTTCAGCGCTTCAAAATTATAATAATCGGTTTCAATCTGCGGCCCTTCCAATACCTCAAAACCCATACGCATAAAAATCTTTTTAATCTCGCGCATCGTCAGCGTAATGGGGTGCAGATGCCCGCACTGCGGTTTGCGGCCCGGCAGGGTAATATCAACCTTTTCGCTTGCCAGGCGCTGCTTTAAGGCCTCAGCTTCCAAAACTTCGGTTTTTGCGGCAATGGCTTCTTCCAAAAGCTTTTTAACTTCGTTTACCATCTGGCCTATTTTGGGCCTTTCTTCGGCAGGCAGGCTGCCCATACCGCGCAGAATATCCGTCATCTGCCCTTTTTTGCCCAAATACTTAACGCGCAAATCCTTCAGCGCGTCCACGCCGGTAACTGTTTCCAGTTCTTTCAGCGCCTGCTCTTTCAGTGCTTGCAGTTCTTCTTTCATACTTAACCTCCCAAAATTCAGCATTAGGGGCAGGCGGTAAAATAAAAAAGCCTCCGCCCCTTTAAAGGGGCGAAAGCTGCATGTCTTCCGCGGTACCACCCTGTTTTGTACCTCATAACGCCTTAACGCGGCAAACGCCGTCCCTACTTAATTTCAAAACGGCTGCTCCAAAGTGAACTTCTGCACAAACTGTATCACGGGGCTTTCAGCCTTGGCCCTGCTCTCTGCGTCGCAGTTTATGCGTACTCTCTTTTTCATAGCAGTAAGCTTGTTAAATTAACGCTTATTATTATAACACAGCCTTTATTTTGTTGCAAGACGGCGGCGCATAGCTTCAAACATTACAATGCCGCCTGCCACTGCCGCGTTCAGTGATTCTGCCCTGCCCTGCATGGGAATGTACACCCTTTTGGCAGCGGCAGCCTTTAAACTTTCCGATGCCCCATAAGCCTCGCTGCCGACAACTATCGCCGCACGGCTGCCAAAATCAGCTTCGTAGAGGTTTTCCGCGCCGTCCAGGCAGGTTACTATAATTTCGTAGCCGTTTTTACGCGACAGGCTGATAAACTCAGCCTCCGGCACATCGCACAGCACCGGCATACGCAGCAGCGAGCCCATTGTAGAACGCACTGTTTTGGGCGCATAAGCATCGGCGCAGCCAGCCAGCAAAATTACCGCCGCCATGCCTGCCGCCTCTGCCGTGCGGATTAAAGTGCCCACGTTGCCGGGGTCTGCCACGCGATCCAGAACCAGCAGCGGCCCATCCGCGCCGATAAAGCCCTGCGGCTTGGCGCACACCGCCAAAACGCCTTGCGGTGATTCCGTATCGCTCAGCTTTTTCATAACGCTTTCCGTAACCATATACAGTTCAATATTTTTAGCCGCTGCGTCAGCCAAAAGCTGTGCCAGCCTGGCGTTGGCGTTATCTGCTACGGCAAAAATTTTTTGCACTATGGCATAATGCACCGCTTCTTCAACTGCGCGCAAGCCTTCTACCACAAAGCTATTGGTGCGCTCGCGGTATTTTTTCTGTTTTAAATTGCATACGTCCTTAACAACGGCGTTATTAAGGCTGCTAATTTCTTTCATCAAACAATTTCCTCTAAAGCTTTAATGTTTTGGTGCTCGCCGATAACAATCATCTCGTCGCCTTCTTCCAAAACCTGTGTCGGTTTCGGGTTAATATAGGTTACGCCCTCATGCTTAATGGCAACGACATTGACGTTATAGCGTTTGCGTAAATCGGACTCAATAAGGTTTTTGCCCACCAGCGAATGCGGAATATTAGTGCTCATCAAGCTGATGTTGTTACTCATCTCAATGTAATCCACAATGCTGCTGGAAATAAGGTTGTGCGCCACGCGCTTACCCATATCACGCTCCGGATAAATAATTTTGTCCGCACCAATTTTTTCCAACATTTTGCCGTGCACCGCGCTTGTTGCCTTAACGGCGACAAACGGTACGCCCATTTCTTTTAAATTCAGCGTTGTTAACAGGTTGTCCTCCAACGGCCCGATACCGACAATAACTACCTCGTAATTGTTAATGCCCAGGCTGCGCAGCGTGTTCTCATCCGAAGCATCGGCGCTTACCACATGCGTCAGCTCGTGCGATAAATCCTGCACAATTTCTTCATCACTGTCCACACCCAAAACCTGGTAGCCCAGTTCGTGCAGGGTCAGCGCCACGCTGGTACCAAAGCGCCCCAGCCCCAGCACCGCAAATTGTTTTTGTTTATTGTTTTTCGCCATTATTTACACCCCATTAACCAATATTGATATGCTCCGACGGATAGCGGATTTTGTTAGTACCGGCACTTAAAAAACTTAAAAGGAAGGTTAAAATGCCGATACGGCCTATATACATGGTAAAAATTAAAATCCATTTGCCAACCGGATGCCAGTCCGGCGTAATGCCGATGCCCAAGCCTACTGTACCAAACCCGGAAACAACCTCGAACAGGACATCTACAAACGGATAATGCTCGTGATTAACTACCAAAAGCATCATCGTGGCAAACAGCACCCAAATCAGGCATAAAACGGTAATTACAAACGCCTTATCAACGATTTTTTCGTCAATGCGCCTGCCAAACATTACCACGTCGCGCTGTCCTTTAATCATATACCACAGCGAAGCCATCAGCACAATAAACGTAGTAGTTTTAATACCGCCGCCGGTAGAACCGCTGCCCGCGCCGATAAACATCCAGATAATCAGCATAAACAGGCTGCTATCATGCAAATGCATTAAATCAATAGTATTAAACCCGGCAGTACGCGACGACACCGCCTGGAAGAATGCCGCCATCCAACTGTCAAACATACTCATACTGCCCAAAGTGGCAGGGTTATTCGATTCAAACACCCACAGCATCACTGTGCCGGCGATGTTTAAACCAACGCTGGTCAGCAGCACGATTTTGGTATGCAGGGCAAAACGCTCCCAGTTAAAACCGCGCTTTAAATCCTCCAATACCATAAAGCCCAAGCCGCCCAGCGTAATTAAAAGCGCAATGCTTAAATTAATTACGATATCGCCTTGGTAATCAATCAGGCTTTTGTAATCACCCATCAGGTCAAAACCTGCATTGCAAAATGCCGATACTGAATGCCAGTACCCGTAAATGACACCCAGCCAGCCCATATCTTTAGACAATACAAAATGTGCCGCTAAAATCGTACCAAAAACAAACTCTATTACCAGAGTATATTTAATAATGTTCAATGCAATACGTACAACGCCAGAGATTTCCGTCTGATTCATGGATTCCTGCAAAAACAGTCGCTCGCGCAGGCTTACCTTGCGCCCGGCGATAACCATGACCAGCGTCGTCATCGTCATAATGCCAAGGCCGCCAATTTGTATCAGCCCTATCAGCACCATTTTGCCGAACCATGAAAGCTGGTTGCCAACGTCAATAACCGACAGCCCCGTTACGCAAGATGCCGACGTCGCCGTAAACAGTGCGTCCAAAAACGGCAGCCCCTGCCTGTCCTGCGTCGCTATTGGCAGCATAAATAAAAGTGCACCTAATAAAATCAGCACCATAAAACTCAGCGCCACCATCTGGCTGCCGTTAAAGCGCTGCCCAAGCCAGCGTAAAAACTTATTTTCACGTCCCAAAAGTTTCTCACCCCGTTTAAACAACTCTCTAATTTTAATGCTGTACTAAAATCCCCACTCTATTACCACGTATTATACCAAAATATAAATTTTTTGCAAATTTTTACACAAAAAACAAAAAGACCAACGTTTTTGCAAACGTCAGTCTTTTAATGCTTAAATTACAGAGCAGCTTTAGCGGTTTCAACCAGTTTTGCAAATGCAGCTGCATCAAAAATAGCCATATCAGCCAAAACTTTACGGTCAAGCTGAATACCTGCTTTTGCCAAACCGCAAATAAAACGGCTGTAGCTCATGCCGTTAGCACGGGTTGCAGCGTTGATACGGGCAATCCACAAACGGCGGAACTCGCGTTTTTTAGCACGGCGGTCACGGCGTGCATAACTCAGGGCTTTCATTACAGTTTCGTTAGCTTTTTTAAACTGTAAATGTTTAGCTCCACGATAGCCTTTAGCCAGTTTTAAAATATGTTTATGACGGCGGTGTGCAGTTACACCAACTTTAATTCTTGCCATTGGTAATATCCTCCCTTAACTCCACTAATTATGCATACGGCAGCATTTTAACTACGCGTTCATGGTCAGTTTTATGCACTAAAGTAGCTTTGCGCAGATTTCTCTTGCGGGCAGGAGATTTTTTCTCCAAAATATGGCTCTTATAAGCTTTGGCACGTTTAAATTCACCGGAAGCGGTTTTTTTGAAACGTTTTGCAGCAGCTCTGCGGGTTTTCATTTTCAACTTCATTTAAAAGTTCCTCCTTATTTACTCGGTTTCGGCGCAACTATCATAATCATGTTTTTGCCTTCAAGTTTGGGCTGTCTTTCTACAACGGCCATCTCTTTAAGCTGGGCAGCCATTTTATTCAAAAGCACCTCGCCCAGTTCCGGGTGCGAAAGCTCACGGCCACGGAACATAATGGTAACCTTTACTTTGTCGCCATCTTCTAAGAAACGCACGGCATTTTTAAACTTAACGTTAAAGTCGTGTTCTTCAATGCCCGGGCGCAGCTTAACTTCTTTAATATCAAACGTTTTCTGTTTTTTACGAGATTCTTTTTCACGTTTCTGCTGCTCGTAACGGTACTTGCCGTAATCCATAATCCGGCACACAGGCGGTTTGGCAGTAGGTGCAATTTCCACCAGGTCAAGATGTTTTTCATAAGCAAGCTGCTGGGCTTCGCGGCCGGACATAATGCCAAGCTGTTCGCCGTCGCTGCCGATAACGCGCACTTCACGTGCACGGATTTCTTCGTTGATACGCAAGTTTTCCTTAGCTATGACAAGTCACCTCCAAAAAATTTCAGTCAAAAGAAAAGCGGGCAGAATAAATCCACCCGCGTTAGTACATATCCAACCCTGTCGAGCATAGCTGCAAGGTGAGAAGCGAGCGGCTTCTACTTTGTTACCTGAACATAATAACACAACCGTGCAGCAATGTCAACAAATTATTTTATTATTTTCTTGCGGCAAGCTGGCCGTCGATAATAAACAAGCCGCCGACATGGTCGCCAACCATTTTAAGCTTCTCAACAATTTCGGATGCACTGGCTTCTTCTTCAACCTGCTCATCAATAAACCATTTCAAATGGCTCTGGGCAGCATAATCTTTTTCTTCAACAGCTACTTCGTACATAGCATAGATGCGCGAGGTTACATATTTTTCGTGCTCCAGCACTTTTTTAAACAGCTCCAGCGGCGTGCCGTAATCAGCAGCAGGCGCTTCAATAGCCAAAAGTTCCGGTTTTTCGCCGCAGTCCTGCATAAACTGCATCAGCTTAAAGGCGTGTTCGCGTTCTTCTTCATACTGGGCTTTCAGCCAGTGCGCCATGCCTTTAAAATTTTTGGCCTCCATATCAAGGCTCATTGCCAAATACATATAAGCGGAATACAGTTCAGCCTGAACCTGTTCGTTAAATACTTTGTAAACTTTCTTTTTCATATTAAAATCCTCCTTTGTGGATATGCTTTCTTGATGGTTTAAGTATAACACACTTCCGGCATTTAATCAATAATAATTATTTATTTTATTTGTAAATTATTTGTCGGTTGGCAGGAAATAATAAAAAATACCGTTTCTATTCTTTCAAACACTAGAATACGCCTAGGCAACATGCCAAAGAGTATAGCAGAAGTTTAAAGTTTTCGGTTTTTTATATTCTGCCAAATAATTTAAAGTTTAGCCGCAATCCAATCATTCTGGCACATTTACCTGCGAAGTTAAAATATTTTCAATGGCAATGCCGACACCGTCGTTGTCATTGCTGGCAGTAATCATTTTTGCCTGCTGCTGCACCTGCGGTTTGGCGTTGGCAACCGCCACGCCGATGCCTGCATTTTTAATCATGCTAAGGTCGTTGTTGGAATCACCGATGCACATAATTTCTTCAGGCTGAATGCCAAAGCTTTCAGCAAGGCGTTTTACTGCCTGCCATTTGTTAACGCCTGGTTCCATCAGCTCCAAATAATTATCGCGAGAACTGGTAACGTCCACACGGCCTTTAAATTTATCTGCAACATCCTGCCAGGTTGCTTCAAAAGCGTCAGCTGCCGTCATTAACAGCATTTTGTTGGGCGCTTCTTTAATATGGTAAATTTCTTCGCCCAGCGCTATCGGCTGAATGCCGGAAATTTTTGCATACATGCGCGAATATTCGTTTTCTTCCTTTACATATAATTTGTCGTCCATATAAACCTGCACATAGTGCCCATTTTGTTTAACATAATCCAACAAATCTAACGCCGTTTGCAGTTTAAGCGGGCTGTTTACATAAACTTTGCCGCTGAGCGCGCCCTTTACCAGCGCCCCGTTGTAGGAAACCAGCGGCACATCAAGCCCCAGCTTTTTTGCATACGGCTGCATGGAACAGTACATGCGCCCAGAGGCAAGGGTAAAAATAATTCCGGCTTCAATGGCTTTTTTTATGGCAGCCTCGTTGCGAGG
The DNA here is from genome assembly GCA_019417125.1 of Phascolarctobacterium sp. Classification (GTDB taxonomy): domain Bacteria; phylum Bacillota; class Negativicutes; order Acidaminococcales; family Acidaminococcaceae; genus Fusicatenibacter_A. The sequence continues at coordinate 11,893 of DXVZ01000151.1, forward strand.
TGAAATTTGGCGGCTGCTGTTTAACAGCGTGTCATCCATATCGCTGGCAATAAGTTTTATAGTCATGGCAATATTCCTTTCGTCAATAGTTTTGTTTTTATTATATCACATTTTGTACCAGAAAAGGCTTTGCTTTTGCAAGCAGCTAAAGTATAATAGTTATAAATACGTTTGAGGCGGGAGAATTATGTTTGAAGATTTTTTAAAGCGCATGACGAAAAGCTTTGGCGGCACAATGTTTTTACTTGCACTGCCCGTAGTAATGCTTGTGGTGGGGCTGTTGTGCTATACCCTTTTGGGAATGTTTGGTTTTGATAAGTACGCCGTAAGGCTGGCATGGGGCTGCGCCGTGATTGGCGGAGCTATTTTTGCCTATAACTGGAACAGTTTTTTAAACCCAAAAGACTGACAATAAGGCATAAAAGAACCGGCAGTGCCGTTTGCTATCGGCAGCTGCCGGTATTTTTTATTCTTGAGCATCTAAAAGTTTTGCTGCTTTAATTAAATCTCCGAGAGTATAGTTTTCTATGCCGCTGCTTTTTACAGCGGCGGTAATGTCTGCTTCCGGGCGAACACCTGGGGTTCCATACAAAAGAGCATCGGTTTCCACTTCAAAAATATTGGTCAGTTCGTTAAGCATGGTTACGGTAATGCCGCACCGCCCGCGTTCCAAATTGCTCATGTGCGTTTGCGTTACGCCAAGCAGTTTGGCAAGCTCGGACTGGCTCATCATTTTTCTTACACGTGCCAACCGGATATTGGCACCGATTTTCTTATTGTCTATAACCCTTTTTACAGACATAATAAGTTCCCCCTTTTGTATTCGTCTTTTTTTATTTTTGTAATCCGGAGATTTTAATAAAATTGCAAATTCTGTTTTCCGTTTTAACTGTATAAATATTATACACTATTTTTTACCGTTTATCTACCAAAATTTTATATTTTATGCAAAACAATAAGGATTAAATAAAATATCTTTTTCTTTTAATATTTTAGATAAACTTTATTATATTTAATATCATAAAACCAACTTCATAAAAATAACAGCCTGCCATATTAATGAAGACAAGCTGTTATTTTTTACAAATTTGTTAAAAAATATGTTTCAATTCAGCAGCTATATCGTTAATTTGTTCCAAATATTTTATAGTTTGGCACAAAATTGCCGCTTTTTCTGCCCCGCAGACAGGTTGTGAAAGCGTAATAAATTTTTCTGTGCTTTCTTCCCAGGACATCGGGTTATCCGGGTCGCCTTTAGGGTAATCTACCTGCATTGCGTATTCCGCACCGTCTTTGCTTTTAATGACAATTTTTGATGCCAGCTTGGCAGGATTTTGCCTGTTAATTTCTTCCTGGCGTTCATCTTTAACAACGTTAATTTTTGCCATTAATTCCTGCATCTCGGTGCTGCTGCGTGCCTGCGCGCTAAACTCGTCGATGCCAACCTTGCCGTAAATCAGCGCCGCCGCCACGCAGTACTGAATGCTGAATTTGCAGCCGTAAACATTCTGCGGTGCCGGGTTGTTGATGAGAAAATCAGTAATATTGTTTACCTGCAAGGTTACAGCAGCAATATCCTGCGGCTGCAAATTATGCTGGCGGCGCAGCATCTGCGCACCGTACACAACCGCGTGGGCATGTTTGCAGCAGGCATATGGTTTAAATGAGTTATGCTGTATTTTTAAATCACTATACGAAAAATTTTCGGTAATTTTTTCAAGCCTTGGCGCAGTGGAAAGCGCCGGGCAAAAGCCTTTTTCGCCTTCTAATATTTTGCTGGCAGCAGTAAATCCGTTTTGCGCCAGGTATGCCGAAAACACACCGGCGCTTGCCGCCCTGCCTGCGTGAAGTGCTTTGCTCATCGCGCCTTCTTTCAAAAATTCCCACAAGCCTGCCGCCTGTGTACCGGCGCTGCCAAGGCACATATTGGTAATGTGTCCATCCAGTCCCAGCAGCGAAGCCGATGCCGCCGCGCTGCCAAAAATGCCAGCTGTACCGGTAGTATGCCAGTAAAAGTACGATTCAGGTATAACAGCTTCGCCTGCACGCGCACCTGCTTCGTAACCGGCACAGATTGCCGTCAGCAGGGCTTTGCCGCTTTTATGTTCCGCTTCCGCCACAGCAACGGCAGCCGGTATAACAACCGTTGCCAAATGTATAATGGAAGGGTTATGCAAATCGTCAAAATCAAGCGTATGAGAAGCCGCGCCGTTAACCAGCGCCGCGCTTACCGCATCCACACGCCTTGTGCCGCCGTCAAAAACGGTTGCTTCGCCATTGCCGCACATTTTCAGCGCCGTTGCGCGCAAAATCCGCGCCGGTTCTTCAAGTGAGCCGCGCAGCGCCACGCCCAGCCAATCTAAAAGGCATTGCTTTGCCATTGCTACGGCGCGGGCAGGCAGCTTTTCAAAAGTCATTTCTGCCGTAAATTTCGCAAGCTGAGCAGTTTCATTCATTGCCGTTCACCTGCCTTACGTTAAAACATGCTGCCGCTTTGTTTATATTCGCCAAATTCCTCGCGCAGTACGCCGCAAATTTCGCCAAGTGTAGCGTAGGTTTTAACAGCGTCAATTAAGTACGGCATTAGGTTTTCCGTACCTTTGGCAGCCTCGCGCAGTTTTGCCAGCGCAGCCTGCACCGCCGCATTATCACGCCCGGCTTTCATTTTATTAAGGCGCGCTACCTGGCGTTCGCCGACGCTTAAATCAGCCGTCAGCACTTCCTGCTCTGCCATGGCTTTACTATCCGTAAATTTGTTGACGCCGATAACTGTGCGTTTGCCCAGCTCAACGTCGTGCTGGTACTCGTAAGCATGCGCCGCCATTTCCTGCTGCATATAGCCCTGTTCGATAGCAGCGACCGCGCCGCCCATCTGATCGATTTTAGCGATGTATTCATAGGCTTCGCGCTCAATTTTATCGGTCAGGCTTTCAATGTAGTACGAACCTGCCAACGGGTCGATAGTATCGGTTACACCGCTTTCGTAAGCCAAAAGCTGCTGCGTACGCAGGGCAAGTGTTGCGCTTTCTTCAGTCGGCAAGGCAATCGCTTCGTCATAAGCACAGCAAGCCATGGACTGAATGCCGCCCAGCACCGCGCTAAGCGCCTGCCAGGTAATGCGCACTACGTTGTTTAAAGGCTGCTGCGCCGTCAGCACGCTGCCTGCGGTATGCACATGCACGCGCAGCATCTGTGCTTTGGGCACCGTCGCGCCGTAGCGTTCTTTCATAATGCGCGCCCACAAACGGCGTGCGGCACGGAATTTGGCTACTTCGCCGAAGAAATCCAGCCCGGCAGTAAAAATCCAGCTGATGCCGGGGGCAAAATCGTCCACTTTCTGCCCCGCTTTAATGGCGGCATCGATATACGCCATAGCGTTAGCGAAAGCAAAGGCAATCTCCTGCACTTCGGAAGCACCGGCCTCGCGGATATGGTAAGCGCCGACGCTGATGGTGTTCCACTTGGGAATATTCTTTGAGCAGTATTCAAAAGTATCAGTAATCAGGCGCATCGACGGGCGCGGTGGAAAAATATATGTGCCGCGGGCAATGTATTCTTTTAAAATATCGTTCTGTATCGTGCCCTTTAATGCTTCCGGCTTAACGCCCTGTTTTTCGGCAACGGCAACGTACATAGCAAGCAGCACCGCCGCCGGGCCGTTAATCGTCATAGATGTGCTTACTTTATCCAGCGGAATGCCGTCAAACAACGCTTCCATATCCGCCAGCGAGTCAATTGCCACGCCAACCTTGCCAACTTCGCCGTGGCTCAGTTCATGGTCGCTGTCCAGCCCAATCTGCGTCGGCAGGTCCATGGCAACGGAAAGCCCTGTCTGCCCTGCTTCCAGCAGATATTTATAACGAGCATTGGTTTCCTCCGCCGTTGCAAAACCGGCATAAGCGCGCATCGTCCACAGCCTGCCGCGGTACATGGTTGGCTGCACACCGCGAGTAAACGGATATTGCCCGGGAAACCCGAGCTTTTCGCTGTAGTCAAAATCTTCTAAGTCTATCGGCGTATATAAACGCTGTTCCGCAAAATTTTTGCGCTCCGGAAATTTCGCCGTTGCTTTGGCAACTTTCGCCTCGTAATCTGCCAAGCCTTGCTGTAATTTTTCTTTATCCATGGTAATCCTCCTTATATTTTCATCGTTCCGTATTTTTCGTAATGTGCCTGCATATCAAAAGCGTGCGCCAGATCCACAGGCATATGGGCGTTTTTTCTTTGCGCCTGCTGCAAATATTCCAAAAGCTGCGCCCTGTAATCCGGGTGCGCACAGTTCTCAATAATAACTTTAGCGCGTTTTACCGGCGGCAGTCCGCGAATATCGGCAATGCCCTGCTCTGTGATAAACACCATCGTATCATGTTCGGTGTGGTCGGCGTGCGTCACCATTGGCACAACGCTGGAAATACTGCCTTTTTTAGCCGTAGACGGTGTGCAGAAAATTGTTAAATAGCCGTTGCGCATGTAATCGCCGCTGCCGCCAATACCATTCATCATGCTTGCGCCCATAACGTGGGTAGAGTTCGCCTGCCCGTAAATGTCGAACTCCAGCGGCGTGTTGATGCTGATAACGCCCAAGCGGCGTATGACCTCCGGACTGTTGCTGATATCCAGCGGACGCAGGACGATGCTTTTGCGGTACAAATCAGGGTTTTCGTTATACATCTGCCATACGTTTGGCGACGGCGTAAACGCGCAGCCGGAAGCCTGTGACACCTTACCCATTTTAATCAAGCTGAATACCGCGTCCTGCAAAATTTCGGAATACATTTTTAAATTTTCATATTTCGACTTGGAAAGCCCCATCAAAACCGCATTGGCAATACTGCCGACGCCGGACTGAATAGGCAGCATCTCCTGCGGCAGGCGTCCGTATTTTTGCTCGTGTTCCCAAAAATCGACTAAATACTCCGCAATCTTAATGCTGTTTTCATCCGGCGCGTTAAGGTTGCGCACATGGTCCACAATGTCCGATTCTACAATGCAGGTAATTTTATCCAGCCCGCACTCCAAATACGGCGAGCCTATTCTGTCGCCGACGTGGTAAATAGGAATTTCCGTCCTGTGCGGCGGCTTATTGCAGATGTAAATATCGTGCATGCCCTCCATGGAAAGCGGAATGGTGGTGTTGACCTCTACAATTACCTTTTTGGCGTGTTTTACAAACATCGGTATGTTGCCGACGCCGGTGCCAAGTACGATGCTGCCATCGGCGTTGATGGCGGCAGCTTCCACAATAGCGACATCAACGTCGCCGTAAAATCCGTAATCCACCTGCTGGGCAAAATGGCTTAAATGCTGGTCGATGTAATCAATCGTGCCGTTGTTAATGCCTGTGCGCATGGATTTATTGGACGCCGCATAATAAGGCATCCGGCTTTTAACGCCGCCAACTGCTGCCAGTTCTTCTTCAATTTCCGGTCCGACTGAAGCGCCGCTCCAAATATTAATGCGGCATTTTTTACCGTTTTTAATGGCTTTGGCAAGCGCCATGGTTGTTTTTTTGGGGTAGCCGGAAGGCGTAAAACCGCCTACACCGACGTTCATCCCATCTTCAATAAGCGCGGCAGCCTGTTCCGGCGTCACAATTTTTTCAAACAGCACAGGGCTGCGCAGCCTGTCTTCACCTAACATTTTTCTCACTTCTTTCGTGTTAGCTTATATTCTAATTATAGTGTAATCTGAAAAACGTATAATGTAAAATACGTTTTTCTTGCAATAAATATAAGGTTAATTTATATGTTTAGGCGTTTTTTAAGGTAATTGGGCTAAATTTTATTAAAAACGCTCTCTTTCACGCCGCAGTATGTGAAAACATATAAATTTTCATTATATAACTTAGCGTTTTTTGCAATAACTTTATATATTTTTCAAAGTGTAGTATAATCAAATTAAGTTATAAATTTTAAGGAGCAGCCATGAACATAGAATATTACCGTAACTTTATCGCTATTGTCGAAACAGGCAGCATCTCTGCCGCTGCCAAACGTGTTGCCGTTGCGCAGCCTGCCCTCAGCAACCAGCTGAAAATCCTGCAGAAAAAATTCGGCACGCCGCTGCTGAACCTAAAACGCGGAGGGCACACAGTAGAGCTTACCGAAGCAGGCTGCATTTTGTACAATAAAGCCAAATATATTTGCTCTACCGAAGATAATATTATTAAAGAAATTGCCGACTGTGCCGGCGGCTTTTCTGGTACACTGCGCCTCAGCCTTTCGCCGTCGATGTCTATTTCTTTCATTAAAAACTATTTAAGCCGCTTTGCGCGCCAGTACCCGCAAATAAACTACGAGCTTTACGAAGTACCTATTGACGAACAAACCCAGCAGCTTTTAGATGGCAAGACAGAAATCGGCATTGCCAATGCGCCGCTTTTGCAGGTAAACCGTTTTGAAACCATTTACCGCAAGCGTGACCGCCTGATAGCGCTCTTCCATAAGGACAGCCCCTATCTTGCCAACGCCAAACCGCATATCCTGCTGGACGATTTAGAAGATATGCCCCTGTGCCTTTCGCGCGGCTGCAGCACTTTGTTTTTAAACACCTGCAACGATTCGCGCCTGCTGCCGCAAATTTTAAGCATCAATACCACCAAGCTTTCCACTATTGCCTGGGCAACGCAGAATATCGGCGTTGCCATTGTGCCTGCCGAAAAATACGAACTGTTTGACGACTGCCTTGTACCCAAGCAAATTGAAGATG
>DXVZ01000152.1 GCA_019417125.1 Phascolarctobacterium sp.
CTTTTACACCCAGCGCAAAAATAACATTCTGCCAGGCAATGCGTCCGGTACGGCGCGCAATATTTATTGCCTGTGGTATTGCCTGCATTTCGGATTTCATAAATACAACGTCGGCAGCTTCCAGCGCTGCGTCCGCCCCGCTGCCCATCGCCGCGCCTACGTCCGCGCCAGCCAGCACCGGCGCGTCGTTAATGCCGTCGCCAACGAACATTACACTGCCGTACTGTTTGCGCAGGCGCCCCAGCTCGTTCAGCTTATCCTGCGGCAGCAGTTTGGCACGCACTTCGTCGATGCCGGCGGCGTTTGCCACAGCTTCTGCACTTGCCTGCGAGTCGCCGGTAAGCATGGCGGTTGTCAGCCCCATGGCTTTAATTGCTTTAACAGCGCTGACTGCGTCATCCTTAATAGTGTCAGCAATAACAAGATGTCCTATATATTTCCCGTCTTTGGCGGCTAAAACTTCCGTGCCGTAGGCTGATTGTTTAAATTTCTCACAGCTTACACCGTAACGCGCCAGCAGCTTTTTGCTGCCGCACAGTACAGTGCCGTCCTGCGTGTTGGCAACAATGCCTTCACCGGCGATTTCTTCAAAATTAAGAGGACGTACCGGCTCAATGCCGCGCTCTTTGGCAGCCTTGACAATGCTAATGGCAATCGGGTGTGCGGATACAACTTCCGCAGAAGCACACAGGCGCAGCAGTTCATCTTCATTAAAGCCGGGTTCTGCTGCTGCTTTTTGCACCACAAAGTTGCCCTTGGTAACGGTGCCGGTTTTATCCATAACCACTGCTTTAACGTTTTTCAGCGCTTCCATAACGGAGCCGCCCTTAAACAATATGCCATAGCGCGAACCAGCCCCGATGCCGGAGAAGAACGCCAGCGGCACGCTAAGCACCAACGCGCACGGGCAGCTGATGACAAGGAAGGTCAGCGCCGTGTAAATCCAGTGTTCCCAATCGCCGGTAATGTAACCCGGCACCAGCGCCGTAAGCGTTGCCGCGCCAACTACAAAAGGCGTATACACGCGCGCAAAGCGGGTAATAAAACGGTCAATCTGCGGTTTGGAGGCAGCTGCGTTTTCCACGCTGTCCAAAATGCGCGTCACCATGGATTCCGAAAGCACCTTTTCGACGCGGATTTTAAGCATGCCGTTAGTATTGATGCAGCCGCTGGTAATTTCGTCGCCGTAGTGTTTGCGCACCGGCACAGGCTCGCCCGTTACCGGGGATGTATCTACCAGGCTGTCGCCTTCAATTACTACGCCGTCCAGTGGTATACGGTCGCCAGCGCGCACCAGCAAAATATCGCCCACGTTAGCGTCCGCCGCAGGAATAACGCGCACATCCTCGCCAACAAGCAGGTTTACGGTTTCCGGACGCATATCGACGGCATCCATAATCTGCCCGCGGCTCTTTTCTACCGCACGGTGTTCAAAATATTCGCCGATGCGGTAAAAGAACATAACGCCCACTGCTTCTTCGTAAGCGGCAATTATAAACGCGCCCAGCGTAGCAATGGTCATCAAAAAGTTTTCGTCAAACAAATTGCCGCCAAACAGATCTTTAAGCGCCGCCAGCACTACGCGCCCGCCCAGCAGCACATACGCAGCCACCAGCACGTAAATATAATATTCCTGCGGTACTACGCCTAAAAACTCAGCGGCGATGAACGAAATACCGCCTACCAAAAGTTCTGCCTGTGTCATAGTTTCAGACGAAAACGAAAACTTACCGCGTTTACGTTCTTCCACATGCGGAGCAAGCATTGGCGCGCCGCCGCGTTCTTTAACAATAACTTCGCTTTCGATACCGGCACAGATTTTTTGCAGCTCCGGCAACAGGTTATCGTGTTCTTGGGCGGTCACTTTCAGCTGTTTGGTTGCAAATGTAATGGTTGCTTCGCTAACCCCCGGCAGTGCGTTAATGGCGCGCTCCATTTTAGCGGCACAGTTGGCGCAGCCCAGATTCTCTAAAATATACACTTTAGTTTTAAAATTAAACGGTCCTTTGCCCTCGCGCGGCACAACCTCTACGCCGCTTTCAATAGAAGTGCAGATTTCGCGGATGGCAGGCAGCACAGCCTCGTGGCTCTCAGCCGAAAGGCGCAGCTGCTTAGTAACATAACTAATATTGGCGTACTGCACGCCTGGCAGTTCTTTAATGCGGTGTTCCATTTTGGCAGCGCAGTTGGCACAGCCCAGATTTTTTAAAATGTACACCTTTTTTACGCAGTGTGCGTCCGGCATTTTGCAGGTGCAATTTTCCAGGCTTTCTCCGCACACATCGCAGTATTCTTCATGCGGGTGGCAAATTTCGCACTGGCAGTCTGCCGGATGCCCCGGAACGTGGTGCGTATGCCCGTGATGATGCTTGTGACCACAGCCACATTCATTATTACCATGTTCGTGATGGTGATTTTCCTCGCCGCAGCCGCAGCTATCTTCGTGTTCGTGGTGGTGATAACCGTGCTCATCGTGATGCGTGTGCCCGCAGGTATAGCCATCGCCGTGGCTGTGCGGCGCTACATGGCCGGCACTGTGGCTATGATCCTTACCGCACTTGCCGCAGGTACAGCCTTCCGGATGTGAAGCATAATCATCTGCCGCTGCCATATGCTCTCCGCCGTGAAAATGAGTGCGCACTTCATCCGTTCCGTTTCTTATATCCGTTAAATCACATACTTTTGGGGATGGCATAATAAATTCTCCTTTACGTTTGAGCAATCATTCATATATATTTTAAAAAATATAGCCAAAGCATTCTTTGGTTG
>DXVZ01000153.1 GCA_019417125.1 Phascolarctobacterium sp.
ACGGTGCGCACGCGGCGTGACGGCGACAGGTTTTACCCTTACGGCAGCAGCGGCGGCAAAAAATTAAAAGATTATTTTATAGATAACAAAATTCCGCGCGCAGAGCGCGATAAAAAGCTGCTGGTTACGGCAGCTGGCAATGTTTTGTGGATAGTAGGGGAACGTCAGGCGGGCTGGAAAGGCAGCGCCGCCGGGAAATGGCTGCAAATGCGGCTGGAAACAAGAAAGGGTGCAGACAATGAAGGAAAATATTGCTAAAATTTTACTTACGGAAGAAGAAATTCAAAAGCGCGTAAAAGAATTGGGCAAACAAATCCACGAGGATTACAAAGATAAAGACAAAATTGTGATGATTGGGCTTTTAAAGGGCGCAATTTACTTTTTTACCGACCTTTCTATTGCCATTGATTTACCGCTGCGCATCGACTTTATGGTGGCGTCATCTTACGGCGGTGGTACGGAAACCAGCGGCAGCGTTAATATACGCCTCAGCTGTTCGGAAAACCTTGAAGGCTGCAACGTTATTTTGGTGGACGATATTATCGACAGCGGCGTTACCATGGAAGCCATTACCCGCCTGTTAATGACCAGCAAACCGGCTTCCATTAAAAAAGTTGCCCTGTGCGATAAGCCGAGCAGGCGTATAAACAAGCTGAACGCGGATTACGTCGGCTTTGAAATTCCCGACGAATTTGTAGTTGGCTACGGGCTTGATTATGCCGGCGATTACCGCAATTTGCCGTTTATCGGCGTGTTAAAGCCAGAAGCCTACGCCAAATAATGGTTGTATAAACAGATAGGATATATTATAATATAAAAATAGCGTTTAATATTTTACTTTGAGATTAGGAGGGTAGATTTTGACTAAATTTTTAAAAAACGTTGTATTCTACCTGCTGATAATAATTTGCGCGATAATGCTGTTCGATTCGTATTCCAGCAACGTCGTGCCGAAAACAGATATTACTTACAGCGCTTTTATGAAGCATGTGCAGCAGGATGAAGTGCAGCAGGTAACGATTGTTGAAAATGTTATCAGCGGCAAGTTGAAGAACGGCAGCGATTTTACAACGGTTGTGCCTAATGACGACAGTCTGATTCCGACGTTAAGGGCGCGCGACGTTGAAATTAAAGCGGAACTGCCGCCGGAACCCCCATGGTGGACTACGGTGCTGAGCCAGCTTTTGCCGATGCTGGTTATTGTTGCAATTTGGTTTTTTATGATGCAGCAAATGCAGGGCGGCGGTGGCGGCCGCGGCGTAATGAACTTTGGCAAAAGCCGTGCTCGCCGCTACGATGAGGATAAAATCCGCGTAACTTTTAAGGACGTTGCCGGAGCCGACGAAGCCAAGCAGGAACTGGAAGAAGTTGTAGAATTTTTAAAACATCCTAAAAAATATAACGATTTGGGCGCTAAAATACCTAAAGGCGTTTTGCTGTACGGGCCTCCGGGCACGGGCAAAACCTTGCTTGCCAAGGCTGTTGCCGGAGAAGCGGGCGTGCCGTTCTTCAGCATTTCCGGCTCTGACTTTGTGGAAATGTTTGTAGGCGTAGGCGCTTCGCGCGTGCGCGATTTGTTTGAGCAGGCTAAAAAAAGCGCGCCGTGCATTGTGTTCATTGACGAAATTGACGCTGTGGGACGCCAGCGCGGCGCAGGGCTTGGCGGCGGGCATGACGAACGCGAGCAGACCCTTAACCAGCTGCTGGTAGAAATGGACGGCTTTGGCGCTAACGAAGGCATTATTATGATTGCCGCAACCAACCGCCCGGATATCCTTGACCCTGCACTTTTGCGCCCGGGACGCTTTGACCGCCAGATTGTGGTTGACCGCCCGGATATTAAAGGCCGCCGCGAAATTTTAAAAGTGCATGTTAAGGGCAAACCCGTTGCCAGCGATGTTGAGCTGGACGTTATTGCAAGGCGAACACCGGGCTTTACCGGCGCCGATTTAAGCAACCTTGTTAACGAAGCGGCTTTAATGGCAGCGCGCAAAAATAAAAAGCAAATTAACATGCCGGATATGGAAGAAGCGGCAGAACGTGTTATTATGGGTCCGGAACGCCGCAGCAGGGTTATCAGCGACAACGAAAAACGCCTTACCGCTTACCACGAAGGCGGGCATACGTTGGTTGGCATGCTGCTTGATAACGCTGACCCGGTACATAAGGTTACTATTATTCCGCGCGGCAGGGCAGGCGGCTATACCTTAAGCCTACCGAAAGAGGACCGTTATTACGCAACCAAGAGCGAAATGCTGGACGAGCTGAAAGTGCTGTTAGGCGGGCGCGTAGCCGAAGCGCTGGTGCTGAAAGAAATTTCCAGCGGCGCCAGCAACGACTTGCAGCGCGCAACATCTTTGGCACGCCAGATGATTTGCGAATACGGCATGAGCGCCGAGCTTGGTCCCGTTACCTTTGGGCACCGTCAGGACCAGGTATTTTTGGGGCGCGACATTGCCCGCGATAAAAACTACAGCGAAGAAATTGCAGCAAAAATTGATAAGGAAATCCGTAAATTCCTTGACGAAGCTTACCAAAAAACCGAAGAACTGCTGCAAAACAACATGGATAAACTGCATTTAATTGCCCATGCGCTTATTGAACGTGAAACGCTGGAAGGCAGCGAAATTGAGCAGCTGATGAAATACGGGCGCATTTTGGATAAAAACGAGCAGCCGCCTGATGATAACAGCGGCACACCGGCAGAAATTCCGCCGGAAGTTGTAACCGCGCCTGCTGGCGAAGCGCAGCCGCAGCCAGTTCCGCAGTATCAGGAAGTGCCCGGCGTTGTGAGTACCGAAGAAAAGCACGCGCTTAATTAAAAGACGATATACAATAAGCAAAAACACCGGTTAACGCCGGTGTTTTTTGTTACAATTATACGCTTTAGCGATGGTTCTGAACGACAAAGGAGTGAAAGAACAACAACCATCAGCTATGCTGGTGAGATTAAAATTTGTACCCAAGTATAGAGAAGGAAAATATATGGAGCATTAAGATGAGATATAGTAAGAATATTGCGAATGCTCTGCGAAAGAAAAGAAATAGAAATAATAGAAGCAGAATGCTGTATAGACCATGTACATATGCTGGTAAAAATACCGCCCAAATACAGCGTGTCGCAGATAGTAGGGGGAACACAAAGAAAATATAGGAGTATATAAAATAATCAAATAACAGAAGATATAATGGCAGACAAAATGAACATGAAAGAGTATGTAGACCCGTTTACGGGTGAGCCAGTAGGAAAGAAGCAATAAAAAAGCCCCGCATGAGGGGCAGTGAGTAAAAATAATTGCAGCTGGCGAATAAAAATCAGGCATCTTGAGAGGCAGCTATATCATCCGCTTCGAGCGGCGAACAAACCGCCGGTTTATCCGGCGGTTTGATTTATTATTTTGTGCAATAAACGTCTTTCGCTGTAGCCTATAAGTGTGAGGGTCAAAATATATCATAGGGCAGCACTCTAACATAGGCTTGGGTACCGTCAAACTTCGAGTAGTGATAGCACCACATTATTAGTGGCTACAGTATTGGCATTTTTCTCATATTGGCTGCTTTTTCGTAAGCATACGCAAGCAGTAACAAACGTTTTTCCGACCAGGGTTCACCGATAAATTCCATACCTACTGGAACACCAATAGGCGCAGTATCACATGGAGAAGCAAAACCTGCGGGAATTACTACGGAGGGGAAGCCGGTTACAGAGCAGAGTACGCCGTTGCGCTGTTTCTGTGAATCACCAATTTTGCAAACAAGCTGCTGCTGGTGCGGATATGCAATACAATCAAGCTTATTATCGGCAATAAGTTTAACAATTTTATTTTTAACGCTTTGCTGTCTTAATAATTTTTCATTATAGTGAGCTGAATGAGTTGTAAGTTTTAATGCATCTTCCATATTTCCTTTATCTACCGGATGATATTTACCACTATCATAAATTTCTTTTAAGGAATGTACGGGAATTTTATCAGCCGGGAAACTTTGCAGATATTGCGTTAAATGGTCGTTAAAATCATCAAGATGTACACTGACTTCGCTTGTCAGCCAGGCAGAATCAATATTATCCGTAATTTCTACCAGTTCAGCACCTGCTTCTTGCAAAACGGCCAGCGCTTTATCCATTACCTCATTAACAGGTTTATTAACTTCCTCTTTGCCAAAGAAACTGCGCAGTATGCCAATACGTTTGCCTTTTAATGTACCTTGATTTAGTCCTTCTTCAAATTTCTGAACCTTATTATAGGCCCAGGCTGTAATTTCATCATCTTTATCATAGCCGGCAATAACGCTCAAAGTGCGGGCTGCGTCTTCAACAGTACGGCACAAAGGACCAGCTGTATCCTGCGTAAGTGAATAGGGCACAATACCACTGCGGCTTACCATACCGATAGTTGGACGTATGCCAACGAGATTATTAGCGGATGACGGTGAACGAACGGAGTTTATGGTATCAGTACCAATTCCGATAATACCAAAGTCAGCTGCGATTGCTGCTCCAGTGCCGCCAGAGGAACCGCCGGGAGTCCGTGTTAAATCGTAAGGATTATAAGTCGGCCCTAAAATTGAGCTTATGGTTTCACCCCAAATTGCAAACTCATGTAGATTGGCTTTAGCTAAAATCAATGCTCCTGCCGATTTTAAGCGATTTACGATAAAAGCATTACGGTGTGTTTCAAAGCCCTTTAAAGCAATTGAACCAGCTGTTGTTGGCATATCTTCAGTTTCCACATTGTCCTTTAAAATAACAGGAATACCATGTAAAGGGCCTGTAAAGCCTTCTTTTTTTAATCTTACATCAAGGGCTGCCGCTTCTTTTTCTGCATTAGGATTAATTAGAATGATGCTGTGCAGCTTATCATCATATTTTTTAATTCTATCCAAATAATACTGCACTAATTCAAGACAAGTTAGTTCTCCTTTTTCCATTGCCACATGTACAGTGCTGATAGTCCATTCTTTCATAAAATTCACTCCTTTAAACTGGTAAGAAAGATACGGCCAAGATAAAAATTAAACCGCTCATAAGCATAATTGCCATCGAATAACCCATAATATCACGTGCCTGCAAACCGGTTACGCCAAGTAATGCGATAGCCCAGAACGGCTGTGCCATATTAGTCCAAGTGTTGCCGTAAGCAACGGAAAGGCATGTTTTAATAATATTGGCGTCCATCATCAATGCTGAGTCAATAGCAATTGGTCCTTGAACAACCCACTGTCCGCCACCGGAAGGTACAAACATGTTGACTAGCGAAGCGCTTAAGAACGTATACAGGTAAAAAGTATCCGGTGTACTGATTGATACCATTGCTTTCGATAAAATATCAACCAAACCGGAATATTGGATCATACCCATAATACCCGCATAAAGCGGGAACTGGAAAATAATGCCGGATACGCCGCCGGTAGCTGCCTTAACGGATTTTAAATAGCTCGCCATAGTTTTGTGCATTAAAATACCGGCAAATAAGAATATAGCGTTAACTAAGTTAATATCAAGGTTAAAACCGAAGTTATAAAAATGATAAATTATATAAACAAATCCTAAAAGACCCAGGGCTCCGGCAACAATTTTACTATTATTCAAGCGGTCGCCGACAGTAGGATTTTTCGGTAAAACTGCGGTAGAATCTGTTTCTAATTCAATAGCTTTAATACTTTCTTCCGAAAGCGGCGTTATATGTTCTGCCGTTGGGTGGAGCATAGAAGCAAATAAAGGCGGGAAAATCAGTAGTGCAATGGTTACTGCGATATTCATCGGATTAAACATGTAATCATACATAGATATAATGCCGATTTTATCCTCAAGAAAATGCCCAGGTGTTGCAATTAAAAGACCTATAGAAGCAGAAAACATTCCGTGCCAGGTCATCTGCCCAACATAGGCACCGGCAGCGATAAGTCCATATTCAAACGGTATTTTTTTAATACGCAGTTCTTTGGCAAGTTCTTTAGCTAGCAAAGCACCAACAATTAAGCTTAAACCCCAGTGGATATAGGAAACCAGTACCGAGACAAAAGTTACCAGCCATGCAGCCTGTTTAGCACTTTTAACACTTCCGGCAAGTTGTTGGATTTTACGTTTGGTAAAAGGCGCATCAGCAACAGCAGAACCTGTAATGATGATTAGGGCCATCTGCATTGCAAAGGAAAGTAAACTCCAAAAGCCTTTGTACCAGTTTATTACCATTTGCATGGGTGAAACATTTGCCACAAATACCCCGAGCAAAAAAGCAATAAAGGTAAGAACTACTGCAAAAATGCTTGGGTCTGGCATATACTTCATTGATAATCTTGTCAGTGTTGACCCAATTTTCATAATCCCATTTTCTTTTGGTTTGTCCATAATTTTGATCCTCCTTTTATATCAAATTATTTATACATATTCTATATTAGTTTATAAATTCCTTTGGAATTTTAAATTTTAATTCATATTTTAAAATTGTTTTTTTCGTTTTTAGTAAATCAAAGTTTGTTTATTAATTTATATTATAAAGCGCTTTTTAAATGTATAAGATTTTTGGAACGAAGAAGTGGCTGACTAAAAAAGTATACATTTTTGCAAGCTGCGTGGTTTACCATAATGTGAGTTTTATATATTGTATTGGATATTTATCTTTGCATATTGCTTGACTTTAGGTTAACAAACTGCTAATCTTTAGGATAACAAGGAGTGTGATTTTATGCGCGGACGCATTTTGGAGATTTTGCGTGCAGGAGGGCAGGAGCCTGTTTCGGGCGAAGAGCTTTCACGCCTTCTTTCCGTATCCCGTACCGCTGTCTGGAAGCATATTCAGGCTTTAAAGGCGGACGGCTATGACATTGAATCTGTACCTAAAAAAGGTTATGTTTTAAAATCTGTGCCGGACAGGTTAAAACCGGCGGAAATTATTACACACTTAAAAACTAAATGGCTGGGGCACAGCATTCACTACTGCGAAAGTGTAGATTCTACCAACAACGTTGCCAAACGCCTGGCAGAGGAAGGCTGTGAAAATGGCTTGGTAGTGGTAAGCGAGGAGCAAAAAGGCGGTAAGGGGCGCCTTTCGCGCGGCTGGTTTTCGCCGTTTGCCTGCGGCGATTGGTTTTCGGTAGTGCTTAAACCGCCGTTTTTGCCGCAGGAGGCTTCTAAATGCACGCTTTTAGCGGCGGTTGCCGTTGTTAAAGCCGTTAATAAATACAAAGGCGTTAACGCCGCTATTAAATGGCCTAACGATATTTTGCTGAATGGCAAAAAACTGGTTGGCATTTTAACGGAAATGAGCGCCGAATTTGGAAAAATTAATTACATTGTTATTGGCACGGGCATTAATGTTAATGTGCCTAAAAGCATTGTGCCGGACGATATTAAGGACTGCGCGGTTTCTGTTGCTGATGCAGCGGAAGAGCCGGTTTCGCGCGTGCAGATTTTGGTGGATGTGTTGTTTAATATCGAAGAACTGTACGAACAGGTACTGCAAAACGGTTTTGCCCCCATTTTGGAGGAGTGGCGCAAATATTCCTGCACTTTGGGACAGCAGGTTAAGGTTATCGCGCCGGACGAAACCTACTGCGGCCTGGCGGTCGATATCGACGAAGACGGGCTGCTGATTGTAAAAAAAGAGAACGGTGAAACGGAAAAGGTTATCGCAGGCGATGTTTCTATCCGCCCGGCGGCTGGAACAGGCAAATACGCATAAGCAAATTTTACTGTACAGCCCTGGCTTTTTTTGATATAATAGGCGGAGCTTTTTAGTTAGTAATTTTTGCTCCGCAGGAGGATAAGCAATGTTATTAGTTATTGATGTTGGCAACACTAATATTGTAGCGGGCGTTTTTGACGGCAAGACGCTGGTTTCTCACTGGCGCTTTTCTACTGACCGTTCTAAAACTGCTGATGAATACGGCATTTTGCTGAGAAGCATGTTTAATTACACACAAATGCCGATGGACGAAATTAAGGCAATTATCATCTCAAGCGTTGTGCCGCCGCTGATTGTGCCTTTGTGCCACATGTGCGAGCGTTATTTTGACCAGGTGCCGATGGTTGTTGGCCCCGGTATTAAAACCGGTATTTCGCTGAGGTATGATAACCCGCGCGAGGTTGGCGCGGACCGCATTGTTAATGCAGTTGCGGCTTTTGAAAAATACGCCGTTAAGGGCAAGCCGATGATTATTGTTGATTTTGGCACGGCTACAACTTTTTGTGCGCTTTTGCCGACAGGCGAATATTTGGGCGGCGCTATTGCCCCCGGCATTGGCATTTCTGCGGAGGCTTTGTTTCAGCGTACTGCTAAGCTGCCGCGCGTTGAGCTTATTAAACCGCCTGCCGTTATCTGCAAAAACACGGTTAACGCTATGCAGGCAGGCATTCTTGTAGGTTTTGTCGGGCAGATGAACGAAATCGTCTGCAAGATGAAGGAAGAACTTGGCGGCGAGGCAATCGTTATTGCAACGGGCGGTTTTGCTACTACCATGGCGGCGGAATCGGACGTAATTGACGAAATTGAACCGTTTCTTACCCTGGAGGGCTTGCGTATTCTTTACGAAAAGAATGCAAAATAAAAAAGTTTTGGCCTGCTTAACGGCAGGCCTTATTTTATGAGGTGAAAAATGCAGATTGGCAATATCAGGCTGAGCGCGCCGGTTGCGCTAGCGCCGATGGCGGGCATTACCGATATGCCGTTTAGGATTATTTGTAAAGAGCTTGGCTGCGGGCTTGTGGTTTCCGAAATGGTGAGCGCCAAAGGGCTTTTGTATAAAAACGTTAAAACTTTTGATATGCTGCGTATTGCGCCGGAAGAACGCCCGGCGGCGATACAGCTTTTTGGCAGCAGTCCGCAGGAATTGGCGCGGGCTGCGAAAATTGTAGAAACGGACGGCGCGGACATTATTGATTTTAATATGGGCTGCCCTGTGCCGAAAATCGTCAATAATGGCGAAGGTTCTGCACTGATGAAAAATCCGCAGCTGGCGTATGAAATTTTGGCGCGTATGGCAGACGCCGTGAAAATACCGGTAACTGTTAAAATCCGTGCCGGTTGGGATGCGGAGCATATTAACGCGCCGGAAATAGCGCAGCTTGCAGAAAAAGCCGGTGCGGCAGCCATTGCTGTGCATGGCAGGACGCGCGAGCAGTTTTACAACGGCAAGGCGGACTGGCAGGTTATTAAAGCTGTTAAAGATGCCGTAAAAATACCGGTTTTTGGCAACGGCGATATTTTAAACGCTGCCGATGGCTTGCGGATGCTGGCGCAAACGGGCTGTGACGGATTGATGATTGGGCGCGGCGCGGACGGTAATCCGTGGATTTTTAAGGAAATTGTCAGCGCTTTAAGCGGCAGCGGCGAAAAATACGAGGTGCCGCTGGCGGAACGAATGGCGCTGATTTTGCGGCATCTGCAAATGCTGATTGATTTTAAGGGCGAGGTTATTGCTGTTAAAGAAATGCGAAGGCACGCCGGTGCATACTTAAAAGGC
>DXVZ01000154.1:0-3388 GCA_019417125.1 Phascolarctobacterium sp.
GCGGCGGTTTTTACGACAACATTCCGCGCATTTTGCCGTCTAACTGCGATGCAGACGTTAATGCAGGCGCGTGGGAAGTTCCGGTTGTATTTAAAAAATTGCAGGAATGGGGCAATGTAGATTGGCACGAAATGTACCGTACCTTTAACATGGGCGTTGGCATGGTGCTTGTAGTAGCTCCGGAAGAAGCCGACGCGGTGCGCGAGCATTTAAAGAACGCCGGCGAAACTTTCTACGAACTGGGCACAATTGTTGAAGGCAGCGGCAAAGCTGTGCTGAAAGGCGGCGTTTTTGGTGAGTAAGCGCAAAATCGGCGTGCTGGTAAGCGGCAGGGGCAGCAATTTACAGGCTTTGATGGATGAAATTGCCGCAGGTACGCTTAACGTGGAAATTACCGTCGTTATCAGCGACAAAAAAGACGCTTTTGCTTTGGAACGCGCAGAAAAAGCCGGCGTTAAAGCTGTTGTTATTGACCGCAAGGAATGTGCATCCAAAGAAGAATTTGAAGATAAAATTACTGCCGTACTGGAAGAAGCCGGTGCGGAACTGGTGGTGCTGGCAGGTTTTATGCGTATTTTAAGCCCAGCGTTTGTAGGGCGCTGGCACCATAAAATCGTCAACATCCATCCGGCGCTGCTGCCGAGTTTTCCCGGCCTTGACGGGCAGGGGCAGGCGCTTCATTACGGCGTAAAAATTGCCGGCTGTACGGTGCATTTTGTAGATGAAGGCACCGACAGCGGCCCGATTATCCTGCAAAAAGCAGTGCCTGTGCTGGATGATGACACGCACGACACGCTGGCAGACAGGATTTTAGAACAGGAGCATAAAGCATTGCCCGAAGCTGTACGCTTGTGGAGCGAGGGCAGGCTGCAAATAGAAGGAAGGCACGTAAAAGTGCTTCCGGCGAGGGGTGAATGAAAATGAGAATAAAAAGAGCGCTTTTAAGCGTATCGGACAAAACAGGTATTGTAAAACTGGCGCAGTTTCTGCATGACATCGGCGTAGAAATTATTTCTACCGGCGGTACTATGAAGGCTTTGCAGGAAGCAGGGATTCCTGTAACCTACGTCAGCGACGTAACCGGCTTCCCGGAAATTATGGACGGCAGGGTTAAAACGCTGAACCCGAAAATCCACGGCGGCATTCTTGCCGTACGCAGCAACCCGGAACACGTTAAAGCAATGGAAGAACACGGCATTAAACCTATTGATTTGGTTGTAGTAAACCTCTATCCGTTTAAGGAAACGATTGCCAAACCCGGCGTAACCGAAGCGGAAGCAATCGAGAACATCGACATCGGCGGACCGGCGATGGTAAGGGCGGCGGCTAAAAACTTCCGCGACGTTATCATCATTACCAACCCGGCACGCTACACCAGCCTGATTGCGATGCTGCAGCAGCATGGAGATGCCGATATGAAAACGCGCAAAACTTTGGCGAAGGAAGCTTTTGCCCACACTTCTGAATATGATGCTGCCATCAGCGCTTATCTGGCTAAGCAGCTTGCCGAAGGTAAATAAGGAGAAGCATTATGCAGATATTACTTATTGGCGGCGGCGGACGTGAGCACGCGCTGGCGTGGAAGCTGGCGCAGAGCGAGCAGGTTGAAAAAATTTTTGCGGCGCCCGGTAATCCCGGCATTGCTGCTGTACAAAAAGGCGAATGTATCGCGCTTGATTTGAATAACCTTGATGCCGTGGCGGATTTTGCCGAAGAACACGGTATTGATTTGACAGTTGTCGGGCCAGAAGCAACTTTGGTTGCAGGCATTGCCGATGTTTTTGCTGCGCGCGGGCTGGCTGTGTTTGGTCCGTCCAAAGCGGCGGCAGAACTGGAAGGCAGCAAGGCGTTTGCCAAAAACCTAATGGCGAAATACAATATTCCTACGGCTTTCTTTAAGGTTTGCGAAGATATTGAAACCGCCAAAGCATACGTTAAAGAAAAGGGTGCGCCGATTGTTGTTAAAGCTGACGGCTTGGCGGCAGGCAAAGGTGTTGTCGTTGCCATGACCGAGGATGAAGCCTGCGAAGCTATTGACGAAATGATGGGCGAACAGCATAAATTCGGCGGCGCCGGTGCGCGCGTCGTTATCGAAGAATTTATGCAGGGCGAAGAAGCGTCACTGCTGGCGTTTACAGACGGCGAGCATATCGTGCCGATGATTGCTTCCCAGGACCATAAACGTGCTTTTGACGGTGATAAAGGTCCTAACACCGGCGGCATGGGTACTTATGCACCGGCTCCGGTACTGACCGACATTCTGCGTCTGCGCGCCGTAGAGAAGATTTTAAAACCCGTTGTTGCTGCTATGAAAGCAGAAGGCAGAACTTACAAAGGCTGCCTGTACGCCGGCCTTATGGTTTGCGGCGGCGAAGTAAAAGTAGTAGAGTTTAACTGCCGCTTTGGCGACCCGGAAACGCAGGTAGTTTTGCCGTTGTTGGATGGTGACCTGGCGGAAATTATGCTGGCTTGTGCAACTGGCGGCTTGGATAAAGTTGATATCGGCTGGAAAGACAGGGCCGCGGTGTGCGTGGTAATGGCTTCCGGCGGCTATCCAGAAAGCTATAAACAGGGCTACCCTATCAGCGGGCTTGATGAAGCAGGCGCTTTGCCGGAAACCGTTGTGTTCCATGCCGGAACGAAAATCAGCGATGGCAGCGTGGTAACGGCAGGCGGGCGCGTATTAGGTGTTACCGCGATGGGTAAAGATATTGCCGAAGCGCAGGAACGCGCTTACAAAGCTGTTTCCGTTATCGGTTTTAAAGATATGCAGTACCGCAAGGATATTGCCTGGCGTGCATTGAAAAAATAAAATTTTGTCCCTGCGCTTTACGCGCCGGGACATTTTGTATACGCAGTTAACAAGTTAACAATTAAAATTATATAAACAAAATTTTAAGCAAAGGATGGATGAAAATGGCATTTTATTACGATGAACCCGCACATACTTTTAGTGAATATCTTTTAGTTCCCGGTTATTCTTCCAGCGAATGCATTCCGGCAAATGTAGATTTAAGAACGCCGCTGGTAAAATTTAAAAAAGGTGAAGAGCCGGCTATTACTATGAACATTCCGCTGGTTTCCGCTATTATGCAATCCGTTTCCGACGATAAAATGGCAGTTGCCCTTTCCAAAGAAGGCGGCATTTCTTTCATCTATGGTTCCCAGTCTATCGAAGACGAAGCCGCAATGGTTGAAAGGGTTAAAACCCACCGTGCAGGTTTTGTCAGCAGTGATTCCAATATCCGTCCGGACAGCACCCTGGCCGACATCATCGCACTGAAAGAAAAAACCGGGCACAGCACCGTTGCGGTAACCAGCGACGGCACTGTTAACGGCAAACTGGAGGGCATTGTTACCAGCCGCGACTACCGTGTAAGCCGCATGG
>DXVZ01000154.1:3398-4769 GCA_019417125.1 Phascolarctobacterium sp.
TGGACCTTAACACTAAAGTTAAAGAATTTATGACCCCTATCGACGAAATGATTACTGCTCCGGCAGAAACCACTTTGCAGGAAGCTAACGACATCATCTGGGAAAACAAACTGAACACTCTGCCGATTATCGATGATGAAGGCCGCCTGCTGTATATGGTATTCCGCAAAGACTATGCAACCCACAAAGAATATCCGTTGGAACTTCTGGACAGCAAAAAACGCCACGTTGTAGGTGCAGGCATTAACACCCGCGACTATGCCGAGCGCGTACCGGAGCTGGTTAACGCAGGCGTTGACGTACTTTGTATAGATTCCTCCGAAGGCTACAGCGAATGGCAGAAAATTACCCTGGCGTGGATTCGTGAGCACTACGGCGACAGCGTAAAAGTAGGCGCGGGCAACGTTGTTGACGCTGCCGGTTTCCGTTTCCTTGCTGAATGCGGCGCTGACTTTGTAAAAGTAGGCATCGGCGGCGGTTCCATTTGCATTACCCGCGAACAGAAAGGCATCGGCCGCGGCCAGGCAACTGCAGTTATTGAAGTTGCTAAAGCTCGCGACGAATATTATAAAGAGACTGGTATTTACGTACCTATCTGCTCTGACGGCGGCATAGTTTACGATTACCACATGACGCTGGCACTGGCAATGGGCGCAGACTTTTTGATGCTGGGCCGTTACTTTGCGCGTTTCGACGAAAGCCCGACCAACAAAGTAAACATTAACGGCAACTATATGAAAGAATACTGGGGCGAAGGCTCCAACCGTGCCCGCAACTGGCAGCGCTATGACCTGGGCGGCGCGCAGAAACTGTCCTTTGAAGAAGGCGTTGATTCTTATGTTCCTTATGCAGGCAGCCTGAAAGACAACGTAACATTAACCCTTAACAAAGTACGTTCCACCATGTGCAACTGCGGTGCGCTGAACATTCCCGAGTTGCAGGCTAAAGCCAAAATTACCCTGGTTTCCGCAACTTCTATCGTCGAAGGCGGCGCGCACGACGTTATCCTTAAAGATAATAATATGAATAATTACGTGAAATAACATTATAAAAAAGTAAAAACGGTTTTACGTGATTGACATATTTGTAATCAAAAGGTAAAATTATAAAGTAAATTATTCCATAATGTTTTTAGAGGAAGGTGCTGTTTGATATGAATTTAAGAAAATTTGCTCTTTGTGCTGTTGCCGGCGTAATGGCTGCTTCGATGATTTTTGCTGCAGGCTGCGGCGGTGATAAGGCTGCCGACAAAAAAGTATTGA
The DNA here is from genome assembly GCA_019417125.1 of Phascolarctobacterium sp. Taxonomy (GTDB): domain Bacteria; phylum Bacillota; class Negativicutes; order Acidaminococcales; family Acidaminococcaceae; genus Fusicatenibacter_A. Next base: position 4,661 of record DXVZ01000154.1, read on the forward strand.
AAGTAGGCATGGAATGCGCTTATGCTCCGTATAACTGGTCGCAGAACAGTGCTGACGGCGGTGCTGTAAAAATTGCCGGTACCAACGAATATGCTTATGGCTATGACGT
>DXVZ01000155.1 GCA_019417125.1 Phascolarctobacterium sp.
ATAAAATACGATATAACGGCAAAATATACTAAATTAAGCACTTAAAAAGTACGGGTTAATGCCGCGTGACTTTTCTTGCTTCGTTCTTTTGGTCATTCAAAAGAATGAAGATGAGTAAAAGGGTAAATTAAAACTAAAAAACTGCATACAAAGACGTAACGTAAGAAAGCACATAATCAAAAACATAAATAAATACGCTATTTTAAATGCCAAGTGTTACCCTTATAATCTATACTCAATTTCCATTTTATTGTAAAATAAAAATAACAAATTCTAAATAATTAGCGAGGTATAAAATATAAATGCTTGATTTTATAACGGAAACTAACGATGTATGGCAAAATATGCGTGCCTGCGGGCTGCCGCTGGTGCTGTACGGTATGGGCAACGGCGCGGACGCGATACTGGATAAAATGGCGGCTGAGGGGCTTGCGGCGTCAGCAATTTTTGCCAGCGATGAATTTGTGCGCGGGCAAAGCTTCCGCGGCTTTACAGTGGAGCACTACAGCGATATTAAAGCACGCCTGGGTGATTTTGCGGTTGTTATTGCTTTTGCTAGCGAATTGCCGGAGGTGCTGGCGCGCTTTAAGGAGCTGGCAGCAGAGCATATTGTTTTTGCGCCGCATTTGCCGCTGTATGTTGGCAGCAAAACGGTGGATAAAGCGTGGCTTACAAAATATGCGGCACGCCTGCAAAACGTGTATGAGCGCTTGGCGGACGATAAATCGCGCCAGGTGTTTGCCGCTGTGCTGAACTACAAGCTGAGCGGCAAGCCGCAATACCTGTGGCAGTGCGAAACCGTACGCTTTGACGATTTGCAGCAGCTTTTCGCACTGGGCAGCGAAGAAAGCTGCCTTGATTTGGGAGCGTATGACGGCGACACCGTGCGTGAGTTTTTAAAACTTACTGGCGGCAATTATAAAAAAATAACGGCAGTTGAGGCTGACCGCCGCAATTACCGCAAGCTGTGCGCAAAAATAGGTGCGTTAAAAAATGTACAGCTTATTGAAGCCGCTGTATGGAACGAAGATACGGAACTTGATTTTTCGGACAGCGGCGGCAGGCAGTCTACCTTAATCAACGCGCACAAGCGCAAAGTGCGCGCTCTGCGGATGGACGGAGTGCTGGGCGGTGACAGCGTAAGCTATATTAAAATGGACGTGGAAGGCGCGGAAAAAGAAGCACTGCTGGGACTGCGCCAGCATATCGGGCGCGATAAGCCGAAGATGTTTATTGCTGCTTATCATTACGACAACGATTTTTTTGAATTGCCGGAGCTTATCTGGCAGCTTAACCCTTATTATAAAATCTATCTGCGCAAGCACCCTTATGTACCGGCGTGGGAAATGAATTTTATGGCGTTATAACAAGGGACACAAAAAGTCCCTGTGGGTCAAAAATAGCATATTGTGCGTTTGTAATGGAAAATATGAAAAATATTTACGGAAAGTAACAAAAATGTTAAAAATATGTAAAATATTTTACCTAATGTAAGCAGGAATTTTACAAATCCAAGAGAAGATTATAAATAGTATCTTAAATACGTTAAAAGGAGTGGAGACTCATGAAAAAAGCAAAATGGCTCTGTACTGCTGCGGCAGTTCTGGCATTATCGGCTGCAGTTGCAGGCTGCGGCGGCAGCGATAAGCAGGAAGCTTCCGGCAAAGCAGGCGGACCGAGCGGCGAGGTAATGGTTTATACTTCCATTTACCCTGATATTATTGATAATGTTTGCAAACCGGCAATGGGTAAAGTTTTCCCTGATATGAAGGTTAACTGGTTCCAGGGCGGCACCGAAAAAGTTATGACCAAAATGGCAGGCGAAATTAAAGCCAAAAAAATTGGCGCCGACGTTTTGATGGTTGCAGAACCTTCTTATTATCTGTCCCTTAAAAAGGATAATTTGCTTTTGGATTACGTTTCCCCGAATCTGAAAGACGTTATCACCGATAAGGACGAAAAAGGCGCTTGGTCTTCCGTACGTATCAGCAACATGATTATCGCTTACAACTCCGATAAGCTGTCTGCTGAAGATGCTCCGAAATCCTGGAAGGATTTGACCGACCCGAAATGGAAAGGCAAAATTGCCATGCCTAACCCGATGCTTTCCGGTACTGCTTTTGTAGCGGTTGGCGCGCTGGCAGATAAATACGGCTGGGAATATTTTGACCAGCTGAAAGCTAACGGCATGCGCGTTGAAGAAGGCAACTCCGCAATTCAGAACAAACTTTTAACCGGCGAATATGCTGCGGCTATGATTTTGGAAGAAAACATTCTGAAACTGGCTGTTACCAAAAACGAGCCTTTGAAAGTTGTATATCCTGAAGACGGCGTAGTAATCATTCCTTCTCCGATCGCTATTTTTAACACTACCAAGAACCCGGACGGCGCTAAAGCTATGGTTGACTGGTGGCTCTCCAAAGAAGGCCAGCAGGCAGTTGTTGAAGGCTGGATGCACTCTGTCCGCGGCGACGTACAGCCTCCTAAAGGCGCTCCGGAACTCAAATCCTTCTCTGACAAAGCTGTAAAAGTTGATTGGCAGAAACTTGCCGACAACAAGGCTGAAATTAAAGAAGAGTTCCGCGTAAGGGTTATGGAATAACGGTTCTTTCTAAATCCGGCATGAAATAATTAAGTGAGGGATTTTAGGGGTCGCTGTGGGGCGATCCCTTTTTCCCATTATTAAAAAGCAACCTAAAAAAGTATGTTTTAGGGCGGCACTTATGCCGAAGAAAGGAGTTATGGTGGGCTTTTTACAAAGAATAAACAGCAAATTCCTGGTAATTTCGCTGTCGGTATTATTGCTTTTATATTTTGTGGTTTTTCCGCTGGCTGTGCTTTTGTACGACAGCATTTTGGTTGACGGCGTGTTTACGCTGGACAACTACCGCGAGGTTTACAGCCAGGACGTTAACTGGCGCGCTCTTGCCAATACGGTTGAGCTTTCGCTGATTGTAATGGTGGCAAGCGTTATAGTTACTTTTCCGCTGGCATGGCTGGTTGGCCGTACGGATTTGCCGTTTAAAAAGGGCTACCGCACGCTTTTGGTTGCCAGCTATATGATTCCGCCGTATGTAGGCGCTATTGCCTGGGTTCAGCTTTTAAACCCGAGCGTAGGTTATTTAAACAATGTTTTTAAATGGATTTTTAACTTACAGAACGCACCGTTTGATATTTATACCACAGGCGGCCTGGCCTGGGTTTTGACTTTATTCTATTCTCCGTTTGCTTTTATTACCATTTCGCGCGCGATGGAGAAAATGGACCCGACGCTGGAAGAAGCAGCGAGAGTTTCCGGCGCGTCTCCGCTGCGCACCCTGTTTGACGTTACGCTGCCGCTGATGGCGCCTTCCATTTTGGCGGGCGGCCTTTTGGTATTCATTGCGGCAGGTTCCTGCTTCGGTATTCCGGCAATTGTCGGTATGCCTGGCAACATCGAAGTTATGACAACCCGTATCGTTACTTATACTTATATGGGCGACGAAGCCGGTATCCGCGATGCGACGTCGCTGGCAGCTTCGCTGATGTTTATCGCCAACGCCCTCCTGTTCTTTATGACCTGGATGCTGGGGCGTAAAGATTACACTACCATCAGCGGCAAAAGCACGCGCCCGAATATTGTTGAGCTCGGCAAGTGGAAATGGCCAGCGTTCTGCGCTGTCGGGCTGTACGGCTTTATCGCCGTTATCCTGCCGTTAGGCTCTATTTTGCTGACTTCGCTTTTAAAGAGCATGTCCAAAGGCATCGAGCTTTCCAACCTTGGCTTTGATGCGTGGATTCCGGTTATTACCAGCTCGCAGTACATGGAAAGCGTGTGGAACTCCGTTGTGTACGGCGTTATCGCCGCAACTATCGGCACAGCGCTGTCGGTATTTGTTGCTTACCTTGCCGTTAAAACCAATGTTAAGGGGCGCAACCTGCCGGATATGCTGACGATTATCGGCGGTTCTACCCCGAGTATCGTTATCGCGCTGGCGCTGGTTATTACTTTCTCCGGCAATTTTGGGCTGAACCTGTATTCTTCAATGTGGATTCTGGTTGTCAGCTACCTTGTAAAATATATGACGATGTCCGTGCGCACGATTGCCGCTTCTTTAAGCCAGGTACATATTTCGCTGGAAGAAGCAGCCCTTAACTCCGGCGCAAGCTGGCTGCGCACCTGCAAGGATATTATTATGCCGCTGATTGCCCCGTCAATTATTGCCGGCTGGTTCTTAATCTTTATGCCGTCGTTTTACGAACTGACCATGTCGCTGCTTTTGTATGGCAGCGATACCAAAACCATCGGCGTGCTGCTGTACGATTTGCAGACTTACGCCGATACGCAGAATGCTTCCGTGCTTTCGGTAATTATTTTGCTGATAGTTTTGGTGGGCAATGTTATTTTAAACAAGCTTACTAAGGGTAATGTTGGTATTTAAAAGGAGTGGAATAAATTGTCAGAAGTACGTATAGAGCATGTTTATAAACGGTTCGGCGATGTTACGGCCGTCAGCGATTTTCACCTTACCGTGAAGGACGGCGAGTTTGTTTCGCTCCTTGGGCCTTCAGGCTGCGGCAAAACTACCTCGCTGCGCATGATTGCCGGCTTTGAAAGAGCGACCGAAGGCGAAATTTATATCGGCGACCACTGCGTAAGCTCGCATATTAAAAACACCTTTGTGCCGCCGGAAAAACGCGATATCGGCATGGTTTTCCAGTCTTACGCCGTATGGCCGCACATGACTGTTACCGAAAATGTTGCTTATCCGCTGAAAATCCAAAAAGTGCCTAAAGCAGAGCGCGCCGCAAGGGTAGAAGAAATGCTGAAGCTGGTTCACCTTGACGAGTACGGCAGCCGCTATCCGCATCAGCTTTCCGGCGGGCAGCAGCAGCGCGTGGCACTGGCGCGCGCGTTGGTAATGCGCCCGGGGCTCTTGTTATTGGACGAGCCGTTATCCAACCTGGACGCTAAACTGCGCGAAAGCATGCGCTTTGAAATTTCTTCGATTCAGAAAGAACTGGGCATTACCGTTATTTATGTAACGCACGACCAGTCCGAAGCTATGACCATGAGCGACCGCGTCGTTGTAATGAGCCGCGGCGTTATCCAGCAAATCGGCACGCCGTATGAAATTTACCGCAACCCCGCCAACAAAATGGTTGCCGATTTCATCGGTTTGGTTAACTTTGTAGAGGGCGAAGTGCAGGGCGACCGCGTTTACATCAGCGGCACCGGCGTATCGTTCCCCAACACCAGCGGCGTAACCGGCAGCGCCACTATTGCCGTGCGCCCGGAAAATATTACGATGTCCCGCAGCGGCGGCACTATCGAAGGTACGCTGGTACACCGTTTCTATCTCGGCGACGCCGTGGATTACCGCGTGCAGTGCAAGCACCATGTCATCCGCGTTATCGTTAAAGGCGCAGAGCTGAAAGAGTTTAATGACGGTGAAAAAGTTTACCTTGATTTTGACAAGATTATGGTTTTTGACCGTGACTGATTTGTAACGCAACATCCCGGACAGTTTTGCGGCTGCCCGGGATTTTTGTTTGTGTGGTATAATAAAAGAAAACTGTTTGGCGAGGTAAGTTATGAAGAAATTTTTGGCTGTACTTGGCGTTGTGGTATGCGTGCTTGCAGGTTTGGGCACGGCGCAGACTGCCGCTAAAGACGGCGAAGCGCCCAAGGAACATGTTAAAATCTGCATCAGTATGCCGGTAAATATTGCTGATGCGCTGGCGGAGGATTTTACAGCGGCAAGCGGCATTGAGGCGGAGGTTGTGCCTTTGCCGCCGGGCAGCGCGGAACACCGCTTTAATTTTTTAGCGTCATCCGGCAGCGATGTGTGGTTGGGCGGAACGGCGGAAGAATTTTACCTGGCGGCGGAGCGCGGGCTTTTGGCAAGTTACCAGCCGGAAGAAGCGTATGCCATTCCGGCGGAGTTCCGCCAGAATAACTGGCTGTGGACGGCGCTGTATATCGACCATATCGGCTTTTTAAGCAATAAGCAGAACCTGCATTACCTGGGGCTGTACGCGCCGGAAAGCTGGCAGGAGCTTTTGGCGGAGCCGCTGAAGTACGAACTTGCGGTGCCTGCCCCCCAAAACGGCGGCGCTGGCTACGGCATGATGACGGCGCTGTGGCAGCTGAAGGGCGAGGAAAAAGCGCTGGATTTTGCGGAGCAGCTGAACCGCCGCCGCCCGGAATATTTTGTAAACTTGCAGGAAACTATTGATGAAGTACGGCAAGGCTATAAAACCGTCGCCGTGGTACCGCTGTCGGCGGCGCTGCTGCTGGAGCGCAGCGAAAGCAACCTGTTTGCCACCATACCGTCGGACGGCAATAAAAACCTCATCAGCGGCGCGGCAGTGCTGAACGCAAACAACGCCGCGGCAGGCAAATTTATAGATTACCTGCTGTCGCACCGCGCGGCGAAGATTGTTGACGAAAGCGGGCACGGGCTGGTGTGGAGTTTAAGCGCAGCGGCGGATGACAGCATGCGCAGCAGATATACCGGCAAAATGCTGACGCCGGTGGACGATTTAAGCTGGACGGCAGGGCAGAAAGCCGAAGTTATTAACCGCTGGCTGACGGCTGGCAAAACCATACAGTAATTGGCAAATAAAAAACGGGCAGAAGTTTAATGCTTCTGTCCGTTTTTATGTATAGCTATTTAAACTTTGCAGTTGGGCATAAGCGGCAGCGTAACGGTAAAGGTGCTGCCCTTGCCAGGCGTGCTTTCAACTTTAATCGTGCCGCCGTGCAAATTGGCAATCCATTGCACCATCGAAAGCCCCAGCCCTGCGCCGCTCTGCCCGCGATGGCTGTTTTCCGCCTGGTAAAAGCGCCGCCATATTTTAGGCAGTTCGTCCGGCGCGATGCCGCAGCCTGTATCTTTAATTGTACAGGTAACGCTTTTATCATCTTTACGCAGGCTAAAGAAAATTTTGCCGCCGTTTTCCGTATACTTAACGGCGTTGTCCAGCAGGTTCAGCAAAAGGCGCATTAATAGCGTCTGGTCGCCTTCAACTTCAACGCCAGGTTCAATATCGGCGGCAGCGGTTATGCCC
>DXVZ01000156.1 GCA_019417125.1 Phascolarctobacterium sp.
GTTCTATTATTTTATGGCATGAAAAAAGGACGTGCTGCAACACGCCCTAATTTCGTTAATCATTGCCAGACATATTTCTCTCACTGTATCTTTATAATAAACTTTTACTGTTTGTTTGTCAAATAAAATTCTTTTAATCAGTATACGGAATTTGTAAATTTACAATACAAATGCGGTAAATTAAAAATAAAAAACGGGATGAGGATAACAATATTTATTCAAAATAGTGTTATAATATAAAATAAGGCTATTTAGAAAATCAGTGCATAATAAAGGAGGCGCTTCGCTTACTTTTTAGGCGGATTTACACGCCGGGACTGTTAAAAATTGAACAGTTTGCAAAGTTTTTAAAAACAAGGGGTTAAAAACCCCTAAATTAACTTGACAAATTTTGTATACAATATACAATAAAGCTGTAAGCAGCATAAAAGGGGGAATTTTTACAATGCTTATTAAAAAATTTGAAGGCAATACGCCGAAAATTGACCCGAAAGCTTTTGTTGCCGAAACCGCAGTAGTTATCGGCAAAGCGGAATTAAAAGAGTACAGCAGCTTATGGTACAACGTAACCGTGCGCGGCGACGTAAACCGTATTGAAGTAGGCAGATATACCAACGTGCAGGATAATGCAGTGCTGCACGTTTCAGACACTCATCCCTGTATTTTGGGCGACTATGTAACCGTAGGCCACTGCGCGCTGCTGCATGCCTGCACGGTTGAAGACCATGTGCTCATCGGCATGCACTCCACCGTATTGGATGGCGCTGTTATCGGCAAAGGCTCCATTGTAGCAGCCGGCGCCGTTGTAACCAAAAATACCATTGTGCCGCCGTATTCCCTGGTAGCAGGCGTACCTGCGAAAATCATTAAAAAACTGCCGGAAAACACCGACGCTACCCACGCGCAGGCAGTTAAGTACGAAAACCTGTGGACCCGCCGTTATAACGAGCTTCCCAACGGCGGCGGCGAAGAATACCACGGCGAAAAAATTGTATAATTAGCTTTGCTTTAACCATTAAAAGGTACGGTTTACGCCGTGCCTTTTTTGTTTAACAATCCGCCTTGTATACACCTTCTTTAAATTTACAAACACCATTAAATAGTGTATACTAATTATATATGCAGCCGCATATCATAACCTAATTCAGCAGTTAAACGATGAGAAAGAAGGGAACCACATGACAAAAATGAAAACCATGGACGGTAATACCGCTGCGGCATATATATCCTATGCGTTTACCGACGTGGCAGCGATTTACCCGATTACACCGTCTTCGCCGATGGCGGAGGTTGTTGACGAATGGTCTGCCAACGGCAAGAAAAACCTGTTTGGGCAGACTGTCAAGGTGCAGGAAATGCAGTCCGAAGCAGGCGCGTCCGGCGCTGTGCACGGTTCGTTGCAGGGCGGTGCCCTTACTACCACTTATACAGCCTCGCAGGGGCTTTTGTTAATGATTCCGAATATGTATAAAATGGCGGGCGAACTTTTGCCGGCGGTGTTCAACGTATCCGCGCGCGCGCTGGCTACCAGCAGCCTTTCCATTTTCGGCGACCACCAGGACGTTATGGCTGCGCGCCAAACCGGCTTTGCGCTTTTGGCGGAAGGCAGCGTGCAGGAAGTTATGGACCTGGGCGGTGTGGCGCATCTTTCTGCCATTAAGGGCCGCGTGCCGTTTTTAAACTTTTTTGACGGTTTCCGCACTTCGCACGAAATTCAGAAAATTGAAGTGATGGATTACGATAACCTTGCAAAACTTTTGGACTGGGAAGCGGTGGCAGAGTTCCGCAAACGCGCGCTGAACCCCGATAACCCGGTTATCCGCGGCACGGCTCAGAACCCGGATATTTACTTCCAGACCCGCGAAGCCGTTAACAGTTATTACACGGCGCTGCCGGAAATTGTTGAAAATTATATGAACGAAATCAACAAAATTACCGGCCGCAGCTACGGTCTGTTTAATTACTATGGCGCGCCCGATGCCGAAAACATCATCATCGCTATGGGCAGCGCCTGCGAAACCATTCAGACTGTTGCCGAAAAACTAAACGCCGAGGGCAAAAAAGTTGGCTTACTTGCCGTGCACCTGTACCGTCCGTTCAGCGTTAAGCATTTTATGGCGGCAATTCCGCAGACGGTTAAACGCATTGCCGTTTTGGACCGCACCAAAGAGCCGGGCGCGTTTGGCGAACCGCTTTATATGGATGTGCGCGGCGCGTTCTACGGCAGTGGCCGCAGCCCGATGATTATCGGCGGCCGTTATGGCCTCGGCAGCAAGGATTTGACACCGACCGATATTTTGGCGGTTTACGAAAATCTGGAAGCCGCAAACCCGAAAAACAATTTTACCATCAGCATTGTGGATGACGTTACCAATACTTCGCTTACCGCGAGCCGCGAAATTGACGTTACCGGCGAAGGCACCAAGAGCTGCAAGTTCTGGGGCCTGGGCAGCGACGGCACCGTTGGCGCCAACAAGAGCGCAATTAAGATTATCGGCGACCACACCGATATGTATGCGCAGGGCTATTTCTCTTACGATTCCAAAAAATCCGGCGGCATCACCGTTTCGCACCTGCGTTTCGGCAAAGAGCCTATCCGCGCGCCGTACCTTATTAACGCGGCAGATTTTGTTGCTGTGCATAACCAGTCTTACGTTGATAAATACGACGTTACCGCAGGGCTGAAAAAAGGCGGCACGTTCCTTTTAAACTGCAACTGGAGCGCGGAAGAACTGGAAAAACATCTGCCCGGGCAGATTAAACGATATATTGCCAAAAACGATATTAACTTCTATATTATCGACGCTGTAAAAATCGCACAGCAGATTGGCCTTGGCGGACGCATTAACATGATTATGCAGTCGGCGTTCTTTAAACTGGCGGATATTATTCCGCTTGACGACGCTGTTAAATACTTAAAAGAAGCCGTTGAGCACAGTTACGGCATGAAGGGCAAGGACGTTGTTGATATGAACAATGCCGCTATCGACATGGGCGTTAACGCCGTTGTGAAGGTAGAAGTGCCCGCAAGCTGGGCTGATGCTGCCGATACGGAAGCAGCGGCTAAATCCGGCAACGAATTTATTGATAACATTTTGGTGCCGATGAACCGCCTGGAGGGCGACAAACTGCCCGTCAGCGCGTTTAAGGACCACGAGGACGGCACCTTCCCGAGCGGCACTGCTGCTTACGAAAAACGCGGCATTGCTATTAACGTGCCGGAATGGCAGTGCGACAAGTGCATTCAGTGCAACCAGTGCGCTTTTGTGTGCCCGCACGCCGCTATCCGCCCGGTGCTGATGACCGAAGAAGAAGCCGCAAACGCACCGGCAGGCATGCAGAGCAAGGACGCTATTGGCGCGAAAGGGCTTAAATTCCACATGGTTGTATCCCAGCTGGACTGCACCGGCTGCGGCAACTGCGCGCAGGTTTGCCCGGCTAAGGAAAAAGCCCTGGTAATGAAACCGCTGGAAACCCAGCTTGCCAAAACCGAAAACTGGGATTACGCAACGAAGAAAGTTGCGCCTAAACCGAACCCGATGAATAAAAACACCGTTAAGGGCGTGCAGTTTGAACAGCCGCTGTTTGAGTTCAGCGGTGCGTGCGCAGGCTGTGGTGAAACACCGTATGCTAAACTGGTTACGCAGCTGGTTGGCGACCGCATGATGATTGCCAACGCAACGGGCTGCTCCTCTATTTGGGGCGCCAGCGCGCCTTCCATGCCGTACTGCAAAAACGCGGCAGGGCACGGACCCAGCTGGGCAAACAGCTTGTTTGAAGACAACGCCGAATACGGGCTTGGCATGTACCTTGGCGTTAAGCATACTCGCGAACGCCTGGCAGAACGTGTGCAGGAAGCGCTGAAACTGCCTGTAAGCGAAGAACTGAAAGCAGCAATGCAAAACTGGGTTGACAACATGAACGCCAGCGACGGTACTCGCGAACGCGCCGAAGCGCTGAAAGCGGCGCTGGCTGCCGAAAACAGCGATAACCCGCTTTTGAAAGAAATTGCAGAACTGGGACAGTATTTTGTAAAACGCAGCCACTGGATTTTTGGCGGCGACGGCTGGGCTTACGACATCGGCTACGGCGGTTTGGACCACGTGCTTGCCAGCGGCGAGAACATTAATGTGATGGTCTTTGATACCGAAGTATATTCCAACACCGGCGGCCAGTCCTCTAAGGCAACACCGGCAGCGGCAATCGCTAAATTTGCTGCCAGCGGCAAAAAGACCCGCAAGAAAGACCTGGGCATGATGGCAATGAGTTACGGTTACGTTTATGTGGCGCAAATCGCCATGGGCGCGGATAAGAACCAAACGCTGAAAGCTATTGCCGAAGCGGAAGCTTACGACGGCCCGTCCCTCATCATCGCTTATTCGCCGTGCATTAACCACGGCTTAAAAGCGGGCATGGGCAACAGCCAGCTGGAAGCTAAACGCGCCGTTGAATGCGGTTACTGGGCTAACTACCGCTATAACCCGGAACTGAAAGAACAGGGCAAAAATCCGTTTACGCTTGACAGTAAAGAGCCTACCGGCAATTTCCGCGAATTTTTGATGGGCGAAGTACGTTACTCCGCGCTGCTCAAACAGTTCCCGGACCAGGCAGAAGCGCTGTTTGAAAAGACTGAACACGACGCTAAAGAACGCCTTGCCACTTACAAACGCCTGGCAGGCAAAGAATAAAATTTTACGCAGGGCTTGTGGCGCTGCTTACGGCGGCGCCAGCCTGCTTTGCAAAATAAAACCGAATACGGCAATAAAAAACGGACGTACTTTTAAAAGTGCGTCCGTTAATTTTTGGGCGGTTTATTTTATTTGTTTTCTTCTTTTTTGGCTTCGCTGTTTTGCTCTGCGCTAGCAGCGGCTTCTGCCTGTGCTTTAGCGGCTGCTTCTTCGGCAGCCTTTTTAACTTTGGCTTCCTGCAAAGCGTCGTAGCGGTCATATTCGTCCCAATCGGGGTGCGCTTCGGCAATTTGGTGTTCCAGCTCCTCATCGGCACGTTTTTTCGCTTCGGCAGCTTCCTTGCGGGCTTTGGCTTCGGCGCGTTGGTCTTTTTTAGTTTTCTTTTCTTTCGCCGGTGCGGCAATGGGGTCCTCGCCGTAGCGGTTAGCGCCTTTAGTACCGCGGAAGAAAATTAAAAAGACGTTAAACAGCTGGGCTACGTAAAACAAAATTGCCGCGGCAAGGTTTATTTTGCTGTTGCCGAAATCGGTGCTGCCAAGCATAGCGCCTGCGCCCAAAAGCATCCACCAGCCGCTTAGGTTAAGGTCGTGCAGTCGGCGTACGCCTAGCGAAATACTGGCGATAATCAGCGGAATATAATAAACCCAAAATACCAGCGAGCGGCGCACGTTTTCAGCAAAGTGGGCGGGGTCTTCTTTAAGATGCGGTTCCGCATTAATAACAATCAGCACAAAAAAGATACTGATAGCGCCCAGCATCATCAGGCGCATTAAAAAGGGCTTGCGGTTTAAACGCCCTTTAAAACTAAAATAATCCTGCTTAAACTCTTTAACTGTCATAAAAAACCTCCGGTCACAATGTCATATAAAAATGTATATTCGCTGCCGCTGCCGTTATTCCTGCCGGCGGTTGTACTTTTGCTGCCAAAAGGCGTGAAATTTGCGCGTCAGTTCTTCCTTGGTGCATTTGGCGGGCCACAGTTCCATTGGCGCGGTGCGCATGGCGGCTGCCAAATGGCCGTAGGCTTCGGCGTTAAAGCTTTGCAGCGAGCGGATAAGTTCCTTTGCTTCCTGGCGTTTGGTGCTGCCATCGTAGGGGCAGGGGTTTTTTAAAGGCGTCAGCCCCAGCTTTTGCACCATGCTGATGATTTCTGCTTCGCGGTAATACAAAAGCGGGCGGATTAAAGTCAGCCCCGTGCGCGACAGCGGCGTTACCGGCAAAAAGGTTTTCAGCTGGCCGCTGGCGGCAAGGTTTAAAAAGAAGGTTTCCACGGCGTCGTCGTGGTGGTGCGCCCAGGCAACCTTGTTAAAGCCAAGTTCCAGCGCCGTGCGGTTGGTGGCGGCGCGGCGGAAGTACGCGCAGGTAAAGCACGGCGTGTTGGTGCGGTGCTGCCACGCTTCGGTAACGTCTACCTGGCTGCTGTAATGCGGCACGCCGTAGCGGGCGCAAAACTCCTCCAGCTCTGCTTTGGGGAATGCGCCGAACATCGTATCGACCGTGTAGCAGGCAAGTTCAAACTTAAACGGCGCGTAGCGCTTAATCTCCGCCAGCGCGGCTGTTAAAAACATGCTGTCCTTGCCGCCGCTCAGGCCTATTAACACGCGGTCGCCGTCATGCAGCATATCAAATTCTATAATGCAGCGCCACAGTTTGGCAAGCAAAGCTGCGGGCACAAAAGGTTTGCGGCTCATGGTTTCTCCTTTACGGCAAAAATATCAAGTGCAAACATTATACCACAAAATCGCTGTGCGGCGCATAAAAAAGCACCCGCGTTTTCTGCGGGTGCCGTGTAAAATTTAATCAGCCTAAAGTTTCCGTTACTTTAACCAGTTCGTCGCGGATTTTAATATGCTGCGGGCAGGCTTTTTCGCACGCGCCGCATTTAATGCACTCTGCCGCTTTCTTTTTGCCGTGGCCGCCAACCAGCCAGTTTTCCTGGTGCTGGGCAGCGCCCAAATCTTTGTACAGCGTGTAATAGTTCATCGCCGTAAAGCTGCCGCTGATGCCGATGTTCATGGGGCACACTTTAGCGCAGTAATTGCAGGTTGTGCAGGGAATTAAGGGAATCTTCGCCAGTTCTTCCTGCGCCTGTTTCAGCGTTGCTTCTTCGGCGGCGGTAAGCCCTTTAAACTCCTTCATGTAAGAAAGGTTGTCCTGCATTTGTTCAACGCTGCTCATACCGCTGAGTACGGTAATGATGCCGTCCAGATGCGCGGCAAAACGGATTGCCCAGCTGGCAACGGACATTTCCGGCTCGGCGTCTTTTAAAATTTTCTGTACGCTTGCCGGCGGGTTGGCAAGCATGCCGCCCTTAACCGGCTCCATAATGATGACTGGCTTATTGTGTTTGCGCGCAACTTCGTAGCAGCGGCGGCTCTGCACTGCCGGGTAATCCCAGTCAGCGTAGTTAATTTGCAGCTGCACAAATTCCATTTCCGGGTGCGCGGTTAAAATTGCGTCCAATTCTTCCGGCGTGGAATGGAACGAAAAACCAACGTGTTTAATCAGCCCTTTGGCTTTTTGCTCCTGCGCCCAGTCCCACATGTTAAAGTCGTCAAAAAACTTGGTGCGGCTTTCGCCAAGGTTGTGCAGCAGGTAAAAATCAAAATAGCCTGCGCCCGTTTGTTTTAAGCTGGTTTCAAACTGGTTAATGGCGTCCTCGCGCGTTTTGCAGTTAATCCACGCTGCGTTTTTAGTTGCCAGCTGAAACTTACTGCGCGGGTAACGCTCTACAAGCGCCTGGCGGATGGCGTCCTCGCTGCCGGGGTAAGCCCACGCCGTATCAAAATAGGTAAAGCCTGCCTCCAAAAACATATCAACCATTTTCTTGGTCTGTTCAATGTCGATAACGTCGCCGTTTTTCGGCAGGCGCATCAGCCCAAAGCCCAGTTTTTTAATATCTTCGCCTAAATATGCCATAATATCCCTTCTTTCAAAAAACTGCTTACTTTTATTATAAACAATTTTACAAAAGTTTTAAAGCCGTCAGACATTCCAGCGCTGTGCTTTCGCGCAGCGGCAGGTCTTTAGGGTCGGCTGCATCCATGTTCAGCGCAAAAACATACAGGTTGTCTTTAGTTTGCACCCAGCCAACAAACCAGCCTAACGGCGTTTTAATATTGTCCGTTGCCCAGCCTGTTTTGCCGTGCAGGGTGTAAGCGTCCGTGCTTTTTAAAACGGTAATACCGCAAACTTCCTGCTGCGCTTTTGGCGGATACGGCAGTTTGTGCTGGGCAAGTTCTGTCAGCAGCTGCACCTGCTCCAGCGCGCTGATTTCCAGCGGGCCTTCCAGCCAGAAGCTGTCGATGCTGTTGCCGATAATGCCGTTGCCGTAGCCGAGTTTGTCAATGTTCTTTTGCATACGCTCAATGCCTGTTTTGCGCGCCAGTTCTTTGTAAGCCGGCAGCTGCGATATTTTTATGGCGCTGCGCAGGCTGGCGTCGGTTTTCCAGCTATCCAGGTACACGGGCGCGCCGTCATAGCGGTAAAAAACTTCGTCCGCGTCTTTTACCACGCCTTCGCTGAGCGCGATAAGGCTGTTAAAAATTTTAAAGGTGCTGGCAGGGTAAAAGCGTTCTTCCGCACGGGCGGCGTTGTGCAGCCACCAATAGTTGCGGGCAGCGTCGTAAATAACTATTGTACCGTTTATGCCGCGGCGGCTAAAAACACCGTCAAGAACGGCGCTGTTTGCTGGGCGTGCTGCTTGGCTTTTGGCGTAAGCAGCAGGCATAAAGCACAGGGTAATTATAAGCAAAACTAATAAATATAAAATGCGTTTCATTTGCCACCTCAAACAAAAAGCGCCCGTAAAGGGCGCTTAAGTTATTGTAATTTTATTTCCAGCCGACGGTAACGGAGCCTTTAAAGTGGTCGTTAATAAACTGTTCAACTTCGGCGGACTGGTAAATTTTTTGCAGCTGCTTAATGCGCGGGTCTTCGGCATTTTCTTTTTTGGTTACAAAAATATTGATGTACGGGGAAGCTGCGCCTTCAACCATCAGCGAATCATTCAGCGGGTTCAGCCCGGCAGGCAGCGCGTAGTTGGCGTTAATAACGGCAACGGTTACGTCCGGCAGGCTGCGGGGAATGGTCGCCGCGTCCAGCTCCAGGAATTTATAATTGTGCGGATTGCCGGTAATATCGGCAACGGAGGTGGTAACGTCGGTGATGTCCTTAACTTCAATCAGTTTCTGTTCTGCCAAAAGCAGCAGCGCCCTGCCGCCGTTAGATGGGTCGTTCGGGATGCCGATAGTAGCGCCGTCGGGAATCGCCTCGCCCTTTTTAATTTTATCGGAATATACCGCCATCGGGAAGTTGACGGTTTTAAAAACTTCAACCAGTTCAAAGGTAGGCTCTTTTTCAAGCGTTGCATCCAGGTAAGGGCGGTGCTGCATACTGTTGGCAAAAATTTCGCCCTGCTGCAAGGCAATGTTAGGGGTTACAAAATCGTTAAATTCCACAACTTCTACGTTTAAGCCCTCTTTAGCGGCAAGTTTTTTAACCTCGTCCATAATTTCGGCGTGGGGGCCTGCTGTTACGCCTACTTTAACAGGTGCGGAAGTATCCGCGTTTTTATCATCGCTGCCGCAGCCAAATACGCCCAGCGCCAATGTGCCAATGGCAAGCGCCGCTAAAAGTTTTTTAAATTTCATGTTAGTCCTCCTTATAAAAATTCAAATTATAATTTTGTTTTATTAAGCTTTTTGCTGATGGTGTCGCCCAGGTACTGGATAAGCTGTACCAGCAAAATTAAAATAATAACGGTAACAATCATTACGTCCGGCTGAAAACGCTGGTAGCCGTAGCGGATGGCAAGGTCGCCCAAGCCGCCGCCGCCTAAAACGCCCGCCATGGCGGAATAGCCGATAAGCGCGATAACAGCCAGCGTAATGCCCAGCACGATGGAGTGCAGCGATTCCGGCAGCAGCACTTTGGTGATGATTTGCAGCGGGCTTGCGCCCATGCTCTGCGCCGCTTCGATAACGCCGGGGTCAATTTCCAGCAGCGAAGATTCGATAACGCGGGCAATGAACGGCGCTGCCGAAATGGTCAGCGGCACGATTGCCGCCGTGGTGCCGATGGAAGAACCAACCAGCATACGGGTCAGCGGAATAATGGCAACCATTAAAATAATAAACGGCGTGGAGCGCGTAGCGTTGACGATAACGCCCAGCACGGAGTTAATAGCGGCGTTAGGGAGTATGTGCCCTTTGCGCGTAACCGTAAGGATGATGCCCAGCGGAATGCCGATAAGGCTTGCCAGTATGGCGGAGGCAACAACCATGTAGCCTGTTTCCCAAAAGGATTTTATTAAAAGACTAATCATTTCATTTGACATAACCGATTACCTCCACTTGCAGGTTTTGGCTGTTTAAATATTCCAGCGATTGTTGCAATGCTTCCTGCGGCCCTTCGATAACAATTAAAAGCGTGCCGTAAATACGGTCTTTCAGCTGGTCCGTACTGCCGGAGATGATGTTGGCATCGACGCCGAAGCGTTTAATCATGCCGGAAACAATGGGCTTATCGGCGTTGCCGCTGAAGAAGGAAAGGCGCACGGCAAGGCTTGCGCCATCAAAATAGTCCTTGCTGACGGGCGTAGTTTTAAGCGAATCGGGCAGCGTGTTTTTATCGACG
Source organism: Phascolarctobacterium sp. (assembly GCA_019417125.1). Taxonomy (GTDB): domain Bacteria; phylum Bacillota; class Negativicutes; order Acidaminococcales; family Acidaminococcaceae; genus Fusicatenibacter_A. Next base: position 10,326 of record DXVZ01000156.1, read on the forward strand.
CTTCTAACAAATTCGCGCGTGGTCTGGTTCTGCGGGTTAATAAATACCTCCGCCATGCTGCCTTCTTCAATGATGTTGCCGTTTTCGATAACGGCTACGCGGTCGCAGACCTGTTTTACAACTTCCATTTGGTGCGTAATCATTACAATAGTAAGGTTTAAGCGTTTGTTAATGTCGCGCAGCAGGTTTAAAATGGATTTGGTGGTCTGCGGGTCCAGCGCGCTGGTAGCTTCGTCGCACAGCAGCACTTTAGGGTTGCTGGCAAGGGCGCGGGCAATGCCTACGCGCTGCTTTTGCCCGCCGGAAAGCTGGCTGGGGTAGTGTTCGGCGCGGTCCTGCAGCTGCACAAGTTCCAGCAGCGGTTCTACGCGCTTTTTAATTTCGTCCTTGCCCATGCCCTGTATTTCCAGCGGAAAGGCGATGTTGCCGTACACGGTGCGGCTTGCCAAAAGGTTAAAATGCTGGAAAATCATGCCGATGTTCTGGCGCGCCTTGCGCAGCTGGGTTTCCGTCATGGCGGTCAGTTCCTGCCCGTCAACAAAAACCTGCCCGGCGGTCGGCACTTCCAGCATGTTAATGCAGCGGATTAAAGTTGATTTACCGGCGCCCGAAAGCCCGATAATGCCGAAAATTTCGCCCTGGTTAATCGTCAGGTTGGTCCGCTTTAAGGCGTGGATATCGCCCGAGGCGGTGTGGTAAGTTTTTTCTACATTGCGTAATTCAATCATGCGGTTTTCCTCTTTCTTTGCTAAGGTATTAAAAAACCCTTCACGGTCAGGTGAAGGGCGCAAGTTTTAAGACCTCTTTCATCTGCCGGAATACTCCGTTGGATTTGGCACCGTTTCACAAAGGATGGTTGCCGTAGCGTCATCGGGCCAGTCCCTCGGCTACTCTTGATGAATGTTTGTATAAAGTTGATGTACCAATCATACACGGTATTTACAAATCTGTCAATAAATTTTTTCGTAAATTCCTCGAAAATTACTTGACTTTTTGTTGAATAAAGTATTAAAGTTAAAAAGGATAGGTAAATATCCAAACGTAAAAATAACGGGTATTAAACAAGGAGGACAGCCATGCCGGCAAAAACCAGGGATAAACTTACTACGCAGCTGTTTAAGGCTGTTTTAAGCTTAAAGGATGAACAGCAATGTTCTAATTTTTTTGAAGATATCTGTACCATCAGCGAGCTGAAAGCGATGGCGCAGCGTCTGGAAGTTGCCAGAATGCTGGACGCTGGCTGCATTTATGAGGAAATAGTCGAAAAAACCGGCGCCAGTACGGCAACAATTTCGCGCGTAAAGCGCTGCCTGATTTACGGCGCCGACGGGTATAACTCGGTAATGCCCGTTTTAAGAGAAGGCGAAGGTAAAGATGAAAATTGATTTTTCTAACGTAAAATTTAACGCGCACGGCAGCATTAAAGCCGTTGTGCAGGATGCCGGCAGCGGCGAAGTGCTGGCGCTGGTAACGATGGACGGGCAGTCGCTTGCCAAAACGGCGGAAACCGGCAGCCTGTGGCTGTATGATGCGCAAACCAAAAAGATTTACGACAGCGCCGGTGACGGCGCGCCGCTTACCGTTACGGAAATTGCCGCCGCTAAAAACGGCGCGGCGCTTTTGGTTAAGGCGCAGCCCAAAAAGGCAGGGCTGGGCACGTTTACGCAGCCCTTGTGGCAAAGCGCCAATTTGCCAGTGCCGGAGCCGGACGGAATCCACGGTGTGCTGGCTGAATTGTACCGCGTTATCTGCTACAAGCGCAAAGCCGGCAGCGACAGCTCGTTTACGCGCTATCTGTTTATGTCCGGGCAGGATAAAATTTTGCAGCAGCTGGGCATGGACGCTACCAGTACGGTTATCGCGTCCAAAAACGGCAGCAAGGAAAAAGTGCTGGACGAAATGAGCGGCCTTTGGTACCATTGCCTGGTACTTTTGGCGTACCATGACATCAACCCGGCGGAACTTTTGGCAACCATGGGCGATAAACGCGGCAAATAAGCGCAAAAATTGTGTTTATTTAAGGTTTTTATGGTATAATAAAAAACACTGAAAAAATACGGCAGCCAGTCTGCCTGCAAAAAGGAAGTGCTGAACTTGGATAAACCAGTATATGTCATCGGCCACCGCAACCCGGATACGGACTCTATCTGCTCCGCAGTTGCCTATGCGTGGTTAAAAAGGCAGCTTGGCGTTAGTGCCGTAGCGGCGCGCGCAGGTGCGCTGAACCCCGAAACCCAATATGTGCTCAATTACTTCGGCGTAGAAGAACCGGTGCTGATTGAGGATATGTACCCGCGTTTAAAAGATGTGGAACTGATTGCCGTGCCCATGCTTAACGGCGATACCAAACTGCGCGAGGTAAGCCATCTGTTTACGGATTACGGCGTGCGCTGCATGCCCGTAGGCACGCCCGAAAACATTGAAGGCGTTGTTACCGTAACCGACCTTGCCAAATGCTTTTACAAAGAACTGTGCGCGCAGGAATACGACAGCGGCTCGGTAGATTACAGCCAGCTTTTGGATGCGCCCGTAAAAGATATTATGACCACCAGCGTTGTTGCTTTTAACAGCATGGAACTTTTGGATGACGTTAAAAACGCCATGCTCGATACCAACTTCCGCTCCTACCCTGTTGTGGAAGGCGGACGCTACATTGGCATGATTGACAAAGTGCGCTTGTTAAAACCCGCTAAAACACAGCTTATTTTGGTAGACCACAACGAACGCGGACAGGCAGTTGAAGGCAGCGAAGAAGCCGATATCATCGAGATTATCGACCATCACCGCCTGGGCGGCCTGCGTACCGCCAGCCCCATTTACATCCGCGAGGAACCGGTGGGCTGCACCGCAACCATTGTTACCAACATGGCGCGCCTGCATAACTTGCAGATGCCGCGCGAAATTGCCGGGCTGCTTTTATCGGCGATAATCAGCGATACGCTGTATTTCCGCAGCCCCACTACTACCCAGCAGGATAAGGACGCCGCCGCTGAACTGCAAAAAATTGCCGGCCTTGAAGATTTGGAAGCCTACGCCATGGAAGAACTGAAACACGGCTCCGTTATCGCGCGTTTAAGCGCGGATGAACTGGTACGCACCGACCTGAAAGAGTTTGACTTTGGCGATGTTAAAGCCAGCGTGGCGCAGATTAACATTTTGGGACGCCAGCAGGGGCTGGAAAAAATGCCGGAGCTTTTAACCGCGCTGGAAACCATGCGCGAAGCAGAAGGCTACGGCCTGTCTCTTTTAATGGTAACGGATATTCTTTCCGAAGCGACCGACCTTTTAGTTGCCGGCGTAAACCAGGCAAAAGTTTCCGAAGCTTTTGGCAGGCCGGAAAGCACCGGTCATTATTACCTGCCGGGCGTGCTCTCACGCAAAAAACAAATTATTCCGCCTTTGACGGACGCTTTTAACAAATAATGTAAAATTTATTACAAACAGGCAGTGCTTTGTGCGCTGCCTGTTTTTGTATGCAGAAAAAAATGATAAAAATTCACTAAAATTTGTAAAATAATGTTGACGGCTTTGTGAAATTGTGGTAAAGTGTACACATCCTTTTAAAAACCGTTTGCAAAATGCGGACTGTATTGGTTAAAGTGCAGAGGAAACACGGCAACTCGCGCATAAAAAACCAAAGCGGAAAGTTTTGCGCAAAAGGTTTCTGAAAGGGTAAAAATTTATTTCCCTGGAGGAATGGCAAAATGAAAAAATCTTTAGTTCTCGCAATGGCTATGGCTCTCGGCGTTACCGCCAGCGCTTATGCCGCAAACCCGTTCTCCGATGTACCGGCAGGTCATTGGGCTTATGACGCAGTAAACAAACTGGCTGCAGCAGGTGTTGTTGACGGTTATCCCGACGGCACCTTTGGCGGCGACAAACTGATGACCCGTTATG
>DXVZ01000157.1 GCA_019417125.1 Phascolarctobacterium sp.
TAGGATATAATGATATTTTGTTTTAATAAGTTAAAAACCAATATACCTGCCTTATTTTATTATGGTATAATAAACAGTAAACATTTTATGGGAGGTTAATTGTGAAGCTTAAAAATTGTTGTAAAACTTTTGTAATGGTGTGTATGGCAATGCTGCCGTTAACCGCTTTTGCTGCTGATGAGCTGATTACGGGGCGCGGGCTGCCGGAAAACTACACCGAAGTTGCTGCGCAAAAAACGGCTTCTGGTTCGACGCTGATATTTTCGGACAGTCCTGAAATGGTTTATAAAAACGGTGTTTTGTACCGCGATACTGTCAGCGGTGACGTGCGCATTTTCTTTCATCACGTTAATGCAATGGATACCAATAAAAAACTTGCCGTTGTGCTTACTAACGAACAAATGCGCCCGGTTAAGTACAGCGTTGCCAACAACAGCATCGGCAATGCAGGCTGGCATTATTTAAAAGTGGGCAAAGAAACCCAGCAAAAATATTTTTCGGGTACGCACAGCAAAAACGAAGGCAGCCTTGGCTTCGGCAACAATGCCGAACTGCTAACCGGCAAAGGCTATGTGCTGGAACCAGCCCAGCTTTTAGTTGGCACCATTGATTTGCATACTGATAAGCCAGTGCAGGTAAGCGTAATTATGTGCGATGAAAAAAATAACATTGATTTATACAAAGAGTATGCGCCGGTGCAGCCCATGGATGAGCACCCTTTGCGCGGAACCTTTGAGAATGCCGACTGGAACTACACCGTAACCGCGCCGCTGAATACGGATAGCGGCAAAGTATATATGCTGGAGCTTGCCTCCGAAGAACAGGGCTTTGCGCGCGGCAAGGACGGCACAACCGGGCTGGAGGCGGTAAATTATGGTAACTACGGCGTGGTTTATTCTGTAAACTTTATCATTACCGGCACCAAACCGGCGGCTATGTATTTAAACCCCCTGGGGGGATTGTTCGCTGGTTACGGCGTGCTTAAAAAAACAGGCGAAGAAAAGCTTATTCCGCTGCCGCACGATAAAGTGGCGATAGGCGACAGCTATGACGATTTACTGAAACTTGGCGATTTGCAGCCAGGCGCTTACAGCTTTATCTGGTCGCCGCCGGGTGCATCCAACCTGCCGGTTAGGCTGTATTGGATGCAGGACGGCAGCTTATAATAAAATTTGAGGCAGAAAATGGCAAAACAACAACCACCTTTTAAAATAAATGACATTATCGAACTTAACATAACCGGTCTTGGCAGCAGCGGCGAAGGCGTCGGCAAGGCAGATGGTTTTACGGTATTCGTGCCCGGCGCGCTGCCTGGCGAAACGGTATCTGTAAAACTGTTTCAGGTAAAAAAATCCTACGCTTCTGGCAAAATTTTAAACATCGTTGTGCAGTCACCGCAGCGCGTAACACCGCAATGCCCGTATTACGAAAGCTGCGGCGGCTGCCAGCTTCAGCATTTAAGCTACGAAGGGCAGCTGCAAGTTAAGCGCCGGCAGGTGCAGGATGCGTTGGAACGCATCGGTCACATTAAAGGCTGCGAGGTGCTGCCTGTTTTGGGTATGCAAAATCCGTGGCACTACCGCAACAAAATGCAGTTTCCTGTCAGCCGGGTGCAGGGCAAAATCCAAATCGGCTGTTACGCCGCGCTGACGCACAACGTAATTGATATTGAAAGCTGCATTATCCAAAAAGAAGCCAACAACAAAATAATGCAGGCAGTACGCCGCTGGATGGCAAAATTTAACATACCCGTTTACGACGAAGCAACCGGCAAAGGCGTGGTGCGCCACGTAATGGGGCGCGTGGGCGTTAAAACCGGCGAAGTAATGGCGGTAATTATCACCGCCTGCTACGATATTCCGCACGCAGGCGAGCTTGTAACCACGCTTAAAACCGAAGTGGACGGCTTAAAAAGTATTGTACAGAACATTAACAAAAAACGCACTAACATTATAATGGGCAGCAAAAGCCGCGTACTGTACGGCAAAGGCACCATAAAAGACAGGCTCGGCAATTTAAAATTTAACATCTCGCCGTTGTCGTTCTTTCAGGTAAACAGCGCACAGGCCAAAAAACTTTACGCCACGGCGCTGGATTTTGCCGCTTTGCAGGGCAGTGAAACCGTTATCGACTGCTACTGCGGTACGGGCACAATTTCGCTGTACCTGGCGCAAAAGGCGCGCAAAGTGTATGGCATCGAAATTGTAGAACCGGCAATTAAAGACGCCAACGAAAACGCAGCGGCAAACAACATTGCTAACGCGCAGTTTATCTGCGGCGACGCTGCGGTAGAAATGCCCGCGCTTTTGAGCAGCGGCGTTACGCCGGACGTAGTGCTGCTTGACCCTCCGCGTGCAGGCTGCGACAAAAAAGTTTTGGCGGCTATTGCGCAGGTTAAACCGCAAAAAATTGTGTACGTATCGTGCAACCCGGCATCGCTGGCGCGCGATATGGCGTTTTTAACCGAAAACGGCTACCGGGCAGTTAAAGCCCAGCCGGTTGATATGTTTGGCATGTGTGCCCACATTGAAACGGTGGCGCTTTTGCAGCTGCAATAAAAA
>DXVZ01000158.1:0-842 GCA_019417125.1 Phascolarctobacterium sp.
ATAAGAGACAGGCCTAATATACATAAACAATCTATTATTTTAAGTATTGGCTTTTTGGCACGCCGGGTTTTACAATAGTATTGTAAAAAATTACAGTATTTTTTGCACTATAAACATATAAGCAACCGTGCCGCAGGCAATGCTTAGCAGCATGCTGCGCCGCCAAAAATGCAGCACCAACGTTAATGCGGCGCAGGCAAATTCCGGCAGCCCGTGCCATGCGTTAAAGGGCGCGTCCTTTAAGCTGTACACCACCAGCATACCCGTAACGGCAAAGGGCAGCACTTTGCCGAGATAGTTGACGAATGGCGGTACAGGCCGCCCGCCGCCGAAAATAAGGAAAGGCAAAAAGCGCGTCAGTACGGTTGCCGCAATAACGGCGGCAATCATTATCACGCTTTGCCACACTGTCATCGTCATATCAGCGCCCTCCTTTTAATAACGGCAAAAACAGCCAGCATTAAAAGCATGGCAGGTATCATAAAGGCTTCCGTTCCAAAAATAAACAGGCACGCCACCGAAGCTGCCAGCCCTGTCAAAGCAGCGCCATGGGCATCGGCACTTAACCATTGCTCGGCAAGAATAACCAAAAACAAAGCAGGCAGCACAAACTCTATGCCCTTGCTGGCAAAATTCAGCGCGCTGCCGATAAGCGCTCCCAAAGTTGCGCCCGCAACCCAGTAAATATGGTTCAAAAGCGTTACAAAAAACATAAACCAGCCGCGGTCTACGCCGTCTGGTACTCGCGTCATGCTGTTAATGGCAAAGCTTTCGTCGCACATGCCAAAAATAAGGTAAAAACGTTTTAGCCCCGCCTCACCGTAAGGCTTTAACATAGAAAC